>JAJXUO010000005.1 GCA_021782815.1 Pseudomonadota bacterium
TCAGCATGGCCACCGCCGGGGTGGGCAACGGCCCCAGCAGCACCACGTCCATACCCACCGAGATGAAGCCCGCCGTCAGGGCCGGTTCCAGCATATAGCCCGACAACCGGGTATCCTTGCCGATCACCACCACGTGGCGATGCTCGCCCCGGGTGAAATACCGCCCCGCCGCCATGCCCAGCTTCAGGGCGGTTTCCGCCGTCATCGGCGCCACGTTGGCGGTGCCCCGCACCCCATCGGTGCCGAACAGCTTGCGACTCATGCTTCTCGTCCCACCATGATTTCCGTATGGGTATCACAAACCGCGCAGGGCGCGCCACACCGCCAGGGCCTGGGCGGTTTCCGCCACGTCGTGCACCCGCGTCATCTGCACCCCGGCCTCCCAGCCGGCCTGGGCCACCGCCAGCGACCCGGCCAGCCGTTGCAGCGGCGGCTCGCCCCGGCTCAAGCGACCGATGAAGCTCTTGCGGCTCACCCCCAGCAACAGCGGCACCCCCAGGCCGTGATAGAGGGCGAGGCGGGCCAGAATGGCCATGTTATGGGCGTCGGTCTTGCCGAAGCCGATGCCGGGATCCACCGCCAGCCGCTGGTCGGGGATGCCCGCCGCCCGGCAGGCCGCCAGCCGCCCGGCCAGATAGTCGTAAACATCGAGGGGGGCGCAGTCGTAGCGCGGATCCTGCTGCATGTGGCGGGGATCGCCGCGCATATGCATCAGAACCACGGCGGCGCCGCTTTTCGCCGCCGCCGCCAGCGCCCCCGGCCCTTCCAGACCGGCGATATCGTTGATGATGGCCGCGCCCGCCGCCACCGCCGCCGTCATCACCTCGGCATGGCGGGTGTCCACCGACACCACCGCCCCGCGCTCGGCCAGAGCGCGGATCACCGGCACCACGCGGCGGATCTCCTCGTCGGGCGCCACCTCGCCCGAACCGGGCCGGGTGGATTCGCCGCCCACATCCAAGAGAGTGGCCCCCGCCTCCAGCAGGGCCACGCCGTGCGCCACCGCCTGCTCGGGGGTGGCATGGCGGCCGCCATCGGAAAAACTGTCGGGGGTAACGTTGACGATGCCCATGATGTGCGGACGGTCCATGGCCAGCCCGGCGAAGGGCGGACGGGGCGCGCCGAGGCGCCGCAACAGCCCGGCCACCTGCCGGGCCACCGCCTCGCCCTCGGCCTCCGACCAGTCCAGCAGCTCGGCGAAGGGGGCCACCGCCTCCCATACCGCGCCGCCCTCGCGCCACAAAAGGGCGCACAAGGACAGGGCCAGGGGCGATCCGGCCAGCGACCAGCCCTGCCCGGCCGCCAGGGCGGCGGCGGCGCTGCTGGCCGACAGGCTGCCCAGCGGCGCGATGTAAAGACCGGCCACGGCCTCAAGCGGCAAGCCCCGCGGCAGGGCGGGGCTTGCGTTCATCGGCAAAGACGCGGGGTTTGCCATCATGCCCCCGGCTGCGGCTCCACGCCGGGGCCGAACGCCCCTCCGCCCGAACTGGGCACCGAGGTCAGGCGGCCGCTTTCGCGCGGTGCGTCGGCGGGCGGCTCGGTGGGGCCCTGGTTGCGCTGGATGGCCTCGCCGCGCAGCAGGGCGCGGATCTCGTCGCCCGACAGGGTTTCAAACTCCAGCAGCGCCTTGGCCAGGGTATGCAGCTTGTCGAGATTGTCGGTGAGGATCTGCCGGGCGTGGGTATAGGCCTCGTCGACGATGCCGCGGATTTCCTCGTCGATGCTTTTGGCGGTGGCTTCCGAGATGTTCTTGTGGGTGGTCACGGAGTGGCCCAGGAACACCTCCTGATCATTCTCGCCATAGGCCAGCGGCCCCAGCTTCTCGCTCATGCCCCATTCGGTCACCATGCGCCGGGCGATATCGGTGGCCATCTTGATGTCCGACGAGGCGCCGGTGGTGATCTTGTCGGCGCCGAAGATCAGCTCCTCGGCCAGACGGCCGCCCATGGCCACCGCCAGATCGGCCTTGAGCTTGGCCTTCGACATGGAGATGCGGTCGGCCTCGGGCAGGCGCATCACCATGCCCAGGGCGCGGCCGCGCGGAATGATGGTGGCCTTGTGAATGGGATCGGACTCGGTTTCCATGGCCGCCACGATGGCGTGCCCGCCCTCGTGATAGGCGGTCAGGCGCTTTTCCTTGTCGGACATGGCCAGGGAGCGGCGCTCCGAACCCATCATCACCTTGTCCTTGGCGGCCTCGAACTCGGCCATGGCCACCACGCGCTTGCCCAGGCGGGCGGCCAGCAGCGCCGCCTCGTTCACCAGATTGGAGAGATCGGCGCCCGAGAAACCGGGGGTGCCGCGGGCGATGATGCGGGCATCGACGTCGGGCGACAGCGGCACCTTGCGCATATGCACCTTGAGGATCTTTTCGCGGCCGGTGATATCGGGATTGGGCACCACCACCTGGCGGTCGAAACGGCCGGGACGCAGCAGCGCCGGATCCAGCACGTCGGGACGGTTGGTGGCGGCGATCAGGATCACCCCCTCGGTGGATTCGAAACCGTCCATCTCCACCAGCAGCTGGTTCAGGGTCTGCTCGCGCTCGTCGTTGCCGCCGCCGAGACCGGCGCCGCGATGACGGCCCACGGCGTCGATTTCGTCGATGAAGATGATGCAGGGCGCGTTCTTCTTGCCCTGTTCGAACATATCGCGCACGCGGGAGGCGCCGACGCCGACGAACATTTCCACGAAGTCGGAGCCGGAAATGGTGAAGAAGGGCACATTGGCCTCGCCGGCGATGGCGCGGGCCAGCAGGGTCTTACCCGTGCCGGGCGGGCCCACCAGCAGGCAGCCCTTGGGGATCTTGCCGCCCAGGCGCTGGAACTTCTGCGGATCCTTCAGGAAATCGACGATCTCCTCCAGTTCCTGCTTGGCCTCGTCGATGCCGGCCACGTCCTCGAAGGTGACGCGGCCGGTCTTTTCGGTCAGCATGCGGGCGCGCGATTTGCCGAAGCCCATGGCCTTGCCGCCGGTGGACTGCATCTGGCGCATGAAGAAGATCCACACCCCCACCACCAGCAGCATGGGGAACCACGACAGCAGGTAGCTCCAGATCGACTGGCCGTCGTCGCTCTTGGGCAGGGCCGAAATGCGCACATTGGCCTTGCGCAGTTCCGGCACCGGGTTGGCGTTGGGCGGCACATAGGTGGAGAAGGCGTGATTGTCGGTGAAATGCCCGGTCACCTGCTCGCCCTGGATCAGCACGTCGGCCACTTTGCCGGCATCGACATCGCTCAAGAACTGCGAATAGGGATAGGGCGCCGCGCCGTGCGGCGCGTTCGAATTCTGGAACAGGTTGAACAGGGCCGCCAGAAGAACGGCGATAATCACCCACAACACCAGATTCTTACTGAAATTCATATGCCGATCCTCGTGAGCGGGAACTCTGGCGTCCCGCCATACCAGCCATCTCCCGAAAAATCTGGAAGAGGGCTTTCTTCACATAATGCCGTCCACGCCCGAAACAAGGCAATGAAAGACGCCCGCCAGCGGCCGCGAAGGCGCGAAGATCACCCGAGCCCCCTGGCTGCCGTCGGCGTCCGCCCCTGGACACCCCAAGCGGTTATACCCCAGGTGAGGCACGGCGCAAACACCCTGCTGATCGCGAAACGCCGGAAGTGTGGGGCAAAGGGCGGCGGGCGGCGTGTTTTTCCCCACCACACGGCGCAGGCGCGCCCACGCGGCGCCCCCCAACGCGCCCAGGGTCAGACCGGGCGCCCCCCCCTCCACCTGGAAACGCCCGTCCCAGACGGCACGCCCGGCGGCGTCCAGCGTGACCGGCGGCGCCATGCGCGCCGCCTCGCGCCCCACCAGGATATGGCCGCGCCAGGGCGCCAGCAGGCAGCCGCCGAAACTGCGCCGCCCGGCCAACCCGGCGGCGATGGCCGCATACATCCGTTCCAGCCGGTCCAGCCGGGGCGGATAGCCGTCCGCGCCGCTTAACGACCGGGTCAGCGCCGCCAGCAGCCGCAGCCCCACCTCCTCGGGCGCCGCCAGAAAAATCGCCGGATCCAGCAGGGCATAGCCCTCGGGGCGCAGGCACACCGCCCGCGCCCCGAGGGCGGCGGCGGCGGTTTCCAGGGCCAGCCGGGCCCGGCCCAGGCGGCGGGCGGTGGCGGCCAACCGCTCCGGCGACAGGCCCTCGGCCGCCAGACGCGGCGCCAGGGCCCGCAGCCGCCCCCGCTGATAGCGGAGGGAGGCGTTGGACGGATCCTCGGCCCAGGGCTGCCCCGCCGCCGCCAGCACCTGTTCCAGGCGGGCGCGCGGCCAGTCCAGCAGCGGGCGCACAAGGCGCAGGTCGGGCTCTTCCACCAGCGGGCTCATGGCCGCCAGCCCATCCACGCCCGAGCCGCGCCCCAGCCGGGCCAGCAGGGTTTCCGCCTGATCCTCGCGGTGATGCGCCAGCAGCAGATGCAACAGCCCCCGTTCGACGCAAAAGCCGCGCAACAGGGCATAACGGGCCTGGCGGGCCGCCGCCTGCACGCCGTGGCCGGGCTTGTCGCCGCGCCAGGGCAGAATGTGATGGACGATGCCGCGCGCCGCCAGCCACCGCCCCACCGCTTCGGCCTCGGCGGCGGACTCGGGCCGCAGGCCGTGCTCCACCGTCAGCCCCAGCACCTGACCGCCCCGGGCGCGGGCCCAGCCGTCGGCCAGCAGGGTCAGGGCCAGGCTGTCGCGCCCCCCGGAAACGGCAATGGCCAGACAGGGCTCCCGTTCCCAGGGACCCAGTCCGGCCATGGCGGCGGCAAAGGCGTCTTCGCCCGACAGGCGCATCAGCAGCCCATCTTACGCTTTTCCTGCTTCGCCTGGCGGCGCATGCTGTCGGCGGCGTCGGGATATTCCGTGAGGAAGCGCTGGAACACCACGCAGGCTTCCTTCTTCTTGTTCAGCTTGGAAAACGACAGCCCCACCTTCAGCAGGCTTTCCGGCGCCTTGGCCGATTTCGGATATTTGTGATAGGCCTCGTAGAAGAGATGCGCGGCCGCGTCGTAATTGCCCTGGGAATAGGGGATCTGCCCCAGCCAGTAGACGGCGTTGCCGGCCAGCGAATTCTTCGGATATTGCGAGACGAACAGTTTGAAGGCCTCCGTCGCCCCCTGATAGTCGTTGTTGCGCAACAGGCCGAAGGCGTAATCGTACTTTTCCTGGGGCGTGTTGCCGGGCAAGGCGCCGGGCTTGTGCTGTTCCGGGGTTTGCTGATTGCCCTCGTCCGCCACCTGGCGCTGCTCCTGCTTCAGGTCCCCCGCCGGCACCTGGCCCAGAGTGGTGGGCGGCGATCCCATGGTGGGATTCCACTGGCCGCCCTTACCGTCGGCGGGCGGCGGCGCGCCATTGGCCGGCGGCTGGCCTTGCGGCGGCGCGCCGGAAGGCGGCCCGCCCACGCCGGCCTTGGCCTCCAGATCCTTGAAGCGCAGATCATTGTCCTTGTTCATGCGCTCCAGCTTGTCCTGCAGCTGGTTCAGGGTATAGCCCTGCTTCTCGATCTGGCCGGTCAGGTCGCGCATCTGGTTTTCCAGAGCGTTGATGCGCTGGTCCAGCATGGAATAGGCGTCGCCGGCGATGGCGCCGCCATTGGCCGGCGCCGTGCCGCCCTCCGAAGAAGAGCCGCCATTGCGGTAAACCTGGGCCTCCACGGCATTGAGATCGCGCTCCAGGCGATTGACCCGGTCCGCCAGGCCGCTGACGTCGGCGGACTGGGCCAAGGCCGCCTGCCCCGCCATCATTCCCGCCACCAGGGTCAGAATAAATGCCGCTTTCCGTTCGACGCGCATGCCTATCCTCATCTTGCCGGACGCCTTGTTTCAAGAAACAGGTAAAGACTGCGGGGAATACTAGACCAGGATCGCCATCGGCGCATCATGTTCAAGCCCCCCTCAAAAAAGATTAAGGCGCCTGCCGGTCCGGCAGACGCCTTAATTTCATACGGTGTGAACCAGACGCTGGGTCTGATTACTCGCCGATGACGCCGACGCCGCGACGGTTCTGAGCCCACGCGGTTTCGTTGTCGCCCAGAACGGCCGGACGTTCCTTGCCGTAGGAAATGGTCTTCAGGCTGGCAGCCGGAACGCCCTGAGCCACCAGGAACTCCTTGACGGCGTTGGCGCGGCGGGCGCCCAGAGCCAGGTTGTATTCGCGGGTGCCGCGATCGTCGCAATGGCCTTCAACGGTCATCTTGTCCTGCGGATACTTCTTCAGGAAGACGACCCAGGCGGCCAGCTGCTGACGGGCCTGAGCGCTCAGGTCCGACTTGTCGAAGGCGAAGAACACGCGATCGCCAACATTGGCGACGAAGTCGGCCTGCGAACCGGGAACCACGCCGGGCTTGGCGGCGGTGGTGGCGGCGGCGGTGCCGGCACCGGTGTTCGCCTTACCGGCTTCTTCGTTCGAGGAGCAGGCAGCCAGCAGAGCGACGGCGGCCACCACAGTCAGGAAACGCATCTTCATTTACAAACTCCCCCTTTAATCGGGATGAAAGTCGACTTGGAACGGAACTTGGCGCAAAGGGCGTCTCCCGCTTGCCCGGTGACGCCCCTTACTCATACAACGACAAGGGATTCGCTGTAGCTGTGTGAATTCCCTTACGGCGACGCAATATACTGGGATTCTTCTAAGGAAGCAAGGGGGACCAAGCAGGATCCGATCCATCAAGCGGCGTAATCAACTGGCGTTCGTTGAAGCCGGTCAGATCGATGGTATAAAGCTTGTCCGAACCGCCGCGACCGCGGGAATTCATGCGTTCCTGCCGCCAAAAGGCCAAAACGCGGCCGTTCGGCGCCCAGGTCGGCCCCTCCACCAGATAGCCTTGCGTGAGCAAACGCTCGCCCGACCCATCCGGATGCATGACACCTATGTAGAATGTGCCGCCCGTCCATTTGGTGAAAGCGATGAGATCGCCGCGCGGCGACCACACCGGCGTGGCGTAGCGGCCGGCGCCGAAGCTGATGCGGTGAATATTGGAGCCGTCGGCGTTCATCACGTAAAGCTGCTGATTGCCGCCGCGGTCCGAATTGAAGGTGATCTGGGTGCCGTCGGGCGAATAGCAGGGCGAGGTGTCGATATAAGGCGTGGAGGTGAGCTGGGTGACATGGCGGGTGCGCAGATCCATCACATAGATGTCGCTGCTGCCGCTATGCTCCAGGCTCATGATCACGCTGTTGCCGTCGGGCGAGAAGCGCGGGGCGAAGGTCATGCCGGGGAAATCGCCCAGCACCTCGCGCCGCCCGGTGTCCAGATGCAGCACATAGACGCGCGGCCGGTCGCGGTAATAGGACATGTAGGTGATGTCGCGGGTGGTGGGCGAGAAGCGCGGCGTCAGCACCAGATCGGCGCCGTCGGTCAGGAAGCGGTGGTTTTCGCCGTCCTGGTCCATGATGGCCAGCCGCTTGATGCGGTGCTTCAGCGGACCGCTTTCCGCCACATAGACGATCTGAGTGTCGAAATAGCCCGATTCACCGGTCAGCCGCTTATAGATGGAGTCGGCGATCATATGGGCGATGCGGCGCCAGCCCAGCGGCGAGGCGTTGTAGGCCTGGCCGATCAGGGCCTGCTCGGCGCCCACGTCCCACAGGCGGAACTCGACGCGCAGATGGCCGTCCTGGGTCATCTCGGCCTTGCCGTTGACCAGGGCCTGGGCGTTGATGGCCTTCCAGTCGGCGAAGCGCGGCTGGATCTGCAGGGAGTCCGGCGTCTGGATGAAGGCCTTGGGATCGATGGGACGGAACAGGCCCGAGCGCTCCAGATCGGCCGACACCACCTGGGAAATGTCGCGGCCGGTCTGGCTGTCCTGGGCCGAGCCGCCGAACAGGTCGGTGATGGCGATGGGCAGCGGCTGCACATTGGGATGGTTGATGTCGATCTGCACCTGGGCGCTGGCCGGCGCGGCCCACAGCCCGGCCGCCACGAGAACGGCGGCGAAAGCGGTAACGATGGTCTGTCTCATTGCAGGGCGTCCCTGGGATCGAAAGTCAGAATGAGGTCTTTCAAGGCGTCGTACTTGCCGGGCGGAATTTTGATCGGCTGGCAGGCATAGACGGCGCGCCGGGCCGAATCGGCCGCCGCGCGGTAATAACTGTCGCTGTAATAGCGCGGATCCGAAACGACATCGCCGCGGATCACCCCGCCGTCGCTGTTGAGCAGGACATGCACGCGCACCACCAGGCTGGCGGCATCGCGGGCGCCGGGATCGAAGTTCCAGCATTTGCGGAACTGGGCGGCGATATAGTCCTTCTCGGCCATGCTCACCGGCTGCGTCGGATCCCAGCTCGAGGAATTCGAGGTGATCTTCGACGCCGCCGGGGTGTTCTGCGGCTGCGGCGACGGCGCCCGGTGGCTCGACGGCTTGCTCTTGTCGAGGGTGTTGAGGGCCGAATCCATCAGCGCGTCGAAATTATCGCGCTTCTTCACCGGCTTGCTCTCCTTCGGCCGTTCGGGCTTGGGCGGCGCCGGTTTGGGCGGCGGCGGCTTAGGCGCCGGGGCCTCGGGTTCAGGCTTGGGCTCGGGCGGCTTGGGCACCGGCGGCGGCGGCGCCGGTTCCGGCGGCTGAGGCGGCGGCGGCGGTGGCGGCGGCGTCGGCTTGGGCGGTTCGGGCGTGGGCGGCTCCGGCTTGGGCTCAGGAATGGGCGGTGCCTCCACCTTTTCCGGTTCGGCGGGCTTTTCCTCGGCCTTGGGCTGTTGCTGCTGCTTGGGCGGCGCGTTGGTTTTTTCCGCCACCGGGGCCAGTTCCACCACCACGGCGTCGGTCACCTGCGGCGGCTCGGACATCAGCTGCGGCAGGCCGAAAATGGCGATAAGGGCGGCGATGACGTGCAACGCGCCCGAGCAATACATGCCCAGACGCATTTCCGGCTCTTCGCCCTCCTCGCGGAACCAGTGTCCGCGCAAGCCTCCAAAGCGTGACAGGGGCATGATGGCTTAGCGCCTTCCCTTCCGGGTCTGATCGTCGGCCCCGCCCCCGCTGCCGGGCTGGGTCACCAGCGACAGCTTGCCGAATCCGGCCGAGGACAGGGTGGACAGCACCTCGGCGATGCGGGCGTAGTTCACCCCGCCGTCGCCGCGCACGAAGATGGTGGTATCGGGCTTTTCGGCGGTGATGGCCTTGAGGCGGGCGGCCAGATCGGTCAGCTCGACCTGGGTGTCCTGCAGCCAGATGGTGCCGTCGGCCTTGATGGAGACGCTGATGGGCTTTTCGTCGCCCTTCAGTTCCCCGGCATTGGTCTTCGGCAGTTCCAGCGGCACCCCGGTGCTCAACAGCGGCGCCGTCACCATGAAGATGACCAGCAGCACCAGCATGACGTCGACCATCGGGGTGACGTTGATATCGGCCATCGGCCGATGGGCCCGGCGTTGGCCCCGGCGGCTTCCGCCGCCGCCTAAAGAGGCACCCATGGCGTTAGGCCTTTTCCTCGAGCTGACGGGACAGGATGGCGCCGAACTCGCCGGCGAAGGCTTCCAGGCGCTTGAAATAGCGGTCGACGTCGCTGGACAGCTTGTTGTAGGCCAGCACGGCCGGAATGGCCGCCACTAGGCCGAGGGCGGTGGCGAACAGCGCCTCGGCGATGCCGGGGGCCACCACCGCCAGGCTGGTGTTCTTGGTTTCGCCGATATGATGGAAGCTGTTCATGATGCCCCACACCGTGCCGAACAGGCCGACGAAGGGGGCGGTGGAGCCCACCGAGGCCAGGAAGCCCATGCGCGCCTCCAGCTGTTCCATCTCGCGGCCCATGGTCACCTGCATGACGCGGTCGATACGCTGCGGCAGGCTGAGACGCACCGCCTCGCGGTCAGCCAGGCCCTTGGCGGCCGACCGGCGCCATTCGCGCATGGCGGCGACGAAGATGGACGACATCGGATCCTGCGGACGGTTGCCGATGCGGTCATAAAGCTCTTCCAGCGAGCCGCCCGACCAGAAGCTTTCCTCGAACTGGTCGGCGCGCCGGAACAGGCCGCGCAGGCGGAACCATTTGTCGAAGATGATGGCCCAGCACCAGAACGAGGCGCTGAGCAGGGCGATCATCACGGTTTTGACGATGGGGTCGGCCTGCAAGAACAGGCCCCACATCGACAGGTCAGTTGACGCGGCCGCCCCGGCCAGGGCAGTGGTTTGAACCGGATCCATGGGTCTATTCCGTCCCTTGAGTAAGATAAGTCTGAAACCGTGCGCGTAAATCGTCGGGGATGCGGGCGGCCTTGGCGGTGTCGGTCATGCAGACCAGGCGCACCACCAGCCGCACCAGTTCCTCCTCGCCGCGTGAAATCGTCTGCAACACGTGCATGCTGGCACCGCCCAGATGTGTCAAGGCCGAGCGCACTGTCAAGGGGTCATCCAACCGCGCGGGCCGCAGAAAATCGATCTCACAGCTGCGTACGGCGAATAGCAGGCCTTTTTCGGCGCGCAGGCGCACCTGATCCAGCCCCATCAACCGGGTCATCTCGGTGCGGGCCCGTTCGGCGAAAGCCAGGTAATTGGCGTGATAGACCACGCCGCCGGCATCGGTATCGGCATAATAGACCCGGACCGGCAGCAGATGCGCCACACCGTCCCAGCGGCCCGAAAGCTCAGTCATCGCAAGGGGTCTCCTCGTCCGTATCCAGAAGATCGTACTGTTCGGGGCGCAGGCGCGGCGCCAGTCCCAGATGGCGGAAGCCGCCGGCGGTCAGCACCCGGCCGCGCGGCGTGCGCTGGATCAGCCCCTGCTGCAGCAGATAGGGCTCGATCACCTCCTCGATGGTGTCGCGCTGTTCCGAGAGCGCCGCCGCCAGGGTTTCGCCGCCCACCGGACCGCCGCCGTAATTTTCGGCGATGCAGGAAAGATAGCGGCGGTCCATGCCGTCCAGGCCCATCTCGTCCACGCCGAGACGGCGCAGCCCGCTATCGGCCACCGTTTCGTCCACCGGCAGGGTTCCGGCCACCACGGCGAAATCGCGCACCCGCCGCAACAGCCGTCCGGCCACGCGCGGCGTGCCGCGCGCCCGGCGGGCGATTTCGCGGGCGCCGCCCGCCGTCATCGGGCACTCCAGCAGCCGGGCGCCGCGGCTGACGATCAGCTCCAGTTCGTCCGGGGTATAGAAATGCATGCGCAGCGGAATGCCGAAGCGTTCGCGCAGCGGCGTGGTCAGAAGGCCCGAGCGCGTGGTGGCGCCCACCAGGGTAAAGGGAGGCAAGTCGATGCGCACGGAGCGCGCCGACGGCCCTTCGCCAATGATGAGGTCCAGCTGGAAGTCCTCCATAGCGGGATAGAGCACTTCCTCTATGGCAGGATTAAGGCGATGAATTTCGTCGATAAAAAGCACATCGCGCGGTTCCAGGTTGGTCAGCAGCGCCGCCAGATCGCCCGCCTTGGCGATCACCGGCCCCGAGGTGGCGCGGAAGCCCACCCCCAGCTCGCGCGACACGATCTGCGCCAGGGTGGTCTTGCCCAAACCCGGCGGCCCGAAAAACAGGGTATGGTCCAGCGCCTCGCCGCGCGCCCGGGCGGCGGCGATGAACACCGAAAGATTTTCCCGCACCTCGCGCTGACCGATGAAGTCCCCCAGGACCTGGGGCCGCAGCGAGCCTTCCTGGTCGCCCGGGGCGTTTTGCGGCTGCACCACCCGGCTCATCGCGTCAGATCCTTGCCCAATTGCTTCAGACCCGCCGAGATCAGGGCCGGCACCGTGGCGCCCTCGCCCAGGCCCTGCGCCGCCTGCAGCACGGCGCCGTGGGCCTCGATGCGGCGGTAGCCGAGATTGACCAGGGCCGAGATGGCGTCCTCCAGCGGCCCGGCGGCCAGCGGCGCGGCGCCGGGCGCGGTCTGGATGTGGGCGCCGGTTCCCAGACTGATGCCGGCGGCCTTGTCCTTCAGCTCGGTCAGCAGGCGGACGGCCAGCTTGGGACCGACGCCGTTGGCCCGGCTGATCATGGCCTTGTCGGCGGCGGCGATGGCCCGCGCCAGCTCGTCCGGCGCCAGCACCGACAGGATGGCCAGGGCCACCTTGCTGCCCACCCCCTGCACCGTCAGCAGCAGGCGGAACCATTCCCGCTCGCCGGCATCGAGGAAGCCGTAGAGATGGATATGATCCTCGCGCACATGGGTTTCGATGAACAGCGCCGCCGCCTCGCCGGCCTTGGGCAGGCGCGACAGGGTGCGGGCCGAGCAGAACACCAGATAGCCGACGCCGCCCACATCGATCACCGCCTGATCCTCGGCGACGGCGTCCACCAGTCCCTTCAGCTTGGCGATCATCGTCCGGCCTCCAATGCCGCTTTCAGTCCCCGCGCCGTGCCCCGGTGATGGGCATGGCACACCGCCACCGCCAGGGCGTCGGCGGCGTCGGCGGTTTTGGCCTCAGCCCCCGGCAACAGACGCCGCACCATCATTTCCACCTGCTCCTTGGCCGCCCGCCCGGTGCCCACCAGGGCCTGTTTGACCTCGGTGGGGGCGTATTCCGCCACCGGAAGGCCCGCCAGCGAGGCCGCCACCAGCACGGCGCCGCGCGCCTGCCCCAGCTTGAGGGTGGAGGCCGGGTTCTGGTTGACGAAGGTCTGCTCCACCGCCGCCTCGTCGGGCGTCCAGGCGGCCAGAACCGCCAGAACGCCGCGATGCAGCTGGGCCAGCCGTTCCCCTAAGGACAGGCGTTCGTCCGAGCGCACCACGCCGTCGGCCAGCCAGCGCAGACGGTTGCCCTCGGCCTCGATCACCCCCCAGCCGGTAACGCGCAATCCCGGGTCCAGCCCCAACAGTCGCATCCCGTCCCCGCTTTCAAGGAAGACCGGACCGGAAACGGCTCCGGTCCGTCAGGAGTGGCACGAACCGGCGTTACGCCAGCTTCTCCATCACCTCTTGGGCGATGTCGAAATTGGCCTGGACGCGCTGCACGTCGTCGTTGTCGTCCAGCACGTCGAGGAACTTCATCAGCGTCTGGGCCACCGCCTCGTCGCTGATGGGCACCAGGGTCTGCGGACGCCAGTCGAGACGGGCGCTGGCCGGCGAGCCGAACCGGGCTTCCAGGGTTTCGCGCACGGCGTTCAGATCGTCGGGGGCGCAGGTGATGTCGTGGCCGTCTTCCGAACTTTCCACATTGTCGGCGCCCGCCTCCAGGGCGGCCTCGAACACGTCATCGGCGCTGCCGGCGGCGGCGGGATAATGGATGGCGCCCACGCGGTCGAACATGAAGCTCACCGAATTGGTTTCCCCCAGATTGCCGCCGGCCTTGTTGAAGGCGGTGCGCACTTCCGAGGCGGTGCGGTTGCGGTTGTCGGTCAGAGCCTCGACGATCACCGCCACCGAGCCGGGGCCGTAGCCCTCGTAGCGCACTTCCTCGTAATTGGCGCCGTCCTCGCCACCGGCGCCGCGCTTGATGGCGCGCTCGATGGTGTCCTTCGGCATGTTGGCCTCGCGGGCCGCCAGGATGGCCGCGCGCAGGCGCGGATTGGCCGCCGGGTCGGGCAGACCCGTCTTGGCCGACACCGTCAGCTCGCGGATCAGCTTGGTGAAAACCTTGGCGCGCTTGGCATCCTGCGCGCCCTTGCGGTGCATAATGTTCTTGAATTGCGAATGACCAGCCATGTTACAGCCAAAGCCCTATTGTCCGGAAACCTGTGCCTATACCACATGTGGTCGGTTCGTCCAACGATTCGCCGCGCGAGACCGGGATCACCCCAGGGTGATCGCATATGGAAGCCGCTATCAGCGGCTGACTAGCGCATTGAGCGCGCCGGAGCGTTGCCGAAGCGAAAGCGCAGGCATAAGCGAGGACAGCCAAGCTGGCGGAACGCCAGCGCCCGGCGCTTGAGGGACAATAAAGAAGCCAGGGTGAGCGCAAATGCGATCAACCTGGGGATCACCCCGCCGCCTCGGCCAGGAAGTCGGCCAGATCGGCCCGCACCCGCTCCATCACCGCCGGCCAGTCGCCCCAGCGCGGCTGGCGGTAGAGGCGCAGCCGCGGATACCAGGGGCTGGCCAGCCAGGCCTCGCCGCCGCCTTGCGGCCAGCGCCAGCAATGGTCGAAGCGGTCCAGCAGCCACACCGGGCGGCCCACGGCCCCGGCCAGATGCGCCAGGGCGGTATCGACGGTGATCACCAGATCCAGGGCCTGGACCAGGGCCGCCGTATCGGCGAAATCGGTCACCCCGTCCATGAGGTCGATCAGCTGGCCGGTGGGCGCGGCCACGTCCTTCTGCAGGCTGAAGAACCGCGCGCCGGGCAGTTCCAGCAGCGGCGCCATGAGCGCGAAGGGCATGGAGCGGCGGGCGTCGATCAGGCGGGCGGCGGGCAGGTGCGGACGGGGATTGCCGGCCCACACCAGGCCGATGCGCGGCCCCGTGGGCGCCGCCTCGTCCACCCGGCGCCGCCAGCGCGCCGCCAGAGCCGGAGCGGGCGCAAGATAGGCCACGGGGGCCGGGGGCAGCGGCCGGGCCAGGGTATTGGGCAGGCTCAGCATGGGACAGACGTAATCCACCGGCGGCAGCGGCGCCTCGGGCGGCAGCACCTGGGCCGCCCCGTCCAGCCCGCCCAAAAGCCGCACCAGCGGCGCCGGCACCTGCAGCAGCACCTTAAGGCCGCGTTCGGCGGCCAGCGGCACGAAGCGGCAGAATTGCAGACTGTCGCCGAAGCCCTGCTCGGCCCGCACCAGCAGGGTTTTGCCGGGCGCGGACTCGCCTTGCCAGCGGGGCGCCGGATCGTCGGGCCATTCGCCGGCCATGCCCCGCGTTTTCAGGCGCCACTCATATTCGGCCCAGCCCTCGGCCATGGCTCCTTGCGCCAGCAGGGTCATGCCGAGATTTTGATGCAGATCGGCGTTATCGGGCGCCAGGGCCACGGCGCGGCGCAGCAGCGCCTCGGACTCGGGCGCGTTCCCCAACTCGCGCAGGGCGTTGCCCAGATTGTTGAGGGCGGCCGGATAATCGGGATCGATGGCCAGAACGGCGCGGTAGCAGGCGGCGGCGCGGGCGGTTTCCCCCAGGCTGGCCCAGGCCGCTCCCAGAAAGAACGGCCGACGCGGATCGTCGGGCAGATCCAAGCCTTCCAGCAGCGCCACCGCCTCGGCCCCCTTGCCCGCCGCGGTCAGCACATAGGCCAGATCGATGACCAGAGCGGGCTGATCGGGCTTTCGGGCCAGGGCGGCGCGGTAGCAGGTTTCCGCCATCGCCCATTCGCCGATCTCACGCAGACAATGGGCGGCCAGTTCATCCACATCGGGATCGTCGGGGGCCAGGGTGCGACATTGCACGAAACAGGCCGCCGCCAGTCGGAAATCGCCGGTCTGGCTATGCACCAGGCCGATATTCTTCCAGGCCAGCAGATGCTCGGGCTGATGCTTCAGGAGGGCGCGGAATTCCTCCAGCGCCTCGGGCAGACGGTCCTGGGCGCGGCGCACCAGCCCCAGGCCGATGCGGGCCTCGGCCATCTCGGGCCGGGCGGCGAGCGCCGCCGTCAGCTCGGCCTCGGCCGCCTCCAGGCGTCCGTCCTTGCGCAGGATGTCGGCCAGATTGACCCGGGCCTGAAAGAAATCGGAGCGCAAGGCCACCGCCCGCCCATAGGCCGCCTCGGCCTCGGCGAGGCGGTCCAACGCCGCCAGAACATTGCCCAGGCTGTTATGGAAACCGGCATTGCCGGGGGCCTGGGCCACGGCCCGTTCCAGCCAGGGCAGGGCCTCGGCGGCCCGCCCGCATTCGTAAAGGCAGCTGCCCAGATTACCAAGATAGGAGGCGGCGGGAGCAAGGTCGGCCGCCCGGCGGAAGCAGGCCAGCGCCTGCTCGCGGCCGCCCTGCTGAATGGCGACGACGCCACGCAGATTCCAGCCGTCGGCGTGATCGGGGGTCTGGGCCAGCAGCCGCTCCAACGCCGTCCCGGCCTCGGCGGCGCGCCCGGCCTGAAAGGCCGCGCGGGCGGCGGCGAACAGGGCCGCCGCATCCGCCCCGCCACTCTGGGTGGAAGAGGCGCGGCGCTGATGACGATTCATGATCTTGTTCCAAGGAAGGTTAAGACGCCTCGAAGGTGGGAAGTGTGCCAAGGCTTGGGATAAAGCGCCATAGCCCAAAGCTTTAACCTGTTGGAGGGCTTGCATCGAAGCGCCATATATGAGGAAAACACAACGAGTGTCTCATGGAGGGAGTTCCCGTGTCTTCCTACCGTAAAAGCCCAGAAACCCTGGCCCGGCTGACCCCGGAGCAATACCGCGTGACCCAGCAGAACGGCACAGAATATCCCGGCAGCGGCGAATATCTGCATACCCGCGACTCCGGTCTTTATGTGGACGTGGTCTCGGGCGAACCGCTGTTTTCCTCGGACGACAAATACGAGTCCGGCTGCGGCTGGCCCAGTTTCACCCGTCCGGTGGACGCCGCCCATGTGCGGGAAACCGCCGACACCAGCCACGGCATGATCCGCACCGAGGTGCGCTCGGCGCAAGGCGACAGCCATCTCGGCCATGTCTTCGACGACGGCCCGCGCGAACGCGGCGGACTGCGCTACTGCATCAATTCCGCCGCCTTGCGCTTCGTGCCGCGCGCCGCCATGGCCGGAGAGGGCTATGCCGCCTTTCTCGATCGGGTGGGGGAGGACTCCTGATGGTGGAACGGGCGTTACTGGCCGGAGGCTGTTTCTGGGGCATGCAGGCCCTGCTGCGCCGCCTGCCCGGCGTGATCTCCACCTGTGTCGGCTATAGCGGCGGCAGCGTGGAAAATGCCACCTACCGCAACCACGGCACCCACGCCGAAGCGGTGGAGATCATCTTCAATCCCGAGCAGCTGCCCTACCGCCGCCTGCTGGAAGCCTTCTTCCAGATCCACGATCCCACCACGAAAAACCGCCAGGGCAACGATCTCGGCCCCAGTTACCGTTCCGCCATCTTCTATGCCGACGAGCGCCAGAAACATATTGCCGAGGACCTGATCGCCGCCATCGAGGCCTCGGGCCGCTGGCCCGGCCCGGTGGTCACCGAACTGGCTCCGGCCGGGCCGTTCTGGGAGGCCGAACCCGAGCACCAGGACTATCTGGAGCGCATTCCCCACGGCTACACCTGCCACTTTCCCCGCCCGCAATGGACCCTGGAAGGGGGATCTTAAAAAATCCCGCTGTTCCCGGCGGCGCGGACAGGCTACAAAAGTTCATTCGTCCGGTGCCGTAGGCCGCGCAAGCCTTCGGAGAATCGGGAATGCGGTGAAACGCCGCGACGTGCCCAACGCTGTGAGGGGGACCGGCCGACAGCATGCCACTGGCCATTACAGGCCGGGAAGGCGTCGCGCCGGGAGGAACCCAAGTCAGAAGACCGGCCGGACGAAGATGGCCCCACCGGCATGGACAGCCGGAAGGGGCGGCCTCCATCTCAGGGGAACGATGATGGAAACCACGACCACGCTTCAACCCGCCACCCCCTTGCCCGCCACCGAGCGCGAGGGCCTTTACCGCGCCATCCTCACCCGGCGCGATACCCGGGGCGAATTTCTGCCCGACCCCATTCCCGACGCCGTGCTGAGCCGCATCCTGATCGCGGCGCATCACGCTCCCTCGGTGGGCTTCATGCAGCCCTGGAACTTCCTGGTCGTCACCGACACCGGGGTCCGCCGCCAGGTGCACGAGGCCTTCCTCAAGGCCCATGACGAGGCCGCCCTGATGTTCCCGCCCGAAAAGCAGGACACCTATCGCTCGCTGAAGCTGGAAGGCATCCTCGACGCCCCGGTGAACATCTGCGTCACCTGCGATCGCCAGCGCAGCGGCCCGGCGGTGATCGGGCGCACCCATATCCGCACCATGGACATCTACAGCAGCGTCTGCGCCGTGCAAAATCTGTGGCTGGCGGCCCGCGCCGAGGGGCTGGGCCTGGGCTGGGTCAGCATCTTCGACAATGCCACGGTGCAGCGCGCCCTGAACATTCCCCCCGGCGTGCTGCCGGTGGCCTATCTGTGCCTGGGCCGGGTGCGCGGCTATCACCCCCGCCCCGAACTGGAAACGGCCGGCTGGCTGCCGCGCCTGCCCCTGGACGAGCTGGTGCATTTCGATCATTGGGGCAACCAGAAGGATCCCGGCGGCCTGCTGGCGCAGGTGCGGGAGCATCAGCAGGCGGTGCGGGACGGCCGCCTCGACGCCCTGTCGTAAGATCAAAGTGCGGTGATCGGACCCGATCACCGCACCCTCAGGCGCGCGTTGCCTTGCTCCTAACCGGCGTCGCGATGAGCCACGCTCATCGCGATTTGGTATAACCCTTTGCGGCCGGAAAGGCGCCATGTCCGATCCCTGGTTCGTCTATGTCCTGCTGAACACGCGCGCCGTCTGCTACACCGGCATCGCCAAGGATGTGGCGCGGCGCCTGGACCAGCACAATGCCGGCCAAGGCGCCCGCTTTACCCGTGGGCGCGGCCCCTGGCGGCTTTTGCATGTGGAAGGACCGCTCTCCCACGGCGACGCCCTGCGCCGCGAACGGGCCTTGAAGGCCGACCGCCGCTTCAAGGCCCGCCTGAAGCTCACAGCCCTTTGAGGATAGCCTCCACCTCGGCCACCCGCTCGGCCACCAGCGCGGCGCTGCCCCGGCTTTCCACATTGAGGCGCAGCAGCGGCTCGGTGTTGGAGGCGCGCAGATTCAGGCGCCAGTCGCCGCACTCCAGGCTGAGGCCGTCCACCCGCTCCACTTTGGGATGCAAGGGGCGGTAATGCTCCAGCACGCGGTCGCAGGCGCGGGTGGCGTCGGCCACGGCGTAGTTCAGCTCGCCGCTGCAGGGGAAGGCGGCGATGCGGTCGCCCAGCAGCGCCGCCAGCGGCCGCCCCGAGGCCGACAGCAGTTCCGCCACCAGCAGCCAGGGGATCATGCCGCTGTCGCAATAGGCGAAATCGCGGAAGTAATGGTGGGCGCTCATCTCGCCGCCATAGATGGCGTTTTCCGCCCGCATGCGTTCCTTGATGAAGGCATGCCCGGTTTTCGATTGCACGGCGACGCCGCCGGCCTTTTCCACCACATCGACGGTGTTCCACACCAGGCGCGGATCGTGGATGATCTTCTCGCCGGGATGGCGGGCCAGGAAGGCCTGGGCCAGCAGGCCGACGATGTAATAGCCTTCGACGAAGCCGCCCTCGTTGTCGAAAAGGAAGCAGCGGTCGAAATCGCCGTCCCAGGCGATGCCCATGTCGGCGCCATGGGCGCGCACCGCCTCGATGGTGGCCTGGCGCCGCTCCGGCAGCAGCGGATTGGGGATGCCGTTGGGAAAGGCGCCGTCGGGCTCGTGCTGGATCTTGATGAATCGCAGCGGCACCCCGGCCTGATCCAGCGCCGTTTCCAGGGCGTCCAGCACCGGACCGGCGGCGCCGTTGCCGGCATTGACCAGCAGGGTGAGCGGCGTCTGGAACCGGGCGGGAGCGATATAGCGCAGAAGATGGGCGATATAATCGGCGCGCACCGAATGCGCCTCCAGACGGCCCCGGCGCGGCGCGGCGATGAAATCGTTGGCCTCGGCCAGGGCCTGGATCGAGCGCAGGCCGCTGTCGCCGCTGATGGGGCGGGCGCCGCGCCGCACGAACTTCATGCCGTTATAGTCCAGCGGGTTATGGCTGGCGGTCACCTCGATGCCGCCGTCCACATCGCGATGGAAGGCGGCGAAATACACCTCCTCGGTGCCGGTCATGCCGAGATCGAGCACATCGGCGCCGCCGGCCATCAGCCCTTCGGCCAGGGCCTGTTTCAGCACCGTGCTGGAGGGGCGCACGTCGCCCCCCACCACCACCCGCCGCGCCGAGAGGAACTGGGCGTAGGCCCGGCCCACCCGGTAGGCGATATCCTCGTTCAGCTCGTCGCCCAGGCGGCCGCGCAGGTCGTAGGATTTGAAACAGCTCAGCATGCCGGTGTCCGTCCGTAAATGTCGTCGAAACGCACGATATCGTCCTCGCCCAGATATTCGCCGCTCTGCACCTCGATCATCACCAGATCGATGACGCCGGGGTTGGACAGGCGATGGCGGCAGCCCGCCGAGATGTAGGTGGATTGGTTGGGGCCGATCATCATCTCCTGGTCGCCGTTCACCACCCGCGCCGCGCCCGACACCACGATCCAGTGCTCGCTGCGGTGATGATGCGCCTGCAGGCTTAATGACGCCCCCGGCTTGACCATGATGCGCTTGATCTTGTAGCGGCTGCCCTCCTCCAGCACGGTATAGGTGCCCCAGGGCCGGGCCACGGTGTTGTGCAGGCGAAAGGCGGTATGGCGGCGGCGCTTCAGTTCGGCGTAAAGCTGCTTGACGTCCTGGGCGCGGGCCCGGCTGGTGACCAGCAGGGCGTCGGGGGTATCCACCACGATCACGTCCTCGAGGCCGATGGCGCCGACGATCTTATGCTCGCTTTGAAAGAAGCTGTTCTTCACGTCCAGCAGCACCGCTTCGCCCACCACCCGGTTGCCGTCGGCGTCGGGCGCCGCCAGTTCGGCGGTCAGCGCGTCCCACGAGCCGATATCGCTCCAGCCGATATCGCAGGGCACCACCGACACCCGGTCGGACTTTTCCATCACCGCGTAATCGATGGAAATATCGGGCACCGCCTCGAACAGCTCCGGCAGCAGCTCCAGCCGGTCGGCCGCGCCGCTCAGGCGGGGCGACGCCGCCAGACAGCGTTCCACCGCCTCCAGCACCTCGGGACAATGGCGGCGCAATTCCTCCCGCATCACCCCGGCCCGGAAACAGAACATGCCGGAATTCCACAGATGCCGTCCGCCCTCCAGAAAGGCCTGCGCCCGCGCCGCGTCGGGTTTTTCCACGAAACGCAGCACGCGCTCGCCCTCGGCCTCGATATAGCCGTAGCCGGTTTCCGGCGCGGTGGGACGAATGCCGAAGGTGACCAGACGCCCCTCCTCGGCCAGCGCCTGGGCCCGGGCCACGGCCCGGTCGAAGGCCGGTTGATGGGCGATGAGATGATCGGCGGCCAGCACCAGCAGCACCGCCTCGGCCCCATGGCGTTCCTCGGCGTAGAGCACCGCCGCGGCGATGGCCGCCGCCGTGTTGCGCCCGAAGGGTTCCAGCAGAAAGGCCTGCGCCAGCCCCTTGGGCGCCACTTCGCGGAAATCGTCCTGCGTTTTGAAGAACAGCTCGCGGTTGGTCACCGTCAGCAGTTCGGCCACGCCGGGCTGGGCGGCGCCGCGCAGGAAACTCTTCTGCAGCAGGCTCTGCCCGTCGCCCAGGCGGATAAAGGGCTTCGGATAAAGCTCACGCGAGATCGGCCACAGCCGCGACCCGGCGCCGCCGCATAAAATCGTCGGAATCAGCATCCCCCCTCCTGATGTCAAACGCGGTCCCGCCGTCACGATACCCGCATTCCCACGGCTCCGAAAGACCAAGACGTCCCACGTCCTCGCCACAATCGCGGTAACGGCAGAGATAAAACCCGCAAAATATTATTAAGCACACGAAAATTTAGACGGCCACATCACCAGTCGGGAAAAATTACCTATAAGAGCCATTTCACCTGCAACAACTTGGCACTCAAAATAGAACAAGGGACGGGATCATTATCACGAAAACTATACGCTCAAACCGAGTACTTGACTGCCTCGCATCATTCCCATAGATAGCGCATTGCAAACAATGCCTGTTTCGGCCATGCTTCGTGGCTGCGGGCACCGGCAGAACAGTGCCTGTAATGGTATTCCCGCCCCAGGGTCCGCTCAAATAAAGTCAGAAACATGGCCTCACTCCTCCCCCGGAAGATCTCGCCCCAAACGCAGCAAAGCGCCGCCATTCAGGTTTCGTTGCGCGATCTCCTCAACACGATTTTCTTTTATCGCTGGGTCTGGACGGCCATCGTCGTCGGTTGTTTCGTTTTAAGCGGCGTACTGGCGGTGGTGCTGCCGCCTTCCTACCGGGCCGAGGCCAGGCTGCTGACCCTTTACGCCGGCTATTACGACATGCAGATGGACCGTTCGTCCGGACGGGCCGGTCCCAGTTTCGATCCCACCCAGGTGGTCAATGTCGAGGCGCAGATCCTCTCCAGTCCGGAACTGCATCGGGAGGTGGTGCAAAACGAAATCGGCGCCAAGGCCGGACGCGAGGGGCTGGACCGCGCCCTGCAAGGGTTCGAGAAGCATTTTCATCTGGAAAAGGTCGATCTGGCCAATCTGATCGAACTCAGCTACTCCGATTCCGATCCCAACCGCGCCGCCCGGGTGCTGAACCGGCTGATCACCGACTATTTCCGCCAGCGTTCCGGGGTGTTCACGCAAGGCCGTCTGTCGTTCCTGGAAGCCCAGCGCGACAAGGTGCGCGAGGAGCTCGATACCGCCAACGCCGAACTGATCGCCTTCCAGCGCTCGCGCAACGTGGTCAACATCGATTCCCAGATCGCCGCGGCGGTGGCCCTGCGCGGCCTTTTGCACCAGCGGCAGCTGGAAAACGACGGCGCCCTGGCCCAGGACGGCAGCACCCTGGCCGAACTGGTCAAGCAGACCGTGCATGTGCCGGCCGATATCGAACTGTTCCGCGACAATACCGAGGCCGCCCACGCCATCGACACCATGCAATTGTCGCTGTTGCAGCTGAAAAGCCGCCGCGCCGATCTGGCCTCGCGCTATATGGAGCAATCGCCTTTCGTGACCGAGCTGGATTCCCAGATCCATGACGTCAAGAAAGCCATCACCGAACAGAGCGGCCGTCTGGTCAGCACCGTGCGCACCGGCCACAACAGCTATTACGATACGGTGCAGGACCGCATTCTGCGCCTGCAGTCGGACGTAGCCGGCGAAAAGGCCCGCCAAACCACCCTGCTCGAGCAGAATCAGAAGGCCGAGGCCACCCTGCGCGACCTGATCACCACCGCCAACCAGTTACGCCGCATGGAAATCGACCGCGACCTGCTGGTGCAAACCTTCAAAACCTTCTCGCAGCAGGTGGAGGAGGCGCGGATCGAGCAAAACCAGATGGATACCGCCTCCAGCACCAATGTCCGCATCATCCAGGCCCCCACCGCGCCCATCCACCGCAGCAATCCGCCCATCCTGTTCCTGGCCGCCGGGCTGGTGACCGGGATCTTACTGGCCTGCCTGTCGGTGATCGTGCTCTCCAGCCTGCGGGAAACCTTCCTCAGCCCCGAGGAGATCGAACGGTCGCTGGGCCTGCCGGTGCTGATCGCCCCCATGAGCCCCAACCCGCCGCTCTCGGCCCTGCAACGGCTGCGCAAGAACCGTCCGGCGCAGACGCCGCCGCAGCATGCGCGCGGCCCGCGCCGGGGCGATTTCGGCCGCATGATCATGGCGGTGAACAACAGTTCCGAGGCCGCCTCGAAACTGATCCTGATGCTGGCCTTCCGCGACGACGACGGCATGCCCACCATCGTGCGCGGCCTGGTGGAGGATCTGGAGGCCCGTTCGGCCCATTCGGTGCTGCTGCTGGATCTGCATCCCGGCAGCGGCGACTACGGCCTGCCCGATAAGGACGGCCTGTTGCATTGGCCCGGAGAACCGTCCGGCACCGCCGCCCTGGCGCCGCGCAGCCCCGACGCCACCGATGCCCTGCTGAATTACCTGCCCCTGGCCGGTCGGCGCGTGCTGGTGGCCAGGCCCCGCCCCGACGTGGTGATGCCCATCGGCCGCCAGGCCAGCGCGCTTTTCGAAACCTTGCGCGCCAACCACGATTTCGTTGTGATCCACGCCCCGGCGGCCAGCCGCTCCTTCACCGGCATCGAAAACTCCATTCTGGCCGACGCCACGGTTCTGTCGATCCGCGCCGAGGCCACCCGCAAGCCGGTGGCCCTGACCCTGCGCCAGCAGATCGAGGAAGCGGGCGGGCGGATCGCCGGCGTGGCCATGACCAACCGCCACAGCTACATCCCCGACGCCATCTATCGCTTCCTCTAGGGGGCGGCGCCGCAACACCAAGCCCAGGGGCCAGACCATCGTGACCAAGATCAGCGCCATTCTTCCGGTCAAGACGCGCGGACGGCACTATGCCGACAATATCGCCCGCTGCGACATCCTGTTCTCGTCGCTGCGCCATTTCGCCCGCCCCGACACCTTCGACAAGATCCTCGTCATCGTGCCGCACGACGAGTTCGAGGACGCCAAGGGCTATGCTCGGGCCTGGAGCGACTTCCCCGTCGAGGTGGTGGACGAATCCGTGCATATGACGGCCTTCGCCGAGTTCAACAAGCGCCACCAGATCCGCCCCTGGCATCGCCAGCAGATCATCAAGCTCTACGCCCCGGCGCTGATCGACACCGAATATTTCATGATCTTCGATCCCGACGTCTTCGCCATCCATCCCTTCGGCATCGACGATCTGATCATCGACGGTCGCGCCCTCACCTATTGCCAGCCCCGCATGCGCGAACCCCATCTGTGGCGCCCCTCGGCCAAGCTGCTGCAACAAGATCCCCATCTCGACCGCGACGGCGTGTGGTGGACCCCCACCATTCTCTCCAAAACCCTGGTGCAGCACCTGCAACGGCGCCTGGAGGAGCTTTATCAGCAGGATTGGATGCGGGTCCTGCTGTCGAACTACATGATCGACTGGACCGAATACACCCTCTATTGGCTGAACGCCGAGCGCGAGGGACTGCTCGACCAGTATCACATCGCCGCCCCGCCCGGCCGCCGCTCCATGCATGCCTCGGAAAGCGTGTGGTATGCCGGCAAGGACGGCAGCAATCTCGAGGAATGGCAGGCCGATCATCACTTCGCCCCGGAAAGCGACGGCCTGTTCGCCGTGGTGCAAAGCAATACCTTCATCGCCCCGGAGCGGGTGGTGGAGAAGCTGACTCCCTATTTCCCCATCCGCCTGCAACCCTACGACCGCCATATCAGCCTGGGCCTGAAGGCGGCCGAACTTTATTCCGCCCTGGTCCGGCGCCTGCTGGGCTGGTTCCATCCGAAACGGGGCTGATGATGCGGGCGGCGGCGCGGCGTTTTTTCGGCATTCCCTGCGCGGCGGCGCTGCTGCTGGCCGCCCTGACGGCCCCCGCCCCGGCCCGGGCCCAGGGCGCCATCACCCAGCCGCGTCTGCAGATTTACGCCGGCAACCTGCATCATGAATATCTGGGCTGCCTCAACTGCGACCGTTACGCCACCAATTCGGTGTGGAACGGCTACGGCCCCTTCGGCTGGGACAACGGCTATCTGCAGCAAAGCCATTTCGCCCTTTATTTCCGCCAGCGCGGTCATTTTTCCGCCTGCGATCCCTATGCCGAGGACCCGCCCATTCTCATCGACATGTCGCGGAATTATTATGGCCGCCTCAATGTGTCGCTAACCCGGACCGACAGTATCTGCGGCCCGCACGGCGCCGCCGACATCTGCCAGAAGCTGAAGGCCAAATGCCTCAGCGACCAGGAGCCGCCGCCATGACCGCGCCTTGCATCTTCGGCTTTTCCGTCAGCCCGCTCACCGCCCGCGAGGTGGCCAGCCATCTGCTGACCCACCCGCGCGACACGGCTCAGGGCGTGGGGCTGGTGGTCACGCCCAACATCCAGCACGTGGATCTTTTGCGCCGGGACCAGGCCTTCCGCCGGGCCTACGACGGGGCCGAGATCGTCACCTGCGACGGCTTTCCCGTGCATTACTACGCCCGCCTGCGCGGCTGCCCCTCGCCGGAGCGGGTCACCGGCTGCGATATCGTGAGCGAACTTCTGGCCGATCCCGCCGCCCTGCAGGGTCAGCGCCTGTTTTTCGTGGCCGATCACCAGACCACGGAGGCGGCCATCACCGCCTGGGCAACACGCCACGGTTTGGCCGTCGCCTGCCATGTGCCGCCCGTGGGCTTCGAGACCGACGCGGCGCGCTGCCGCGCCCTGGCCGAGGCCATTTCCGCCCACGGCACCACCTTGCTGTTCATGGGGGTGGGGGCACCCAAGAGCGAGGTGTTCATCCAGGAGCACCGCGATCAGTTGCCGCCCTGCTGGGCCTTGTGCATTGGCCAGGCGGTGAAGATCGCCCTGGGCCTGACCACGCCGCCGCCCGATCTCTGGAAACGGCTCAATCTGGAATGGGCCTGGCGCATCGTTCTGGAACCGAGGCGCATGGCCCGCCGCTATGGCCGCTCGGTGCTGGGCTTCGCCGCCGCCGTGGCCGCCGATCTCTGGACCGGAGAACGGCCGTGTTGACCGCCGCCCCGCCGCATCTCCTGTGGAGACTGATCACCGATTTCGGCGACAGCGCCGTCACCGTTCCCCTGGCGCTGTTTTGCGTCGCCTATCTGCTGCTGGCCCGCCGCCACCGCGCCGCCCTGGCCCTGGCCCTGAGCAGCGGCGGCGCCGCCCTGGTCATTCTGCTGCTGAAGCTGGCCCTGCAATCCTGCCTGCCGGGACGGAACGGCGCCCTGCTGACCAGCCCCAGCGGCCATGCCGCCTTGAGCGCCAGCGTTTACGGCGGTCTGGCCCTGCTGCTGTCGCAAGGCCTGCCGCGGCGGCCGTTGCTGCTCACCGCCACCGCGCTGCTGGTGGCGGGTATCGCCGCCTCGCGGCTGGCGCTGAAGGCGCACACCCCGCCGGAAATTCTGCTGGGCCTGCTGGTGGGCGGCGGGTTCGCCCTGCTGATGGCCCGCCTGATCTGCGGCGAACCGCCCTTTCATCCGCAACGCGGGTCGCTGCTGGCCCTGGCCGCCCTGATCCTGCTGGCCACTTACGGATTGCGTTCCCCGGCCGAACAGATCATCCGCCATATGGCGCACGGCCTGCACGGCCAGGCCATCTGGTGCGATCAGGGGAGCGGCGCATTCCGATGACCCGACACATGCCCTATGCTATTCGCGCTTCCCGCCAAAGAGGACCCATCCGGATGAAGAAACTGCTCTGTCTCGGCCTGATGCTGGCCGCGCTGACGGGATGCGGCAGCCCCAGCGTCGACCCCGCCCAGGATCATCCCGAACTGTTCCCTCTGGTGAAACCGCTGCCGCCGGAATATCACATCGGGCCGGGCGACAGCCTGTCCATCATCATGCCCTATAATCCGGAACTGAATTACGAAGGCTTCGTCGGTCCCGACGGCCGCTTCACCATGCCGGTGGCCGGCACCGTCCTGGTGGCGGGCCTGACCCCGGCCCAGGCCGGCCAGGCCATCGACGCCGCCCTCATCAACAACCATACCGTGCGCCAGGCCCATTCCTCGGTGACCATCCGCCGTTATGCCCAGGTGATCTATGTGGGCGGCGAGGTGAAGCTGCCCGGCGCCATCCCCTTGCGCAACAGCATGGATCCGCTGCAGGCCATCACCGGGGCCGGCGGCCTTCTGGATACCGCCCGCAGCGAGGATATCGTGCTGATCCGCCCCGGTCCCGACGGCAAGCCGATATTGCGCAGCCTCAATCTGGACAAGCTGATCCATCACGGCGACCCGTCGCAGGATGTGGCCCTGCGCCCCAACGACACCCTCTTCGTGCCGAAATCCTCCATCGCCGAAGTTGATCTGTGGATCAACCAGCACATCGACCAGCCGCTGCCCTTCAACCGCAATTTCGATTTCAGCATCAATCAGAATTCCAACGCCACCACCACCACGCCGGTGCCGTAACGGCGATGGCGCGCACGGCGGCTTCAGCGGGACCGGCCTGGACGCCCGCCACCCTGGCGGTGGCGGACGAGGCGCCCTTGCGGCCCAACATTATGGCGCCCTTGCTGCTGCTGCTGCCGCTGTTCGGCCAAAGCTTTCATTATGTGAAGGATCTGCTGCCGCTGTGGGCCATGTCGAAGGCCTTTCCGGTGATGTCGCTGCCGCTGATGCTGGTGCTGCTGCGCCGCCCCCTGCTGCCGATGACGCGCCAGGTGCTGATCACCTTCGCCTGGTGCGTGCTGGTGCCCAGCATCACCGCCATCTCTTATTTCGATCAGGATTTCTTCACCGGCATCGCCGCCCAGGTGAAGATGCTGCCCCTGCTCTACTACTATTCCTTCCTGGGGCTGCTGTTCGTGCTGCGCCCCACCCTGAAGGAACTGGCCATGGGGTTCCTGGTATGGGGGTTGGCCACCTATGTCAGCCTGATCCTGATGTGGGCCCTGGTGCCGAAGACCTGGTATATCGACGGCTACGCCTTCGGCTCGTCGCCGCTGTTTTCCGCCGACAGCCGCGGCGAACGCAT
The DNA here is from genome assembly GCA_021782815.1 of Pseudomonadota bacterium. Taxonomy (GTDB): domain Bacteria; phylum Pseudomonadota; class Alphaproteobacteria; order Rhodospirillales; family Magnetospirillaceae; genus JAJZGK01. The sequence continues at coordinate 28,013 of JAJXUO010000005.1, forward strand.
CCGCATGCCCATGTATTTCGGCATGATCACCCTGTTCTACAGCTACCGCCGCTATCTCTGCGGGCACGGCGCCCGCTGGCTGGGCGGCGCCCTGCTGGGCGTGCTGCTCACCTTGTTCGTGGTGAAGACCCGGGCCATGATGGTGGGCATCGCCGGGGTGGTGGCCTTGAACAGTTTCCGCGCCGCCAACCCCCGCCTGCGGGTGTTGCTGCTGCTGCTGATCCCCCTGGCCGTGGCGGGGCTGTTCTCCTTCACCTATCTCGACAGCATGTTCAGCACCAGCGCCAGCAGCGGCTTCGACGTACGCTGGGTGACGGCGGAAAAGGCGGTGGAGTTTCTGGGGCTCACCCCCGACCGCTGGATTTTCGGCGTCGGCACCATCAGCCCCACCAGCCAGGACAGCCTGTTCGCCTTTTTCGGGCATTTCTTCTTCCTGGCCGATATCACCTGGCTCGGCATCGTCTTCGAATACGGCGTGGTGGGCGCCCTGCTGATCCTGCTTTACGAGGTGCGCGGTCTTTTGTTCTACCGCCGCCTGAAACGCCAGATCGACGATTGCTTCCTCGGCGGCCTGAACGACTACATCATCTACGTGCTGCTGATCTCCAATCTCTACCCTCCCACCCTGAGCCCGGGCGAAACCGCCATCATCCTGGCCATTTTCGTCTATGTCTGGTTCAGACTCCGTACCGAAGCTCCCCCGACCGCAAACGAGGCCCCGGCATGACGTCCAGATTTCTCGCCTGTTCCGCCGCCCTGCTGCTGGCCCAGACGGCCCTGGTCCCGCCCGCCGCCGCCGCCCAGCCCGCCACGGCGCAGGTCGCCATCGACGCGGCGGCGGCCCGCCATCCCATCAACCCGCTGATCTACGGCGTCTCCTACGCCACCACCGCCCAGTTGGAGGATCTGAACGCGCCGCTGAACCGCTCGGGCGGCGACAGCGCCAGCACCTACAACTGGCGGCAGAACGCCCGCAATGCCGGCAAGGACTGGTATTTCGAAAGCCTGGCCTGCACCAACGATATCTTCGACCAGCACGGCGACGGCTTCGTGGCCCTGACCAAGGCCGCCGGAGCCCAGGCCATGCTGACCATGCCGCTGCTGGGCTGGGTGGCCCGCCTGGACGCCGACCGCAAACCGCTGGCCAGCTTTTCCATCGGCAAATACGGCTTGCAGGAAAAGACCGATCTGCAGGGCTTCGTCGAGGCCGGCAACGGCAAGCTGCTGGACGGCAGCCCCATCGTGCATAACGACCCGCGCGACGCCATGGTGCGCTTCGGGCCGGAGGACGCCCGCGACTGGATGGAGCATCTGGTGTCCACCTGGGGTCTCGCCGACAAGGGCGGCGTGCGCTACTACATGATGGATAACGAACCCAGCTTCTGGCACGACATCCACCGCGATGTGCATCCCGAAGGGGCGCATGCCTCGGAAATCGCCCGCAAGGTGCGGGTGTTCGCCGAGGAGGTCAAGGATATCGACCCCGGCGCCAAGGTGGTGGCGCCCGAGGAATGGGGCTGGACCGCCTATCTCTACAGCGGTTTCGACCAGCAATATGCCGAGCAGCACGGTTTCGAGAACGCCCCCGACCGCACCCATGAAACCGACGGCATGGATTACCTGCCCTGGCTGCTGAAGCAATGGAAAGAAGCCGGGCATCCGGTGGACGTGGTCAGCGTGCACTTCTATCCGCAGAACAAGATCTACACGGAAGCGGGCGGCGATCATTCCACCGCCGGCGAACTTTTGCGTAATCGCCTGACCCGCGATCTGTGGGATCCCGACTTCACCGATCCCTCGTGGATCCATGCCAAGGTGGACCTGATCCACCGCCTGCGCCATTGGGTGGATACCTACTATTATCCCGGCACCCCCATCGCCCTGACCGAATACAACTGGGGCGCCGAGGACACCATGAACGGCGCCACCGCCCAGGCCGATCTTTTGGGAATCTTCGGCCGCGAGGGTCTGGACATGGCCACCCGCTGGGCCACTCCGCCGCGCACCAGCCCCACCTATCTGGCCATGAAGATGTACCGCAATTACGACGGTCATAAATCCGGATTCGGCGCCACCAGCGTTTCGGCCAAGGTGGCGGATCCCGATCATCTGGCCGCCTATGCCGCCTTACGCGCCGACGGAGCCCTGACGGTGATGGTGATCGACAAGGATCTTTCCGGCCGCACCAGGGTGGATCTGGCGCTGGCGCATTTCCCCGATCACGGCAGCCTGGAGCGCTATCAGCTGGCCGACGGGGTGCTGAAGGCCCTGCCGTCCGGCCGCTACACCAACAGCCGCCTGACCGCCACCGTCCCCTCGCCCAGCGTGACCCTGTTCGTCCTGAAAGGGCCGTCACCGTGACCGGCGGCGGCACGGCGGCGCCCCGCCGCGGCCTGGTGGGCGGCGCCCTGGCCACCATCGCCGTGCGCGGCATCGATCTGCCCAGCGTGACCCTGTTCGTCCTGAAAGGGCCGTCACCGTGACCGGCGGCGGCACGGCGGCGCCCCGCCGCGGCCTGGTGGGCGGCGCCCTGGCCACCATCGCCGTGCGCGGCATCGATCTGCCCAGCCGCTACGGCTTCCATCTGCTGGTGGCGGCCTCGCTGGGGGTGGAGCAGGCCGGCCGCTTCTACATCGTCTACAGCGCCGTCACCGCCCTGTCCGGCCTGGGCCGGGTGGGGCTGGACCGCGCCCTGACCCGCCGCCTGGCGGTGGCCCTGGCCCATGACGATACCCGCCAGATCCGGCCGCTGCTGCTGCGCGGGATGGCCCTGGTCTCGGCGCTGTCGCTGCTGGCGGGGCTGCTGCTTTACGCCGGCGCCCCCCTTCTGGCCCGCACCCTTTTGGGCAAACCCGCTCTGATCGAGCCCCTGCGGCTGGCCGCCCTGATCCTGCTGCCGCAAAATCTCAGCACCCTGATGGCCGGCGCCCTGGCCGGGCTGCACCGGGTGGGGCAATCGCAGATGATTTATTCCTGGCTGTGGCCCAGCCTGTTCTGCGCCGTCGCCCTCGTCACCGGCCTTACCTTGCCCGGCGCTCTGCTGCTGATGGCCCTGGCCTTTCTGACCGCCACCCTGATCGGCGCCGTGCTGCTGGTCCGCGCCCTGCCGGCGGCGCACGACGCCCCCCACCCGGCCCTGCCCACCCGCGCCCACGGCCTGATGCACGACGGCATGGCGATGTTCTCGCTGGAAATGACCCAGTTGCTCATCGCCGCCGCCCCCGTTCTGATCCTGGGCATGCTGGCCGACAGCCGCGCCGTGGGCCTGTTCTCCCTGGCCTGGCGCGTCGCCCTTATGGTCAATATCGTGGTCAGCGGCATCGCCGCCATGGCCTCGCCCCGCTATGCCGCCCTGCATGCCAAGAACCAGGCCGCCGATCTCAACCGCGCCGCCGCCCAGGCCATCGGCCTCAGCCTGCTCCTCACCCTGCCCGCCGTGGCGGTGATGCTGGCGGTCCCGGCGCCGCTGCTGGGCATGTTCGGCCATGGCTTCGCCGATGGCGCCGACGTGCTGCGCATCCTGGCCTTGGGGCAGATCCTGGCCGCCGCCTCGGCCTCCATGCCCGATCTATTGGGCATGACCGGGCATCGCACCGCGCTCCGGCGGCTCAATCTGGTGTCGCTGACCGTTCTGCTGCTGGGCACCCTGGCCCTGGCGCATTTTTGGAGTGCGGCGGGCACGGCCTGGGCGGTGTCGCTGTCCATCGCCGTCAACGGCCTGGGGGCGCTGATCCTGGCCCGGCGCGATCTTGGCCTGGCCCCCTGGCGCGCCCTGACCGCCCGGCTGCTCAAACGGAAGGCGACGGCATGACCCGCGCGCCCTTTCTGCTGGCCGCCCTGCTGCTGCTGGCCGCCGGCCCCACCCGTGCCGACGACCGTCCACCCCGCTTCGACGTGGACGGTCATTGCAGCAGCATCGCCAACCATGTGGACGGCTTCGATTCCGGCGCCATGTCGCGCTGCCTGATGGGACAGGGCGATGCCCTGGACACTCTGCAGCGGCTGTGGCCCGACACCCCGACCTATATCCAGGACGATTGCCTGCGCCGGGCCCGCCGGGGCGGCGGCGACCAGGATTACGTCTGGCTGTTGCGCTGCGTGCGCACCCAAAAAAGCCAGGAGGTGCCGGTGGTGCCGGGCGTAACCCCCGGCGTGCCGGCGGGCACCGGCGCCGCCCCCTGATCCGCCTTAACCGGCGTCGCGCGGCTGACGCCGCGTTAGGCAAGGGGTCTGGAAGACCCCGCCCGGCGCATGAGGGTGCAGTGATCGGTTCCGATCACTGCAATTTGGTATTACGCCCCCTGGGCGCGGCACCAGGCGGCGGTTTCGGCCAGACCCTCGTCCAGCGGCATCCAGCTCTGGCCCAGCAGATCCTCGCTCTTGCCGGAAACCAGACGGATCTCCTGGCAAAAGAGCCGGGCCAACGACGGCGGTATCAGCGGCGGCGCCCAGGCCCCGCCTCCCAGACGGGCCGCCGCCATTTCCAGAATTTTCAAGGGGGGCGCCAGAAGCTTGCTTTCCAGCCGTACCCGCCGCGCCGACAGCCGCCGCACCGGCACATGGCCCAAAGCCTGGGCGAAGGCCATAAGATAGTCGTTCCAGGTGGGGGCTCCGGCCATGGCCAGATTGAAGGCCTGCCCCTCGGCCAGGCTATTGCGCAGCGCCGCCGCCACCGCCTGCGCCACATCGTCCACATGCACCAGATTGGCGATGCCGTCGCCCGCCGCGCCCAGATCCCCCAGGCGGCGGGCCTTCAGCAGGCGGGCGATACGCAGGCTCCATTGCGTGCCGCCGGGCCCATAAACACAGCCGGGACGCAGGATCACGGCGCGGCCGTACGCGGCGGCCAACCGTTCCCCCTCCAGCTTGGCGGCGGCGTAGGGCCCCTGCTCCTCCGACAATGGCGCCGTTTCGTCCACCCGGCCCACGGCATTGCCGTAGACCGCCATGGAACTCAATTGCACCACCAGAGGCCGTCCGGCGGCCTGGGCGGCATGGAACAGGGCGGCGTTACCGCGGCGCATCTCCTCGGGCGGGGCCGCCCGGCAGTCCACCACCGCCTGCACCCGGGCCAGGGCGGCGCTCAGGGCCGCCGTGTCGCCGTCCTCCAGGCGCAAGGCTTCGATACCGTCCTCGGTGCGGGCGGCGACACGGCGGCCGGCGGCCAGGGGAATGAGATCGTCGGCGGCGGCCAGGGTCCGCAGCACCCGGCGGCCGATGAACCCCGAGGCCCCCAGGACAAGAACGGATCGGATCATGATGCCCCCTTCATGATGTGCTGACGGAGACGGGCGGACGGGCCGCCAGGGTTTTCAGATGATCGGCCAGCCGCAGCCCCAGGGCCACGGCGGTCAGGGTGGGATTGGCCTGGCCCGAGGTGGGGAACACCGAACTTCCCGCCAGATGCAGATTGGCCAGGCCATGCACCGTGCATTGGGCATCCACCACGCCCTGACGCGGCGAGGCCGCCATGCGGGTGGTGCCGATATGATGGCCGCCATAAGCGCCATAGCGGGTCATTTCATGGGCCACACTGTCGGGATCATAGGTAAATGTTCCAACGCCGGAGGCGGCCACGTCGCGGGCCAGAACCTCCAGCATGGCGGCAATCGAGGCGATATCCTGGCGGGTATGGCGCCAATCCGCCTTGAGGCGCGGCATACCCAAGGCATCGATGTCGCCGCAAAGGGTGAGGCGGCTGTCGGGGTTTGGCTCCTGTTCGCCATGCACGTCCAGGCTATAGAGGTTGGCCTTGGAACGGATGATGATGGAGGGGAATTTGCGTTCGGCCAGGCGGCGGTCGCGCAACAGATGCCACATGAAGGCGGCGGTGCCCGGCATGTCGGCCAGAACATTCCACAGATGGCGGGCCTGGGTGGGCAGATCGAGGCGCACCTCGCCGTCGAGGCGCTTGGCATATTCGTAAGGAATGAACATGCGGGCCAGATAGAGCATGGACAGCACGCCGTTGCGATGGGCCGGATCGATGATGCGGGGATGATGCAGGCGGGCGATGACGTTGCCCACGCGCAGGCGGCGCTGCGCCTCGGGGATCAGAGCGATGCGGCGACGGCAATAGGTACCGTCGTCGGCGATATCGTAGCCGTGCCATACCGGACGGGTGAAGCGCAGGGCGCCGATGGTGCCGGCCATATGACACATGTAGTAGCGCCCCACCAGATCCTCGCCGTTGCCCACCCCGGCCGGATGCACATCGCGGCTGGCCAGCAGCAGACGGGCGTTTTCCAGCCCTCCCGCCGCCAGCACCACATGGCGGGCCCGCACCGGAAAGCGCCGCCCCGCCAGGGTGGCGACCTGGAGATGATCCACAGAACCGCCGTCGGCGGCCAGGGCGATGCCGGTGACGTTGGCATGCAGCAGCAGGCGGAAATCGGGTGCCGCCTCCAGTTTGTGGCGATACCGCCGCCCGAAATCGGTGGGGCAGGAAAAGCGTTCCAGGGTATCGGTGGAAAGATCGGCGCTGGCGAAGCCCTCGATCATCGGCGCCAGGGGCCGGGTGAAAGCCTGGTCGGCGCGGTAGGCATAGGCCCCGGCCTCGGCGATGCGGTTGGCGCGGGGATAATAGGGGGCCAGATCGGCGAAGGCGATGGGCCAGCCGCTATGGGCGATATAGTCGCGCGCCTCGAAATCGATGGGATCGAACGGCATCGAGCGACCGCCCCACAGGGTGGTGGATCCGCCAAAGCGCCGTTCGCGGTAGGTGTCGAGCGGACTGTGCAGGGCCGGATCGGCCACGGTGCCGGCGTAAAGAGCCTGGCTTCCGGCCTCGGGCGCAACGCCGCCCGATTCCAGCAGCAGCACGCGCAGACCGCTGTCCAGAAGATCCAGCGCCATGGCGATCCCCACCGCCCCCGCCCCGACGATGCAGAGATCGGCCTCCTGCGGCGTGCCGTCGGGAAGATCGTTGGCATCGAGGATCATGCCGCCTCCAATCAATAGGCGTTGCGGTGGATAAGCCCGACGAACGGCGTCATCAGCAGGATGCGCAGATCGAGGAGAAGCGACCAGTTTTCGATGTACCACAGATCGAAATCGACGCGGCGGCGAATATGCTCCTCGTCCTCCACGCTGCCGCGCAAACCGTTGACCTGGGCCCAGCCGGTGATGCCGGGCAACACGCGGTGACGGGCATAATATTCGTGGATGATGCGGGCGAACTGCTCGTCGTGCGACAGGGCGTGCGGACGCGGCCCGATGATGGACATCTCGCCGCGGATCACGTTCAGGATCTGCGGCAACTCGTCCAGGCTGGTGCGGCGCAGGAAATAGCCCACCCGGGTCACCCGGGGATCGTGGCGTCGGGCGGCGTCGGTCCGCCCTTCGGGCTGACACTCCTCCACCTTCATGGAGCGGAATTTATAGACCATGAAATTGCGGCCGTTGAAGCCGCGCCGCACCTGTTTGAAAAACACCGGCCCCCGGCTGTCCAGCTTGATGGCCAGGGCGATCAGCAGACACAGCGGCAAGACCAGCGGCAACACCAGAAGGATGAGCAGCGCATCCTCGACGCGTTTGATCAGCCAGTCCCAGCCGTCCAGCGGCCGGCGGCCGATGGTGAACATGGGCAGGCCGCCCAGGGTGGTGGCGATGGAATTGCGGAACAGAGGAAAACTGCGCACCACGAAGCCCAGCCCTTCCGGGCAGATCTGCACGTCCACCGCCAGGCCCTGCAGCATCTCGATCAGTTCGCGCAGGCGCCGTTCGCTGCTCCAGGGCAGGGCGATGACGATGCAGTCGATCTGCTGTTCGGCGGCCCAGGGAATGATGTCGGCGATGCGGCCCTTGATCTCGATGCCGTTGGCCTCGGCCTGGGCGCGCAGGCGATCCATGCGGTCGTCGAACACCCCCACCACCTCGACATAATCGTCATGGGCCTTCAGGTGCTGGTAAAGCTGGGTGCCCAGTTCGTCGGCGCCGATGATGCCCACCCGCATGGACAGGCGGCCCGAACGGTGCGCCTGCACCACCAGACGCGCCACCACGATGCGCGCCGCCACGAAGCCCGCCGCCGACTGCACCACCCAGAGCCCCACCCACAGGCGGGAAAACTGGGCCGAAACCTTCAGCATGAAGGCCGCCGCCACCAGGAACAGAAACACCAGCAGCCAGTAGCCCAGGGCCCGCACCGACATGGCCCACACGCTTTCGGCATAGCTGCTGACATAGGCCTGCCCCAGATTGAACACCAGCAGACACAGCATCATGCCCAGGGCGATGGCGATGATCTCGGCGCGCGGCACCATCCCGATCTGATAGCGGATCCAGTAGGCCAGAACCCCGCTGGCCGCCACCATCAGCAGATCCACCAGCCGCAACCCCATGAAAATGGCCGCCAGCCAGCCCAATCGTTGCGATTTGATCATGTTCACGGGCATGCTGTTCTATCCAATGCCGTTTTGATCTTTACCCTCGATTGCGGACCCTACCCCCAATCGCCACGCACCGAAAGATAAAAATAGGACATACCATAGAATAAAGAGATAAGTACAAATCATGTTATGACACGTGAAACATAGCATTCAGAAAAAGTTAATTTCCGTTAAGGGATAGCGGTTTCATTTTTTCCAACCATTACCGGACCCCTTCCAGCGCTGCCGCCGCCATACATTTTATCGTTAAATAAATAATCTTGCCTCACCCGTATTCCTTCACATTGAAAGGCGACATCATGTCCATGTTCCCCTTCTTCCCGGTAGACGGCGTCTGGCTCGTGCTCGGCCTCGCCCTGCTGCTGTTCCTGGCCCGCGGGCTGGTGATCATCCGTCAGACCGAACGCGGCGTGGTGCTGACCCTGGGGCGCTTCAGCCGCACCCTGGAGCCGGGCTTACGCTTCGTGCTGCCGGTGGTGCAGCAGCTGATGCGCACCGACGTGCGGGTCTATGTGCTGGAAATCTCCGATCAGGATCTCATCACCAAGGACAATGTCTCGGTACGGGTGGCCGCCGTCACCTCCTATGCGGTGAAGGATCCGAAAAAGGCGCTTCTCGATGTGCGCGATTACAAGAGCGCCATCGACCTTCTGGCCCAGATCACCCTGCGCTCCACCGTGGGCAAGCACGCCCTCGACGATCTTCTGGCGCATCAGGAGGAGTTGAACAAAACCATCGCCACGGCGCTGGAGGCCCATTCCGAGGAATGGGGGGTGACCATCAAGGATGTGGCCATCCGCAGCGTCGATCTCAATCAGACCATGGTGCGGGCCATGGCGCAGGAGGCCGAGGCCGAACGGGGCAAGCGCGCCCGCGTCATCACCGCCGAGGGCGAAAAGGAGGCGGCGGTGAAACTGCGCAAGGCCGCCGACGAACTGGCCAAATCCCCCGCCGCCCTCACCTTGCGCTCGCTGGCCACGCTGAAGGAGATCGGCGCCGAACGCAACACCACCATCGTCTTCCCCATGGAGGCCAGCCTGTTCGCCGCCACCGCCGCCGTCTCCGCCGCCCTGCACGGAACGCCGCCCAAAGACGCTTCGGAGGGGTAGGCGCCTGTCAGCGGCTCAGATCCTGCCAGGCCCGGTCGGCGGCCGCGCCCACCTCGTGCGCCGCGTCGCGGACGCCATGGCCGATGGCATGGGCGGCGTCGCGGGTGCCGTGGCCGATGGCGCGGGTGGTGGTGCGCGCCGCATGTCCCACCGCGCGGCCGCTTTCCTTGAGATCCTGCTTGAGGCTGCCGCCGCTGCCCGACGTGGCCGACGGCGTTTCCGGCGCCGCGCCGGTATTGCCGGCCCGGCCCGGCGAGGTCCACACCACCAGCGCCGTGACGCACACCAGGGCGATCCGCTTCATTCCGCTCTCCTCACCAAAAAACCGTCCACCGTCAGGCCGGTTCGGACGCCGCCATTTTAAGCGCCGCCATGCGTTCGTAAAGGGTGGCGCGGGAAATGCCCAGGGCCTTGGCCGCCGCCGTCTTGTTGCCGCGGGCATGGCGCAGGGCGGCGGCGATGGCGCCGCGTTCGGCCTGCGACAGCGCCTGCGACAGCGGCAGCGGCGCCTCGGCGGCGGGCAGCAGCGCCTCGGGCACCGGCAGAATGGTGAGAAAATGCTGGGCCGACAGCACCGGCGCCTCGGTCAGGGTACACACCCGTTCCAGCACGTTGCGCAGCTCGCGCACATTGCCCGGCCAGTCGTAGCCGCGCAGCACCTGCAGCGCCCCGGCATCCAGCTCGCGCGGGCCGCCCCCCACCACCAGGCGCAAGGCATCCAGCATGTTTTCCGCCAGCACCTCGATATCCTCGGGGCGGCGCTGCAACGGCGGCAGGGTGATGGGCACCACGTTCAGGCGGTAATAAAGATCGGCGCGAAACTGCCCCGAACGCACCAGGGCGGCCAGATCGCGGCTGGTGGCGGCGATGATGCGCACATCCACCCGCACCATCTTATTGCTGCCCAGCGGCTCCAGTTCCCGCTCTTGCAACACCCGCAGCAGCTTGCTTTGCGTCGAGAGCGGCATGTCGCCGATCTCGTCCAGGAACAGGGTGCCGCCGTCGGCCAGCTGGAACTTGCCTTCGCGCCCCTTGCGGTCGGCGCCGGTATAGGCCCCCGGCGCCGCCCCGAACAATTCGCCTTCCAGCAGGGTGTCGGGAATGGCCGCCACGTTGATGCCGACCATGCGCCGCCCGGCGCGGGCGCTGGCGGCGTGGATGGAATGGGCCAGAAGCTCCTTGCCGGTGCCGGTCTCGCCCAGCAGCAGCACCGTGCTGTCGGTCTGGGCGGCGCGCCGGGCCAGACGCTTGACCTCGCGCACCGCCTCGCTCACCCCCAGAAACTGCGAGAAGGTGTATTTGGCCCGCCGCTCCCCCGCCAGTTCGTGGCGGGCGCGGCGCAGATCCTCCTGCAGCTGCGAGAATTTGCCGAACAGCGGCTTCAGATAGTCGGCCTTTTCGTACAAAACGAAGCCGATGGCCCCAGACACCGCGCCAGCCTCGTCGCGCACCGGCATGCGGATCACCACGAAGCTGCGGCCGCCATGCTCCATTAGGTCCAGCAGCATGGGTTTGCCGGTCTGCACCACGGTGCGCAGCGCGCTTTTGGGGATCACCTCCTCGATGGCCCGCCCGGACACGTCGCCGCTGATGCCTAGCAGGTTTTTGTATTTGTCGTCGATCCACACGATGCGGGCCTGGCGGTCCACCGCCACCGCCCCCTCGCAGGCGCCGAGCAGCACGTCGAACCACGATTGGGCGACGCTGCCGCGAATCTGATCTGCGCTCATCATGGCGGCGCCAACCCTCCCGAAGGGCTTGGGACCATAATCCCATAGCCTTGTTTTTTGTCATTCTGTCCGCTTTTCCAGACAGCCGCAAGCCCCAGGAAAGCCCTTATCCCCGCCCCCATTGTCCGCTTCTCCGGACAACACCCCGGCCACCCGTTTCGGGTGCGCCGCAACAACTGGCCGAATTCCGCCGCTTTCGCCGCCTGGCATGCCGCTTGCCCTTTGGAGGCACAAGAAGCCGCGCAACGGCTCCACCACAACATCACGGCGACCGTCCCGCGAGGGGCCGCCGGAACGGGAGGTTTCATCCATGAGTTTTCTTGTCTGCATCGGGGCCCTGGCCTTTCTGATGCTGGTGGCCTATCGCGGCTACAGCGTCATCCTCTTCGCCCCCGTCGCCGCCCTGGCGGCGGTGCTGCTCACCAACCCCGCCGCCGTGCTGCCGGTCTATAGCGGCCTGTTCATGGAGAACATGGTGGGGTTCGTGAAAAACTACTTTCCGGTCTTCATGCTGGGCGCGCTGTTCGGCAAGGTGATCGAACAGTCGGGCTTCGCCCGCTCCATCACCGCGGCGGTGATCGATCTGGTGGGGGCCGACCGCGCCATCCTGTCCATCGTCCTGGTCTGCGCCCTGCTCACCTACGGCGGCGTATCGCTGTTCGTGGTGGTGTTCGCCGTCTATCCCTTCGCCGCCGAGATGTTCCGCCAGAGCGACATCCCCAAACGGCTGATTCCCGGCACCATCGCCCTGGGGGCCTTCACCTTCACCATGGACAGCCTGCCCGGCACGCCGCAGATCCAGAACATCATTCCCACCACCTTTTTCAAGACCACCAGCATGGCCGCCCCGGTTCTGGGCAGCATCGGCGGCCTGTTCATCCTGGTAGTGGGCCTCGTTTACCTGAACTGGCGGCGGCGCACGGCGCAGGGACAGGGCGAAGGCTACGGCAAGGGGCATCTGAACGAACCCGAGGCGGTGGATCACCACGCCGTCGTCCATCCCCTGATCTCCGTGCTGCCGCTGTTCGTGGTGGGGATCGCCAATTTCGCCGTGACCAAATGGATCGGCCCGGCCCTGTGGGGCACCGTCAGCCAGGTGGAGCTGGCCCCCGGCGGCAAGGTGCTGGTGCAGCCGGTCTCCAAGTTCCTCGGCATCTGGTCGGTGGAGATCGCCCTGCTGCTGGGCATCCTGACGGTGGTGGCCTTCGCCTGGAAGGCGGTGCGGCCGCGCTTCGCCGAGGGCAGCAAGGCCGCCGTGGCCGGATCGCTGCTGGCGGCCATCAACACCGCCTCGGAATACGGCTTCGGCTCGGTGATCGCCGCCCTGCCCGGCTTCCTGGTGATCAAGAACGCCCTGACCGCCATCCCCAATCCCCTGGTCAACGAGGCCCTGACCGTCACCACCCTGGCCGGGGTCACCGGCTCGGCCTCGGGCGGCATGGGCATCGCCCTGGCCGCCATGGCCGATCAGTTCACCGCCGCCGCCCATGCCGCCGGCATTCCCCTGGAGGTGCTGCACCGCGTGGCGGCCATGGCCTCGGGCGGCATGGACACCCTGCCCCACAACGGCGCCGTCATCACCCTGCTGGCGGTGACCGGCCTCACCCACGCCCAATCCTACAAGGACGTGTTCGCCATCACCTGCATCAAGACCCTGGCGGTGTTCGTGGTCATCGGCACCTATTACGCCACCGGTCTGGTGTGACCCAGGAAGGATCTACCATGCTGAAAGGACGCAGCGCCGTCATCACCGGCTCCACCAGCGGCATCGGCGCGGGCATTGCCCGCGCCCTGGCCGCCCAGGGCGCCGATATTCTGCTGAACGGCTTCGGCGCGGCCGAGGCCATCGAAAGCTTGCGTGCCGGCCTTGCCGCCGAATTCGGCGTCAGGGTGCTCTATCACGGCGCCGACCTGGCCCGGGCCGAGCACTGCGACGCCCTGGTGCGAACGGCCGAGGAGGCGTTCGGCCGCCTCGACATCCTGGTGAACAACGCCGGGATCCAGCATGTGGCCCGGGTGGAGGATTTTCCGCCGTCGCGCTGGGACGCCGTGCTGGCGGTGAACCTCTCCTCGGTGTTCCACACCACCCGCGCCGCCCTGCCCGGCATGCGGGCCCGCGGCTGGGGGCGGCTGATCAATGTGGCCTCGGTGCACGGATTGGTGGCCTCGGCCGAAAAGGCGGCCTATGTGGCCGCCAAGCACGGCGTGGTGGGGCTCACCAAGGTGGTGGCCCTGGAAAATGCCGAAAGTCCAGTCACCTGCAACGCCATCTGCCCCGGCTGGGTGCTGACCCCGCTGGTGGAGGCCCAGATCGCCGCCCGCGCCGCCCGCGAGGGCATCCCCGTACCCCAGGCCGAGCGCGAGCTTCTGCTGGAAAAACAGCCCTCGGGCCGCTTTACCACCGTGGAGCAGCTGGGCGGCCTCGCCGTCTTCCTCTGCTCGGAGGCCGCCGCCAACATCACCGGCGCCACCCTGCCGGTGGACGGCGGCTGGCTGGCCCGCTGACCCCCCTAGACGACACAAGGACATCGGAATGAACAAGGCCATTTCCGCCGCCGCCGCCGCCGAACGCATCGCCGACGGCGCGGTGATCATGATCGGCGGCTTCATGGGGGTGGGCAGCCCGCACCGCCTGATCGAGGAGCTGGTGCGCCAGAAGCGCGCCGGTCTTACCATCATCGCCAACGACAGCGCCCGCCCCGGCGTCGGCATCGGCAAACTGATCGACGCCCGTGCCGTGCGCCGCCTCATCGCCACCCATATCGGCACCAATCCGGAAACCCAGCGCCAGATGATCGCCGGAGAGCTCGCGGTGGATCTGGTGCCGCAGGGCACCCTGGCCGAACGCATCCGCGCCGCCGGGCACGGCCTGGGCGGGGTGCTCACCCCCACCGGGGTCGGCACCATCGCCGCCGAGGGCAAGCAGACCCTGGAGGTGGACGGCCGCGCCTTCCTGCTGGAAAAGCCCCTGGCCGCCGATGTCGCCCTGATCGGCTGCCACCGCGCCGACTATAACGGCAATCTCGACTATTCCCTCACCGCCCGCAACTTCAACCCCCTGATGGCCATGGCCGCCGGTCTGGTCATCGCCGAACCCGACGCCGTGGTGCCGGTGGGGGTGATCCCGCCCGACGCCGTGGTCACCCCCCATGTGCTGGTGGATCTGTTCGTGCAAGGAGATCATCGTCATGGATGACAAGACCATTATCGCCCGACGGGTGGCCCGCGAGATGAAAAGCGGCCAGCTGGTCAATCTGGGCATCGGCCTGCCCACCACCGTGGCCCGCTATCTGCCCACCGGGATCGAGGTGTTCTTCCAATCGGAAAACGGCATCATCGGCATGGCGCCGGTGCCGGCGGAAGGCCTGGAAAACGACAGCCTGTCGGATGCCGGCGGCAGCCCCATCGGCGCCGTGGCCGGCGCCGCCGCCTTCGACAGCTGCACCTCGTTCGGCCTGATCCGCGGCGGCCATCTCGATGTCACCGTGCTGGGCGGCCTGCAGGTGGACGAACAGGGCCGCCTGGCCAACTGGATGGTGCCGGGCAGGATGGTGCCCGGCATGGGCGGGGCCATGGATCTGGTCAGCGGCGCCCGCCGGGTGATCGTGGCCATGACCCACACCGCCAAGGGCGAGGCCAAGATCCTGCCCCGCTGCACCCTGCCCCTGACCTCGGTGCGGCGGGTGGATCTTCTGGTGACCGAACTGGCGGTGATCGAACCCACGGCGCAGGGGCTGCTGCTGCGGGAAACCGCGCCGGGGGTCAGCGTCGATCAGGTGCTGGCCGCCACCGCCGCCCGCCTGATCGTGCCCGATCAGGTGGGGGTGATGGCCCTGGCCGCCTGATCAGGACAGGGTGTTGGCGGCGGTGGCAACGCTGGAGGCGCCGCTGGCCGCCGCCGTCACCCCGCCGCTGGTTCCCAGATTTTCCGTCATCTTCTTTTTCAGATATTGCTGGAACGCCGCCTGCAGCTTGGTCTTCTGATCGGCCGGCAGGGCGTTGTACTCGGCCTTGCTGATATGCTGGGCGTTCAGCCAGGCGTCGAACATGCGCTGCACCGGCGTTTCCTTCATGTAGGACATGAAATCCTGCACCGCCGCATCGGAATTGCGGGTCCACGAAACCGACGAACTGCTGCCGCTGCTGGAACTGGTACTGGAGGCACTGCTGGTGCTGGCCGCGTTTTTGTTCCCCGCCGCCAGAGCGGCCTGCAAGGTTTCCTGAAACGACGCGCCGCTCTGCGTGCCGCCGCTCCGGCTGCTCGCGCTGCGTCCCGATGATGCCGTAACGCCATAGATCTGCATGTGAGATCTCCCATGTTGCCCTTGCGCGCCGCGGACTGGCGGCGCACACCCCAAACGGGAAGGCGGCATTCAGATTTCATGCCAGGGTCATGCAACGAAAAAACGCTTTTCTTTCAAACCCGCAGCTTGTGCCGGGCGGCAAAAATTGCCGGGTCGGGCGGCACATTTTACCCGCCGCCGGGCGCTCATCGCGCCAACACGGCGAAAATTCCCTTGCAAACGAACACCGATCCCGCGTTCACCCGATGACCCTGGACACCGCACAGCACGATTGACGTGGCGCCCATCAGGCCTATCATGGCGGGAAGGGAATGGAGTCTCCCTTAAACCGCCGCAAGGCTGATGACTCCTACCGCGTGGATGAAATCGTCCGCGGTGGGATGTCGTGTCGACCCGCCGCCGTCAGGAAGAGAGCGGGTCCTCGTCAGACGCTCCCCCTCCCTCCCCTTCATCACCGCCTCAACACCGCAAGGAGTCGCGTCCGATGACGTATACCCATGAAGTCGAACAGATGTGCCGGGTCGCCCGGGGCCCCAATCACGGTCCCGCCCCCATTCCGCAAGAGGGGCGCTGGACCAAGGCGCGGGAGGTTTCCGACATTTGCGGCCTGACCCACGGCGTGGGCTGGTGCGCCCCGCAGCAGGGGGCCTGCAAACTGACCCTGAACGTCAAGAACGGCATTATCGAGGAGGCGCTGGTGGAAACCATCGGCTGCACCGGCATGACCCATTCGGCGGCCATGGCCGCCGAGATCCTGCCGGGCAAGACCATCCTTGAGGCCCTGAACACCGATCTGGTGTGCGATGCCATCAACGTCGCCATGCGCGAGATCTTCCTGCAGATCGCCTATGGCCGCACCCAGACCGCTTTTTCCGAGGGCGGCCTGCCCATCGGCGCCGGACTGGAGGATCTGGGCAAGGGCCTGCGCAGCGTCACCGGCACCATGTACGGCACCAGCGCCAGGGGGCCGCGCTATCTGGAGATGGCCGAGGGGTATGTGACCAAACTGGCGCTGGACGCCGACGACGAGATCATCGGCTACGCGTTCGTGCAGCTCGGGGTGATGATGGACCATATCGCCAAGGGCATGGAGCCGAGCGCCGCCCTGGCCAAGGCTTCCGGCAGTTACGGCCGTTTCGCCGAGGCCGTCAAGATCATCAACCCGCGCCAGGCATAGGGAGAGCCCGCCATGATCACCTTCGAAGGATATGAGCGCCGCATCGCCCGGATTTCCGCCTTCCTGGCCGCGTATGGCCTGGCCTCGCTGGAGGCGGCCGAACAATGCTGCCGGGACAAGGGCGTGGATGTGCGCCAGATCGTGAAATCCATTCAGCCCATCGCGTTCGAAAATGCCGGCTGGGCCTATCTCATCGGCGCGGCGGCGGCCATCCGCCAGGGCCAGAACGCGGCCGCCGAGATCGCCGAAACCCTGGGCCGGGGCCTGCAGGCCTTCTGCATCCCCGGTTCGGTGGCCGACGACCGCAAGGTGGGGCTGGGGCACGGCAATCTGGCCTCGCGGCTGCTGCGCGAGGAAACCGGCTGCTTCGCCTTCTGCGCCGGGCACGAAAGCTTCGCGGCGGCGGAAGGGGCCATCGGCCTGGCCCGTTCGGCCAACGCCGCCCGCCGAACGCCGCTGCGGGTGATCCTGAACGGCCTGGGCAAGGACGCCGCCCAGATCATTTCCCGCGTCAACGGCTTCACCCATGTGGAAACGGTGTTCGATTACGCCGATGGTCGCCTGGAGGTCACCCGCAGCAAGGCCTATTCCAGCGGCGAGCGGGCCATGGTGCGCTGCTACGGCGCCGACGACGTGCGGGAAGGCGTCGCCATCATGCATCTGGAAAATGTCGATGTGGCCATCACCGGCAACTCCACCAATCCCACCCGGTTCCAGCATCCGGTGATGGGCGTTTACAAGAAGGAACGGCTGGACCAGGGCAAGCCGTTCTTCTCGGTGGCCTCGGGCGGCGGCACCGGACGCACCCTGCATCCCGACAATATGGGCGCCGGCCCGGCTTCCTACGGCATGACCGACACCATGGGCCGCATGCATTCCGACGCCCAGTTCGCCGGATCGTCCTCGGTACCGGCCCATGTGGAAATGATGGGGCTGATCGGCATGGGCAACAATCCCATGGTGGGAGCCTCGGTGGCGGTGGCCGTGGCGGTGCAGCAGGCCATGACCTGAACGGACGGCGGGGGGCGGCGCCTTGCTCCTAACCGGCGTCGCGATGAGCCCTGCTCACCGCGACTTGGTATGAAAGGTTATTCGCAACAGGCAAAGGCTCTCAACGCCTCGACGTCTTCTATATAGATGCAGCGGCTATGCGTTCGTACGCCGTGTCCTCTCAGCGCGACGAACGCCCGTGACAGGGTTTCCGGCATCATCCCCAGACGGGCCGCCAGTACGCTCTTATCGAAGGCCAGACGGCAATCCCGGTGACGGCCGCCATCGGGAAACAAATCGGTCAGGAACACCGCCAGCCGTTGCGGCGCCGACAACCAGTAGGCATTTTCCAAGTCCTGGATCTGCCGTTCCAAACGCCGGCTCAGATGCTCGGTGGTGCGCCGGGCCACCGAGCCGTACCGGGTGAGCGCCTCGAGAAAGCCCTCGGACGGCAATTCCAGCACACGGGAATCCCACACCGCTTCGACTCCGGCGGCATAGGGCTGGGCCAAAAACAAATCCAGTTCCCCCAGACAGGCCCCGGCCTCGACGATGCGGTTCACCGTTATCACGCCGTTACGTCGGTTGCGGTATTCTTTCAGGCATCCCTCCAGCACCAGAAAGAGCGTGCGGGCGGCGTCGCCCTGATGGAACAGGCTGTCACCCCGGTAGAGAACCCGAACCCAGCCCTGATTGACCAGGGACAGCAGGGCGCCCTCCTCCATGCCGGCCAACAGGGTCGACTGCCGGATCACGCTCAGATCCGTCACCGTGAGAACGCCACGCTGCGATTTCAGCCGGGAATCTCGGCGATAATGGAATTCCCGCTGGCACATCCCCCGATCGACCTCCGATACGCGAATACAGACGCGGGGAATATTCGTTTTTCGGCAACCGTTACAACTCCGGTCTTCCGCGGAGGATGGAACAGTCATGAACAGCTTTTCCGGCACGCGGCCCTCCTCCGAGCCACACGGTTTCATGAACCGCGATGATTCGGATCATCCCTAAAGTCTAAATCACCTTCCATCATGCTGCAGAGAGATGGACTCAAGCCTTGAGGCCGATCCCCGAACCGATTCAGGCCCGAGGCACCCGGCTCTAAACGAAATCCATATCTTTTAAGGTAGGTTACACGGAATCCGTTGGCGGGCGGCCAAGCGGCAACGTCGTGGCGGACGGGACCGGATCATCGTTTTCCCGCATTTCCTTCTTGAAGGTTTTCACTCCCTTGGCCACGTCTCCCGCCAGGGATGAGAATTTATTGCCGCCAAACAGCAGCAGAGCGATGACCAGTACGATCATCCAATGCCAGATGCTGAAACTGCCCATGATGGCTCTCCCTATCCGTCGATCGACCGGGATATTGTAACGTCACCGGACCGCGCCGCTTTCCAGCACGGCACGATCGATATGTTTGAAATCGGTGATCCGGCCGCCATGGACGGCCACGAAGGCCTGGGCCGAAGCGAAATCCGAAAACGGCACGATCTCGGCGGTGGCGTCCATGCTGGCCGACTTGTCGCTGCCGACGACGAAAAAAGCCCGGCGCGCCTCCACCCAGGCCCCTGCCGGCGGATGTTTCCAATCGGCACCGTGCCCCATGTCGTTGACCCAGATGGCGGCCACCGACTGTTCCACGCCATCGTCCATCAGCAGCCACGTGAAAGTATCGCGCACCGAGGAAAACCACAGCGGCTGCTCCGCCGCCGCGCCATCGCCGCCGCTCAGAAACACCTGGCCCTTGGGGCCGGTATGTTCGGCCATATCCATATGGCAAATGGTGCCGGTATCCCCCGGCCCCGGTTCACGCGGCCGCGGCAGCGCGGCGGTCTTGCCGGGGCCGCAGGCCGTCAGCAACAGGCAGAGCGCGGCCACGGCCAAAACGGGGGTCCGGCTCATAGCTCCCGCCTCCGGAACACGAACAGCGCGATGGCCAGCGGCACGGCGCACCAGCCGCCCAGCAAGGCCAGCAGCAGCCAGGGAGAGAAGCGCAGGCTCTCCGACAGGCCGGCCATGCCGGAAAAGACCCGGATATTTTCCATACCGGTCAGATTGACCAGGCGGTAAAGATCCGCCGGATTGCAGATCAGAAGCCAGCGGAACAACGCCGGATCCAATCCGCTTTTCAGCCAGACCAGCAGCCCCAGCACAGCCACATCGAACACCACCACGAACAGCAGCCACACCGCCACCGCCAGACCGGCGGCGCTGGCGCGCTCCCGCACCAGCAGACTGATCAGGGTGGCCAGACAGATGAAGGCCGCCCCCAGCATCACGGTGGACACCAGCAGCAGCGCCAGCGCGGCCCAGCCCTGCGGGTCGCGGCCCTGGCCCAGCCCCACGGCCAGCCCGGCCCCGCCATAACCGATCAGGGTGGCCAGCGCCAGAATGGTGCAATGTCCCAAAACCTTGCCCAGCAGGATCTCTCCGCGCCTCACCGGATAGGTCAGCAGCAGCAGCAAGGTTCCGTGTTCGACCTCGCCGACGATGGAATCGTAGGACAGCAGCAGGGCGATCAGCGGAATCAGGAAAATCGACAGGCTGGCCAGACTGACCACCGTGACCGCCAGCGGCTTCACGCCCAGAACGCCGGTGGGAGCCGTTCCCAGCATGGCCAGAGCAAAGGCCAGGACGGCCAACAGCAGCGTGGTGCCGACGATCCAGCGGTTGCGCAAGCCGTCGCGCACCTCCTTGCCGGCGATGATGAGAATAGCGTTCATTCCGGATCGTCTCCTTGTCCGTAATGAAGATAGACATCGTCCAGGCCGGGCAGTCGCATCTCGACATCCTCGACCAGAGCGCCCAAAGCGGCGACATGCCGCAGAACGGCCATTTTGTCCTGTTGGGAACACGTCAGCTCCACCGTCCGCCCGTCCACCGCGCTCACCGGAAATCCGTTCAAATGGGGGGCCAGACTGGCCGGACCGCCGGGGGCGGCGAGCCGGATGCGGATCGGCATGCCGGCGTTACCACACAACGCGGGCAGCGTCCCCCAGGCCGCCAGGCGCCCGCGCCGCATGATGGCCACCAACTCGGTACGGGCGTCGAGTTCGGTCAGAATATGCGACGACAGCACCACCGTGGCGCCATTGCGCGTCAGTTCGCCCAGAATGGCGAAAACCTCCCGCCGCAGCACCGGATCAAGGCCGGTGGTGGGTTCATCCAACAGCAGGATGCGCGGCTTTCCCAGCAGGGCCTGGGCCAACCCCAGCCGCTGACGCATGCCTTTGGAGTAGGTCTTGACCCGCCGCCCGGCGGCGAAGGACAGACCGACCCGCTCCAGCAGATCGTCGCACACGGCGGGCCGCTCGCCTTTCAGACGGGCGAAGTAACGAAGCGTGTCCCGTCCGTTCAGTTCGTCATGGAAGGCCACGTTCTCGGGCAGAAAACCCAATTGCCGGCGAAAGGCCAGAGCGGCGGCGGACGGCATCTGCCCCAACACCCGCACCGATCCGCTGGTGGGATGGATCAGCCCCAGCATCAGTTTCATCAGCGTGGTCTTGCCGGCGCCGTTATGGCCCAGAAGGGCCAGCAGCGTACCTTGCGGCAGGCTGAAGGAAACATCGGCCAGGGCCGTTTGCTCGTGGTACCGTTTGCCGAGCGCCTCGGCGACAATGGCGTTCATGAACCGGCCTCGTTCAGGGTGGGAAGATCCGGCGGCAAAGCGGGCGGCGCCATCAACGGATGGCTGTCGATCACGCCGCCGGGCATCAGGGCGGGAAACTGGCTTTGGGCGAAGCGCAAGGCTTCCATCACCGGGCTGTCCATCAGTAGCCTGGCCAGGGGCGTGCGCCACAGCACGCGGTCCATCACACTGTTGGGACGATAGGCGGTGGCGGCCACGCCGTCGCCCTTCAGATCGAAGGCGGTATTGTCGCTCCAGTAATTGCCGCGCCCGTTCTTCGACCATTCGTCATAGGCCGTGCCGGTGTACTTCACCTGAGTCCGGTTATTGACGAAAGCGTTGCCGTAGACTTCGTTATCCAGGGAACTGCCGCTGAAATGCAGTCCCAAGGGACAATCCTCGATGCGGTTGCCGCGGATCACGTTCTTGGCCGCCGTATAGACGAACAGGCCGATTTCGTGCGCGCCGCGCAGCCAGTTTCCGGCCACCACCGAATGATTGGTGCTATGCAACATCAACCCGTAGCGCACGTCGTCGACCGACAGATTGCGTTCGACGTCGATCCCGTTGGAATACATCAGGGCGAACCCCAGCCGGTTATGGGCCGACAGGTTGCCCAGAATGCGGGTCTGGTTGGTGTACATGTAGTGAATGGCGAAGCGCACCCCCTGGATGCGGTTCCCTCCGATCAGCAGATGATCGCTGACTTCGGAAAAAATACCGTCCCGCCCGCCGTGGATGTGATTTCCGACAACCGCGCCGCCATGCACGCCAGTCAGAAAAACACCGTCTCCCAGGTCGGCTTCATAGGCGTCGCTCCGGTTGTCGATGCGATTTCCCTCGATCCGCACCCGTTGGGCATGGCGCAAGGCGACGCCGAACAGATTACCGTCCAGCCAGTTGTTCTGGGCGGTGAAGCGGTCCACGCCCTCGGCCACATAGATGGCGGCATCGAAATCCCTCGTCCGACGTCCCGATCCGCGGATCGTCAGGCCGCGCACCGTCACGCCCGATGCCGTGACCTTGATGACGCTGCCTTGTCCCGATCCGCTCACCACCGCGCCGGGCCGCCCCTCCAGAATAATGGAGCGGTCCAGAACCACCGGCCCCCGGTGGTTGCCGGGCAACAGAATCAGCCTGTCGCCCGGCGCCGCCCGCGCCACGGCCGGGGCCAGCGGCCCGGCCGCCACGGAGATATCCGCCGCGCGCGCCCCGAAGGCGAACGTGGTCAGACACAGGGCCATAGCGGCCAGCATCCAACCACCTTTCCTCCATGGGCGCGGCGCGGCGGCCATATCAGGCCTCCACCAGCATGCGGCCCTGCATTTCCATATGCAGCGCATGGCAGAACTGGTGGCAGTAGTAGTAATAGACGCCGACCCGGTCGGCGGTAAAGGTGACCGACGCCGTTGCCTGGGGGGAAATTTCCATGGACAGGCCGTATCCGGTCATATTGAAGCCGTGCGTCAGATTGACCACGTCGTCAATGTTGGTCACCACCACCGTGACCTCATCGCCCTTTTTGACCTTGAAGCTGCTCAAACCGAACTTGGGGGCGACACTGGTCATATAGACCCGCACCTTGCGGCCATCGCGGATCACCTTGCTGTCATTCAAAAGATCGACCTTGTCCTTGGCCGCCATGGCGACGGCGTCGGCAAACATCGGATCGTCACGTTTATAGATCTCGATCGGATTGATCAGGGTGCGCCGTACCAGGGTGGCGTCATGCGGCTCCTGGAAGGCGGAATCGTCCTTCACAAGCACCATTTCGTCACCGGAGATATCGATGAGCTGATCGTTGTTGGGCTTCATCGGCCCCACATTCAGGAAACGATCCTTTGAGAATTTATTCAATGAAACCAGCCATTTGCCATCGGCCTCATGGGTTTCGGCCATGGTGGCGTTGTTATGGCCGGGCTGGTATTGCACATCGAGTTTCTGGCGGATCGGCTTGACCGTCTTGTCGCCCTTATACGCCTTGATGGCGTCGTCGATGTTCCATTTGACGATCTGGCTGTCCAGGAACAGCGTGGTATAGGCATTGCCGCGACCGTCGAAGGTGGTGTGCAATGGCCCCAACCCCACTTCCAGCTGGCCGACGATGGCGTCCTCCTCCTTGATCTTGCCGGCGAACAGATCATCGAGCTTGGCCCACTCAATGATGGTGACGGTGGGCGACAGCTTGCCGTTGGCGACAAAATATTTGCCGTCGGGCGTGGCGTTGCAGCCGTGCGGGCTGGTCGGCACCGGAATATAGCGGGTGAAGTTGGATCGGGCCGCCTTGCGGCCGTCCAACACCGGCACACCACTCATCATCGTGGCCTCGCCCTGCTGCACCGCCGCCTCGATGGCTTTCAGGTTGAACACCACCGCCCAGTCGCGTTCCTTGTTGGTCATCTGCTCCAGGGTGACGCCCTCGGGCGAGTTGTAGCAGGTGGCGGCGGAATATTTGCCCGCGTAATCGGCGTCGGTGTTGTCCAGGTTGCCATCCACCAGCACCTGCCAGGCCACCTTCATGGTTTCGCCGTCGAGCGCCGTGTAGACGCACTTATATTTGTGGTAATCGTCCAGAATCTTGCCGTCGTTGGGAATCGGCGTGCGGAATTCGCTGTTGCAGAACACATAACCGGTCTTGGGATAGCGCTGCAGACGCAGACCATGCACCCCCAGGGCGTGAGGGATCTGGGTGATCTTGTCGACGCGCATGATATCCAGACGCACACGGGCAACCCGCGCGTTGGTCTTGTCGTTGACATAAAGATAGCGGCCGTCATAGGTGCCGTTGGTGTAAGACGGGCGGGCGTGATGGGTATCGCCGTTCTCGAAGGTGAGCATGCCCTGCTTCTTCAGGAACGCCTTCGACTCGGGCAACAGGCCTTCCGTCAGAATCTTGAGGCTCTCGTTGGTGCGCCCCCACCCGGTGGCGCCGCAGCGGTTGAAGACGGGAATGCGCGTCAGTTCGCGCATGGAGGGAATGCCCAGCACGCGCAGTTCTCCGGTCTGCCCCCCCGACCAGAACCCGTAATATTCATCCAACTGCCCCGGCTGCACTTCGTAGGCCTGCTTGCTTTCCGACGCGCTTGCCGAACCGCCGACCACCGAGGCGATTCCCCCGCCTGCGGCGGCCATCCCCGCCAGCGCCGCCAGTTTGGCGGTGGAGCCGAACAGATCGCGGCGGCTGATACCGCCGTCATCAGTTTTTGAAGACATAGAACCCTCCTGTTGCGAATAAAAACACGTCCCCCCGGCAAAACCGCGGATCAACCGGCCGTGGGTGGAGTGGCGGATGAAGCGGCTTCCGGAGCGCTGGCGGACCGCGCGGCGGTCTTGGCTCTGGCTTGCCGTTTCATCAACAGAGGCGTGCACATGTCATGATCGTGGTAGACCACCTGACAGTGCATGCAATAGAGACACTCATTGGGATTGATCTGGCCGTTGGGATGAATGGATTGCACCATGCAGTCCCGGGCGCATTTGGTGCATTCGAAGCCGCACTGCTTGCGCCGCTTCAGCCATTCGAACAGACGGCCACGGCCGGGAATGGCCAGCGCCGCCCCCAGCGGACAGATGTAGCGGCAATAGGCCCGCTCCACGAACAGGCCCGCCCCCAGGGCGATCACCGCCCACAGCACGAATTGCCATTCCCGCAGGAAATGCAGGAGCAACACGGTCTTGAAAGGCTCGATCTCGGCAAGGCGCTCGGCTGTCGCCACCGAATTCAGCGACACCCCGAACAAAGCCAAAAACACGATATATTTGAAGGCCCACAACCGTTCATGCCAGGCGAAGGGCAGCGTGATCTGACGCAAACCCACCCGTTTGGCGATGGCCGACAGAATTTCCTGAATAGCCCCGAACGGGCACAGCCAACCGCAATAGGCCCCGCGCCCCCAGAACAGCAACGATACGGCGGTGGCGCACCACAGAATGAAAATCAGCGGCTCCAGCAGGAAGAAATCCCACGAGAAATGGGTCATCAGGGCATTGGCGAACGTAAAGATGTTCACCACTGACAACTGCCCCCTGGCATAGCCACCGATCCAGACGGCGGTGAACAGCAGGTAGCCCATGCGCAAACGCTTGAACATCACCGGCCGCTTCACCAGCCAATCCTGGAAAAAGAAAATCAGGGTCAGGATCGTCAACGCGGTCAGCAGGATGGCGATGTCCACCATGCGCCGGCTCCAGATGCCTTTCCACACCAGGGGGCGGCCGGAGGTTTCGGCGTCGATCGGGCCGGCCTCGGGCGCGGAGGCCGCGCGAGCCGCCTCGGTATGGACCATGGCGGGCGGCAGGCGGTAGTCCAGAGAAAAGCTGGTGAAGGCCTTTTCCCGCGCCCCCAGGGCCCGCTGCACCAGAAGGTCCAGCCGCCACGGTTTGGCCGGGTTGAAATCGACGCCTTTCGGCACTTTGAACAGGCCGATTTCGGCAAAATCCGGCGCGCCTCCCGCCAGACTGCCCAGGCGGCGGTACAGTTTGTCGGTAAACCGCAGGCTGACGCCATCCTGAATGAGCTGGATGCGGTCGAAAATTCCGCCGCGCACATAGCCCGACCCCCGGAAGGAATAGGCGCCGTTGGCGGCGATCAGAACCGCCTGCTGTCCCGGCTCCAACCACCGGGTCATGGCCTTGTAAACGTCCTCGCCCAACAGATTGCGGCCAATGACGGGCGGCGTCACCAGGGTGACGTAAAGGTCGATGAAGGTGCTCTCCGGAGCCACCGGGGCGGCGTAAAGATCGGGACCGGTGACGCCGTTCTTGCGAAAGGCGTCATCGACCTGAGCCTCCGTCAGCGACAGGCGGCGAACGGAGCCGTCGCCCAGCAGGGTCTGCCAATCCTTGGCGACGAACGGCACCTCCGCCAGACTGACCTTGCCTCCGGCGGCGGCGGCGGCGGAAAATCCGGCCACGCCACGGGTCCGGGCCACCTGCAGGGCGGTGCGCAATAAGCCATCATCCACCACGATGGCGGTGACGGTGGCGCCGCTGATGACGTCGACCACCGGCCGCTTGGCCCCTTGCGCGGTCATCTCCAGAACGCTTTTGCCAACATAGCCCGACACGAAGTCGAACAATTTCTGGACGGGAATGCCCACCAGCAGAATCGGCTCGTGATGTTCCATCACCTTGGCGCCAACGATGACACCCTTGATGTTCATTCCCACCAGAACTTTGATCGGCTTGCCGGAATAGCCCGTATCGCTGGTTTCAAAGACATACCCGGCCAGAGCGGTGCCGTGATAGGCGGCGCGGGCAGCCGGTTTGCCTTCGACGGGGCCGAAGTGATCGGCGCCGGGGAACACCTCGGCGGGCTGCACATCGACTTTGTAGGCGCTGAACTGCGCCGCCGCCGCCGGAGACACATCCGCCAGCATGCCCATCAGCACGAAAAAGACCGTGAGAAGAACCGGATACATCAGTTTTTGCGGCAGGGAACGGCAAATGCGGGATGTCATCAAAAACCTCCGGGAACCGGACGCCGGTCCAGAACGGTTGGGGTGTCGTTTTGATGACCCTATTGGTTTGATGGAAACGAACATTGACGATTGTCAATTATTGATCAGCGTTTTGCGCCGGGATCGCATCACGGTCCCATCCCGTCGGCGCAAAATCTCCGCAGAAATGGCGCGCCGGCCACTCATCTGAAACGCGAAAAGGCGGGAAACCGAAAAATCCGGTTTCCCGCCTTTGAAAATGATTCCGCCTCCCCTCGCGTGTCCGGTCGGGCCGCGCCGATGCCGGTGGTTCTACGCCTCCAGTTCGGTGATGACGTTGCCGTCGTCGACGAAATAGGCGGTGCCCCCGCCGACGGCCCGCATCACGGCGGCCGCCTGATCACGCGGCACCACCGACAAGGCGGTGGACAAGGCATCGGCCGCCAGACCGGTCCGCGTCACCACCGTGACCTGGGCGGCGTAATGCGCCGAGCGGCCGGTTGAGGGAATGAACAGATGGTTAAAGCGTCCGGCCGGATCGAAGACCGTGCCATAGCCGCCGGAACTTCCCACCGCTTTGTCCACCAGCGCGATGTCCTTCAGCGACTGATCGGGAGCGCGAGGATTGGCCAGACCGACCCGCCAGGGCCGGCCATCGGCGTGCGGCCCCAGGGCGACGGCTTTGTCCAGCTGGACCAGAACGTTGCGCATCCCGCGCGCGCGCAGTAAGGCCGCCACCTTATCGGTAGCGTACCCGCGCGCGATGCCGTCCAGGGTGATTCTCATGCCCGGCGGCATCTCGATCCGATCGGTATCGAAGCGCACCTTGCGGTAGTCGATGGTGCGGATGGCGGCGGCAATGGCGGCATCGGACGGACCGTTGGGATCGGCGCCCGCCCGTGCGAAATGTCCGGCATAAAGATCCCACAGAGGTTGAACCGTGACGTCGAAGGCGCCATTGCTGGCCACACTGTAACGTTGCGCCTCGGCCAGCACCTGAACCAGGTCGAGTGGCGGCAGATCGAGCCGCCCTGCGGCGTTCAGCCGGCACAGGGCCGAGCCCGGCCGATACAGGCTCAAAACGGCTTCCAGACGCTGAATTTCACCAACGCAATCGGCCAGCAGGGCTTTCGCCTCCGCCTCATCGGAATGATAGAGCGAAATACTGGAACGCGCCCCCAGGGCGAACCCCTGCCACTGATACAATCTGGTCTCGGACGCCACGGCAGGACGGCTCGCAAACGGTATCAAAGGCAGGCCGGCAACGGACGCCAAAATAGCGACCGCCCGGCGGCGGCTGACGTTTCCGGACATCGCGATATTTCTCCTGCGGCTGCATTTTCCAACCATCACTAAAGCATGCGGACCGAGCCACGAAATTGACGCCCGTCAATAATGCGGGGCAAAGATGAGCTCTGGTTCAAGGCGGCACACCTGAAAAATGATCCCCGCCGCGTCCGCATCCCATGCGAAAAGGGGTCCGGTTTTTGACAAATCGGCTTGATCAACGTCAAAGACGCTCCTCCCCCCTCTATTAATGTCTCCCTAGAAATAAGAGGGAAATATGCCTCCTTGTTATTTCGCAAAGACTTCGGGCCCGGCGTCTGCCGGGCGGGGACCGCGCCGGCACAGTGGGATCCGGCGCCAGGAGGATTGAAGCATGATGCCTAGCAAAAGACATTCCTTGCGGCGGACGCTGCTGGCCGCCACCGCCACGGCGGCGATGCTGGCGATGGCCGGACAGGCCCAGGCCGACGACGGCGCCAGCCTGGCCGACGAACTGGGCCAGGCCGTGACCCAGGGCACCCCCAGCATCCAGGTGCGGCCGCGCTATGAGGTGGTGCAGCAGCAGAACAAGGCCGAGGCCCAGGCCGCCACGGTGCAGACCCTGGTGGGCTACAGCACCAAGCCGCTGGACGGCTTCGGCGCCACCGTGCAGTTCATCGACGTTTCGGTGCTGAACTCCACCGGGAACTACAATGTGCCGGTCTGGTACGCCCAGAACACCCATACCGCCTTCGCCGGCAATCATCCCCGTTACGCCAATATCGCCGATCCGGCGGGCGACAACGTCAACCAGGCCTTCCTCAGCTACGAGGGCTACAACACCCGTCTGGCCGCCGGCCGCCAGATCATCGAGCTGGATGACGAGCGTTTCGTCGGCAATGTCGGCTTCCGCCAGAACATGCAAACCTTCGACGCCGTCAGCGTGGTCAATAAAAGCCTGCCCGACATCAAGATCTTCGGCGCCTATCTGTGGGGCCTGAAGGATATCGAAAACCAGCAGGTGGATCAGAACTCCTATCTGGCCGAGGCCAACTGGACCAAATTCAAGGCCCTGCAGGTGGATGCCTTCGGCTACTGGTACGGCAACCAATCCGATCAGACCTACGCCTATCTGCCGGGCGCGGCGGGCTGCTACATCACCACCACGCCGGGTTCGTGCAACAGCGCCACCTATGGCGGCCGTCTGCACGGCAGCTTCGACCTGCCCGCCGCCGTCAAACTGGCCTATGTGGGCGAACTGGCCCATCAGGGCTCCTACGACGGCGGCGCGTCGACCATCGACGCCGATTACAGCCACGAAGGCGCCAAGGTGAGCTGGCACGGCTTCGGGCTGGCCGGCGACTACATGGTGATGGGCTCCAACAACGGCCTTTACGGCTTCCAAACGCCGCTGGCCACCAAGCACGCCTTCAACGGCTGGGCGGAAATGTTCCTGACCACCCCGAAGGAAGGCCTGCGCAGCGCCTACGGCACCGCCACCGCCAAACTGTTCGGCGTCGACCTGCTGGCCCGCTACTACAGCTTCCGCTCCGACTACCAGAACAAGGATCTGGGCCACGAATGGGATCTGTCGGCCACCTATCCCCTGAACCAGCACATCAACGGCGGCGTGCAGTTCGCCAAATATCACGCCAGCAACGGCGGCTTCGCCGACACCAGCAGCGGCGGCGGCACCCTGGCCAACACCGACGCCATGTGGGCCTTCGTCACCGTGGGCTTCTAATACCAAATTGCAGTGATCGGAACCGATCACTGCACCCTCATACGCCGGGCGGGTTTCTCCGAAACCCTTGGCGTCGTGCCTGATGGCGCGCTTTGCCTCACCGCGCCATCAGGCGCGCGTCGCCTTGCTCCTAACCGGCGTCGCGATGAGTCAAACTCATCGCGACTTGGTATAAATCCGGCGGGGCTTCCGGGCGCAAGGGTCCGGAAGCCCCTTTTCCATCAGGCCGGCCAGCCCCGCCACCAGCGCCACAGCGCCGCCGGGCGGGGAGGCAGCAGGGCGCACTGGCCGCCGCAAAAGGCCAGCCAGGCATCGAGCCGGGTGATGGAGACGGTGGTCAGCAGCGGCAGCCCTTCGGCCATCACCGCCATCATGTCATCGGCCAGGCCCTCGCCATCGGCTTCCAGCGGCCCGAACTTGTTGACCAGCACCGGCCGCTGCCGCAGCCGCAACGCCCGGCGCAATGCTTCCGAGGCGGCGCTCACCCCCCAGGGATCGACGGCGCAGCCGCCGAAACGCCCCAGATCCTGCATCAAGGGGAAACTCTCCCCGGTATCCACCGCCAGCATGCGCACCGTGCCGGGCGCGCTGCCGGCGCTTTTCCCGCCCTGTTGCAGCAGGCCGCCGGGCCGCGCTCCCGCCTGGCGCAAGCGGGCGGCGAAGGCGGCCAGCAGGGCGTGCCCCGACTGCCCTTGCGCCAGCAGCACCGCTCCGGCCACAGCCCCCTGACGGCCGGCCAGGGCCTGGGCCGCCGCCAGATCGGCCGGATGGTTGACGTTGAAGAAGGGATCCACCGGCTCGGTCGGCCAGACCGCCTCGGCGGCGCCGCAGCGCTCGGCCCAGCCGGTCATGCGCCGCCCGCCCTCCTCCATCACGAAGCGGCGCAGATCCCGCCGCAACGACACCGACCACAACCCCGCCACCGCATGGCGGCTGCCGCCCGAGGCGGCCACGGCGGCGGGCCGCCCGCTCCGCGCCACCGCCGCCGCCAGCCGGGGCAGCAGGTCGCCGGGCAGGAAGGGGGTATCGCACGGCGCCGTCAGCAGCCAGGCCAGACCCTGCGCCGCCGCCCAGTCCAGGCCGGTGAGCAGGCCGGAGAGAGGCCCCAGCCCCGGCACGGCATCGGCCAGCACCGGCAGGCCGAGATCGGCGAAGCGGGCCGCCGGGCCGTTGGCGCTCAAGGCCAGAACGATGCCCTGCCCCGCCAGATTTTCCAGAAGCCCGGTGAGAATGGCCTGCCCGGCCACGCCGTGACGGCCCTTGTCGCCGCCGCCCATGCGCCGCGCCTGGCCGCCGGCCAGGATCAGCCCGGCGCAGCAGGCCGCCGCATCGAACAGCGGATCAGTGTCGGCAAAGGGCATGACCCTGCACCCAGGCGCTGTCGCCGTCGTGATAATGCTCCTGTTTCCAGATGGGCGCGCGGTGCTTGATCTCCTCGATCAGGAAGCGGCAGGCCTGGAAGCGATTGTCTCGCTGCGGCGAGCCCACGGCGATGACGATGCTGATCCCCCCCACCGCCAACCGGCCCTTGAAATGCTCCAGCCACAGGCTGAGGCCATCCCCCCAGCGGGCGCGGGCCTCACCGGTCAGCTGGAGGAAGCCGCGCAGGGCCAGGGCGTCGTAAACGTCGTAGCTCACCCCGCGCACGGCCCGCCCCTGGTTGAGATCGCGCACCTGGCCGACGAAGCTGGTGACCGCGCCGTTGCCGGGCCCGGCCACGAAGCGCAGCGCCGCCTCCACCGACAGGGCCTCGCCGGAAATGGCGCAATGGATTCCGTCCGCCATGATCAGCCTCCGCACACCGGCGGCAGCACCGCCAATCCCTGGCGTCCGGCCAGCGCGGCCTCCTCGTCCAGAACCTCGTTGGCGTCGGCGAAGGCCGAGCGCTCCACCAGACCATCGTCGCCGGCGGCGGGATGGAGAGCGCGCAAATGCACCTTCAAGGCGGCGCGCAAATGACGCACGCGGGCATCGTCGGGCAGGATGAAAGTCAGGTCGCTTTGCGCCACCTGGCCACGAAAGGCGCCGAAAACGGCTAATCGGATCTGCATGCGGTCCTCACGCCACGGTTTGCGGAAAGGCGGGGTAAAAATCCACCAGATGGCCGGATTCCAGCTCGGCACAGCTCTCGTCCCAGGCCACCCAGCCATTGGCGGCCAGCATGGGACGGATGCGGAAGGATTCCTGTCCGGGCAGAATCTCCACCCGGGGCGTGCCGCCGCCGCCGATGGACAGCGCCGCCTTCAGAAACACCGTATAGCCCGGCTTGACCGCATGGGAGCGGGCCAGCGGCAGCCGCCAGGGCCGCTCCGGCGCCAGCCCCAGACGGGCGCGCAGCAGCGGCACCACGAAAAAGCGGAACCCCACCGCCGCCGAAATGGGATTGCCCGGCAGGCCGAAGAAGGGAACGCCTCCCGGCAGCAGGGCGAACAGCACCGGCTTGCCGGGCCGGATGGCCACGCGGTGGAACAGAATGTCCGCCCCCACATCGGCCAGGGCGGCGGGTACGAAATCGAACTCGCCCTTGGACACCGCGCCGGTGGACAGCACCATCTGCCCCGGCCGGTTGCGGGCCATGAGGGTGCGCAGGGCCTCGGCGAAGGCGGCGCGGGTATCGGGCACCTGCCCGCCCTCCTCGATCTCCCCACCCCAGAGCCGCGCCGCCGTGCGCAGATAGGGGCTGTTGACGTTGAAGATGGCATCGCCGCCGGGTGCTTCGCCCGCCGAGGCGGCGGTCACCGGCCGCACCTCGTCGCCGGTGGCCAGCACCGTCAGCAGCGGCGGCGCCGCCACCTCGAGCCGTCCCACGCCCAGGGCGGCCAGGGCCATGACCTGATGCGGCGTGAGGTGCTCGCCCGCCGTCACCAGGGCGTCGCCCGGCGTGAAATCCTCGCCCCGGCGGCGGATATGGGCGCCGGGACGGGGCGGCGCCGTCAGGGTGACGGCCCGGGCCACGCCGTCGCCGTCGCGCTCCACCGTCACATTTTCGATGGGCACCACCGTATCGGGGCCGGGCGGCAGGGCGGCGCCGGTCATGATCTGCACCACGGTCCCCGGCCGCCACAGGGTGGGACCGCCGCCGGCGGCGGCCACCGCCGCCACCGGCAGGCGGAGCGGCTGTTCCGGCCGGGCCGCGGCGGCATCGGCGGCGGCCAGGGCGAAACCGTCCATGGCGGAATTATCGAACGACGGCACGGAAAATCCCGCCGCCACCGGAGCGGCGGCCACCCGGCCCACCGCCTCGTCCAGCGGCAGCGTCAGCGCCTTGGCGCAACCGGCATGGGCCAGCAGCAGCGCTTTAGCGTGGGCGTACGGAATCATGTTTTTTCCCCGCGATGGTATCGAGAAGATGCGGCAGCAGCGGCAGCAGGCTTTCCAGCCCCTCGCGCACCGCTTTGGGATTGCCGGGCAGAGCCACCAGCAACGTGCGCTCCAGCACCGCCGCCACCGAGCGGCTGCTCCAGGAATGCGGCGTGAAGGCGGCGCCGCTGTGGCGCAGAAATTCCCCCAGGCCCGGCACCATGCGGGGCGACAGATCGGCGATGGCCTCGGGGGTGACGTCGCGCGGGGCGATGCCGGTGCCGCCGGTGGTCAGAACCAGTTGCGGCGCCGCCGGACCGGCGGCCAGATCCGCCAGGGTTTGGCGCAGCAGGGCCCGTTCATCGGGAATGACGCGGCTGAGCACCACCTGGGCGCCGGCCTCTTCCAAAAGGGCGCGCAGCACCGGGCCGGACCGGTCCTCATAAAGGCCTTCGGCGGCGCGGTCGCTCAAGGTCACCACCGCCGCCGTCACCCCGGCCAGGGGCGGCGGCCGGTCCAGCCGCAGCAGCTCGCGCACCCAGGCGGGAACGCCGCGCGGACTGAGATACACCCCGTTTTTCCCGCCCAGCTTGGCCAGGAGATAACTGTCGCCCAGGGTCAGGGTGGGTTCCACCATCTTGGCCAGATCGTAAATGGTCAGCAGTCCGGCCTGCACCCCGGCCATGGCCTCCATCTCGACGCCGGTGCGGGCGAAGGCCGACACCAGGCAGAACAGGGTGACGCTGTGGCTCGCCTCGTCCAGCGCGTGGCGCAGCGCCACCTGATCCAGCGGCAGCGGATGGCATAGCGGCAGGGCGGTGGCGGCGGCCTTGGCCCCCTGGATGCCCGCCACCTCGGCCAGCATCAGGGCATCGCCCTTGGGCAGGGCGCGGCTCTTGATCAACGGAAAGGCGGTGGGACCGACATGAATGCTGCCCTGCGCCACCGCCACCCGGCGGCTGGGAGCCTTGCCGCCCACATCGATCATCTGAAAGGCCTGCTCCATGCCGATTGTCCTCGCACGTTCCCGGAGAATTCGCCCATAGAGTAGCGCCGCCGCGAAAAAACCCGCTTGATCCTGGTCAAGATCGCCGGAGCTTTCCGCCGCTTGATGAGAGTTAAGGAGCCGCCCCCGCCGGGCTCGCCATAGTTCCGCCATGACCATCGCCTCCTCCCCTCCCGCCCCACCCGCCCCACCCGCCGAAGACAGCTGGGGCGTGCTCGATCATCTGCCCGGCAATCCCCTGATGTGGGTGCTGATCCTGAGCGAGCTTCTGGTGTTCGGCTGCTTCTTCGCCGGTTTTTCGGCGGCGCGGGCCTGGCACGCCGCCCAGTTCGCCGCCGATCAGAACCATCTCGACCGGCTGTCGGGCGGCATCAACACCATGATCCTGCTGACCAGCGGCTTCGCGGCGGCCGCCGCCACCCGCGCCGTGGTCCTGGCGCGCCGCCGGGCCTGCCGGCTGTGGCTGCTGGCCGCCGGGCTGCTGGGGCTGGGCTTTCTCGCCGTCAAGGCCAGCGAATACGCCGCCGCCCTCGCCCAGGGCTTCACCCTGGACGGCAGCCCGTTCTTCACCCTGTTCTATCTGATGACCGGCTTTCACGCCCTGCATGTGGTGCTGGGTCTGGTGCTGCTGGCCATTGCCGCCTGGAAGCCCAGCCCCGCCAATGTGGAAACCATGACCGCCTTCTGGCACATGGTCGATCTCATCTGGGTGCTGCTCTACCCCATCGTCTATCTGATCCGATAAGGCCATGACCACCACCCCCCTCCCCTCCTTCCGCGCCCTGCTGCTCACCTGGCTGCTGCTGATGGGCCTGACGGTGCTGCTGCTGCTGGCGGGCGATCCCGACGGATCGGGCCGGCTGCCGCTGATCAGCGTGGCGCTGCTGCTGCTGGTGGCGCTGCTCAAAGCCCGGCAGATCCTCTGGGTGTTTCTGGGCCTGGCCCGCTCCAGCGGCCTGTGGAAGGCCACCTTCCTGGCCAGCCTGGCGGTGATCCTGGCCCTGGTGCTGGGCTGCGCCGCATTGGCGCCGCTGCTTTCGCGTTAACCTTCCGTTCCGGGCCGCGCGGCATCAGCCCATAGCGGCGCGGTTCTCCGGGGCGGAAGGTGGGGCCGGTTCCATGCGGATGGAACCGGCCCCCTCCCCATCCTAACCTTCGTCGCAAAAACGGCGCAGCCGCGCGATATCGGCGATGATGAAATCCCGCCCGGACGAGCGCACCCCCAGGGGTTTCAGACGGGCCAGCGCCCGCGACAGGCTTTCCGGCGTGATGCCGATGCGGCTGGCCAGCTGCACCTTGGTCATGGGCAGCAGAACGTGCCCCTCGCCGTCGATCGGCCCGGGGGTATCCTCGCGCAGCTGGGTCAGCAGGAACCAGCCGAGGCGCTGGCCGGGGCTGCGCCGCTTCAATTCGCCGATTTCGGCGGCCATGCGCCGCTGCCAGCGCCCCAGCGAGGCCAAAAGCTGCGCCGCCAGGCCGCCCCGGTCGGACAATCGGGCCAGGAAAGGCCGCGCCGGAATTTCCAGAAGCCGCGTGCCGGGGCGGCATTCGGCGTTGATGGGAAAACGCTGGCTGGCGAAAATGGCCGCCTCGGCGAAGCTTTGCCCGGCCTCGATCACCTCCAGGATCGATTGATCCCCGGCTTCGGTCAGGGCGAACAGGTTGACCCAGCCGGCCAGCACCAGGAAAAAGCGGTCGGCGGGATCGCCGGCCGAGAACAGCAGACCGCCATCGGGATGATTGCTGGCATAGGCCGCCGACAACAGGGCCAGCACGTCGTCGCGTCCGATGGCGGAAAACAGCGGCGCGGCCAGAACCAGACGCTCCTCTGCGGGCGACAGCAGCAGGGTCATTCCTCGTCCTCGACGCAGAAATCATGCAGCTGGCGCAGCTCGGCGATCTCCACCACATTGTCGGCGCGGCTTTTCACCCCCACCGCCGACAGCCGCTGCAGGGCGCGCGACAGGCTTTCCGCCGTCATGCCCAGATAGTCGGCGGCCAGGCGCTTGTCGTAGGGAAACTTCACCACCGCCCGGCCGTCGCGGGCCTCGGTCAGGCCCAGCAGGAAGCCCCCCACCCGCTGCGCCGCCGATTTCAGCTTCAGTTCGGCGATCTGGCTGATCATGCCGCGCAGCCGCATCGACATGGAAGCCAGCATACGCTGGGTCAGATCGAAGCGGGTATCGAGCACGGTGCGGAAGGCCTCGGCCGGAATGGCCAGAACCCGGGCGTGGCCGGCGGCGCGGGCGCCGTTGGCGTAGCGGCCGTCGGTGAACAGCGCCGCCTCGCCCAGCATGGCGGGCGGCTTGGCCATTTCCAGAATGCTGCGGCGGTTGTTCTCGTCGAGAAAGATCTCCACATGGCCGTCCAGCACCAGGAACAGACGGTCGGCGGGCATGCCCCGGTCGAACAGCGGCACGGAATCGGGATAGAACTGCACCGAGGCGCTGCCCACCAGGATGCGGGTATCGGCTTCGGCCAGCCCCAGAAACAACGGCATGCGGCGCAACTGGGCGAAGGTTTCGGGATCCAGGGATTGAACGGTGGGCGTCATCGCGGGTTCCCTCCTCGCGTCGGTTAGGGGGTTTACGACACCAGATGGCGGTAAAGGCCCGGCAAGGCGGCGGGCAGCCGGGCCAGACGGTCGATGATGGCGTAGCCGCCCCGTCCGAACAGGGCCGGAAAATAGTCCTGCGCCCCCCGGTCCACGGTAACGCCGAACACCGAGATGCCCTGGCGGCGGGCCTCGCGCACCGCCATGCGGCTGTCCTCGATGCCGTAGCGGCCCTCGTAGTGGTCCACATCGTTGGGCTTGCCGTCGGTGAGCACGATCAGCAGGCGGTGGCGGTTGGGCCGCTGCTCCAGCACATGGGCGGCGTGGCGCACCGCCGCGCCGATGCGGGTGTAAAAGCCCGGTTTCAGGGCGGCGATGCGGCGCATCACCGCGCCGTCGGCGCTTTCGCCGAAATCCTTCACCGTTTCCACCCGCACCCAGTCGCGGCGGCGCGAGGTGAAGGTGAGAATGGCCAGATCGTCGCCGCAGGCGGCCAGACCGCTGGTCAGCACCGTCAGCGCCTCCTTCTCCACATCCAGAATGCGGCGGTTGTCGATCCAGCCGTCGGTGGACAGCGACACGTCCACCAGCAGCACCACCGCCAGATCACGGCCCTGGCGGCGCTGGGCCAGATGCACCCGTTCCGAACCGGCGCCGCTGGCGGCCAGATCGCAACGGGCCCGCACCAGGGCCTCCATATCCAACTCGGCGCCGTCCATCTGGGCGCGCAGCAGCTCGTGACGCGGCCGCAGCGCCTCGAACTGGCGCCGCACCTGGCGGATACGCCGCCGGGTTTCCTCGTCGGGGTGCCAGTCCTCGCCCTCCTCGGCGGCGGGACGGGTCAGCACCCGGCAATATTTTTTAAGATAGGCCTGCTTGCCGCAATGCCATTCAGGGTAGGTGAGCGGCGCCGCCAGCGCGC
The DNA here is from genome assembly GCA_021782815.1 of Pseudomonadota bacterium. GTDB lineage: Bacteria > Pseudomonadota > Alphaproteobacteria > Rhodospirillales > Magnetospirillaceae > JAJZGK01. The sequence continues at coordinate 65,571 of JAJXUO010000005.1, forward strand.
CTTCGGCCACCGCCTCGGGCGGCAGATCCAGATCGAAGCGCAGCCGGGTGGCGGGTTTTCCCTGGGAGCTGCCCACCACCACCTCGTCGGCGTCCTCCAGGGCCTTGCGCGCCCCCTCCTCGTCGTCGTCGTCCACCTTGCGGCTGATATTCAGGCTTTCGATCAGGGCCAGGATCTTCTCATAGCGGTTCAGGCTGAGATAATCCTTGCGCTCGGTGCGCTCCTGGCGCTGGCGTCGCCCCTTGCGGCTTTGGCCGTCGCGGGCGTCGCTGCCGCCGGCCGGCGCCGGATCGCCCTCGGGGCCGCGCGGCACCGGCGCCCCGGCCACCGCCTCGCCCCACAGCGGCACCGGCAGGAAAGGCCGGTAACCCTTGGGATCGGGTGGCGCGGCACCCGCCGCCGCCGCCGCGATCCAGGGCCAATAGGGACCGCCGTCGCCATCCCCGCCCAGCAGACGCAACACCGCCGCCTCCACCGCCGCCTCGGCGGCGGGCAGGTTCCGGCGCGGCCGCAGACGCAAGGCCGCCGCCGCCAGCGCCTGGTGGCGCGCCGCCAGGCCGGGGCATTCGGCCAGTACCCCGGCGGTGACCGCGCGGGCCTGGCGCAAAGCGGCCAGATCGGCGGCCAGGGCGCCGCCGGCCGGTTTCGGCGCGGGCGACAGACGGGCGAAATACGCCGCCAGCCAGACATAAAGATCGCGGTTCAGGCCCTCTTCAGGAAAACAGGCGATGCGCGAGGGCAGATAAAGGGCGTTGCCGTCCAGCCGGGGCCGGGCCAGCTTTTCCGCATCCTGCCCGAGACGCTGGCGCCAGGTCAGGCGGTGGCCCGATTCCTCGGGCGCGGTGCCGGTCAGCACCACGCCCGACGCCCCGCCCAGGCCGCGGAACAGCACCGAAAGCGCCCCCCGAACCTCGTCGAGGCGCACTTCGGCCTCGGGAAAGCTTTTCCACGAGGGGCGCCCGCCCACCAGGCGGTGCCAGCGCAGCCCGACCTGTTCCTCCAGTTCGAGAAAGGCCAGCATGGCCGTCAGCCCAGAACGGCGCGGGCCAGATCCACCAGCCCGGATTTGACCACGGGATCGTCGGTCAGGGGCTCGATCAGGGCGGCGGTCACCGCCTGGTCCAGCGGCAGGCCGTCGGCCATCAAGGTGGCGCAATAGACCAGAAGGCGGGTGGATACCCCCTCTTCCAGATCATGCCCCTTAAGCGCGCGCAACCGGCGCCCCAACAGCACCAGCGGACGGCAGCGGCTCGGGTCCAGGCCGCTTTCGCGGCTGACCACCGCCAGTTCGGCCTCCTCGGCGGGAAAATCGAATTCGATGGCCACGAAGCGCTGGCGGGTGCTGGGTTTCAGCGCCTTCAGCAGGCTTTGGTAGCCGGGATTGTAAGACACCACCAGCATGAAGTCGTCCGGGGCGCGCAAAAGCTCGCCGGTCCGGTCGAGCGGCAGCAGGCGGCGGTCGTCGGTCAGGGGATGCAGCACCACCGCCACATCCTTGCGGGCCTCCACCACCTCGTCGAGATAACAGATGCCGCCGTGGCGCACGGCCCGGGTCAGGGGGCCGTCGGTCCACACCGTGTCGCCGCCCTTCAGCAGATAACGCCCGGTCAGATCGGCCGCCGTCAGATCGTCGTGGCAGGAAACCGTGTGCAGGGGCAGGCCGCAACGGGCCGCCATATGGGCGACGAAACGGGTTTTGCCGCATCCCGTCGGGCCCTTCAGCAGCAGCGGCAGGCGGCGGCGGAAGGCATGTTCGAACAGGGCGCATTCGGTGCCGCCGGGCAGATAGAACGGCACATCCACGAGTGCGGCCTGCAAGGATGGTTGGGCCATGATGACGAACTCCCCCAAGAGAGAGGAACGGGATGCCCCACGGCGGAGCATCCCCTTCCCATAAGACGGCTGCGGTTATCGGACCTTGCGGGCCGACCCCGGCAGCAGCAGCGAGGCGATGAAGAGCAGCACGCCCGTCACCGTCACCAGGCCGCCGCCCAGGCGCATCCAGTAGAACAGGCCGAGCTGGGCCTGCGCGTCCATGTAGGTGAAGCCCATCACCCGCTGCAGGTGGGTTTGCAGCACACCGGCGAAGGTCAGGGCCGCGGTCATGAACACCACGCCCGAGGTCATGATCCAGAAGCTCCACATGTTCAGAACCTGATTGTAGGGCTCGCGGTTCAGAAGCTGCGGCATGGCGTAGGTGAACATGGCCAGGTTGACCATGGCATAGGCGCCGTAGAAGGCCAGGTGGCCGTGCGCGGCGGTGATCTGGGTGCCATGGGTGTAGTAGTTGATGGGGGCCAGGGTATGCAGGAAGCCCCACACGCCGGCACCGAAGAAGGCGATGACCGAGCAGCCCAGCGACCACAGCAGCGCCGCCTTGTTGGGATGATCGCGGCCGCCCTTGTAGGTCATGGTGAAGGTGAAGATCACCATGGCGAAGAAGGGCAGGATCTCAAGCGCCGAGAACACGCTGCCGATCCACTGCCAGTAACCGGGAGTGCCGATCCAGTAGTAGTGGTGGCCGGTGCCGAGAATGCCGGTGAACAAAGCCAGGCCGACGATGACGTAAAGCCACTTCTCCACCACTTCGCGGTCGACGCCGGTGAGCTTGATCATCAGGAAGGCCAGGATGGAGGCCATCACCAGTTCCCACACGCCCTCGACCCACAGATGCACCACCCACCACCAGAACATCTTGTCCAGGATGACGTTGGCCGGGTTATAGAAGGCGAACAGGAAGAACACCGCGATGCCCCACAGGCCCAGGATCAGGATATTGCTGATCACCGTCTTGCGGCCCTTGAGCAGGGTCATGCTGCAGTTGAACAGGAACATCAGGGCGACGACGACGATGCCCACCTTGATGTAAAGCGGCTGTTCCAGATAGGAGCGGCCGTTGTAATAGCCGAACAGATACCCCACCACGGCAATGCCGGCGGCGATGTAGAACAGCCAGAACTGCAGCTTGGCCAAAGCCGGACTGAACAGCTCGGTTTCCGTCTCTTCCGGCAGCAGGTAATAGGTGCAGCCGAAAAAGCCCATCAGCAACCACACCACCAGGGCGTTGGTGTGGATCATGCGTATCACGCTGAAGGGCAGGAAGTCGGGCAGCCCGGTGGGCATGACGTAAAGAAAACCGCCCAGCAGGCCGAACAGCACCTGGGCCAGGAACAGGGTCAGGGCTCCGATGAAGTAGAGCTTGGCGACCTTTTGCGATTCGTATTTCATCTGATCCGTCCTTCCACGCTCAACCCGCCGTCTTCGGCTGCGGAGGCCAGGTCTGGGTGTTGATGGTGCTGGTGTAGATGAAGAAATCCACCAGCTCGTCCAGTTCCTTGTCCGTCAGGTTGAATTGCGGCATCTGGTGCCGCCCCTCGATGCGGGTGGGCTGGCTGCGGATCCAGGTCTTGAGGGCGTCACGCGCGCCCTGCGGATCCTTGTCGCCGCCGTAGCGCAGCCAGACCTTGCCCAGTTCGGGCGCGAAACGGGCGCCCTCGCCGAACAGGGTGTGGCAGTCGAAGCAGGCGTGGCGTTCCCACACCTGTTTCCCCGCCGCCGCGCTGGCGCTGATTTTTCCCCCGTTGTCGATGGCGTAATGCACGCTTTGCGCCACCAGCCCCACGAAGATCACGAAGAAGAACAGTGATCCGCCGTAAAAGATGTTTCTTGCCGCCGATTTCGTCAGATGCTCGGCCATGGGTCGATCCCCCTTGAATTGAGATGTCGCCCAGTTCTAATACCCGAGTCCTGAAGTCTCCTTATCTTCGGTCAAGTGCGAAATGTCACCCGGCGACGGCGGATTATCCGCCGGGCATAGGTTTTGGCGGATTATCCGACGTTCATAGGTTCTGGCGGATCATCCGCCGATCGCATTCATCGAGCAGCGCGACGGCGGCGGCTGATAGCCGGGGTTCAGGAAATCGTGTCCTTGCGGCTTGTGGCGCAAGGCCGCCAGAATCGCCTGCTGCACCGCCAGATCGCTTTTCGAGCCGCGCAGCGCCGCCCGCAGGTCCACCGCCCCTTCGCGCCCCAGGCAGGGATTGAGCGCTCCGGTGCAACTGACCCGCACCCGGTTGCAGCCATCGCAGAAATTTCCGCTGAGCGGGGTGATGAAGCCCAGACGGCGGCCGGTTTCCGCCACCTCCACATAGCGGGCCGGGCCGCCGCTGACATAAGATGTGGGCCGCAGGGTCCAGCGGGTTTCCAAACGGCGGCGCAGCTCCGAGAGCGGCAGTTCGCACCCGCGCAGGGCGTTGGGAAAATCGCCCAGCGGCATGGCCTCGATCAGGGTCATGTCGCAGCCGGTTTCGCCGCACCAGGCGATCAGGCGGTCGATCCCATCCTCGTTGAGGCCGCGCAAGGCCACGGTATTGATCTTCACCGCCAGACCGGCGGCACGGGCGGCGCGGATGCCCTCCAGCACCGTCTCCACCCGGCCCAGCCGGGTGATGCGGTGGAAAAGATCGGGATCGAGGCTGTCGAGCGAAACATTGATCCGCCGCATCCCCGCCGCCGCCAGCGCCTCGGCGTGGCGGGCCAGCAGGGTGCCGTTGGTGGTCAGGGTCAGCTCGTCCAGCCGTCCGGCCGCCCGTTTCCGCCCCAGCCGTTCGATCAGCGTGGTGATGCCCCGCCGCACCAGCGGCTCGCCGCCGGTCAGACGGATTTTGCGCACCCCCAGGGTGATGAAGGCCCCGGCCAGCCGGTCCATCTCCTCCAGGCTCAACACCTCGGCCTTGGGCAGGAAGGTGGTGTTCTCGGCCATGCAGTAAAGACAGCGCAGATCGCAGCGGTCGAACACCGACAGCCGCAGATAGGTGATGGCCCGGCCATAAGGGTCGATCATCGCCGTCCGCTCCCCGATCCGGTCCTCACCGCCGTTCCGGCAGCACCGTGCGGCGGGTGCGCACGATCTGGTAGCCCGGCCGCCACAGGTAGCGCAGCGGCGCCGACAAAAGGTGCACCAGCCGCGAGAACGGGAACAGCATGAACAGGGTCAGCCCCACCAGGATATGGATCTGGAACACCGGCGAGGCTCCGGCGGTATAGTCGGCGGCCTGGGGATCGAGGATGAAGATCCCCTGCGCCCAGCGCATGAACTTGACCATTTCCACCCCGTCGAGATGCTGCAGCGAAACCGGGATGGTGGACAGGCCCAGGCAGAGCTGCAGCACCAGAAGCGACAGGATGGCGATATCCATGCCGCTGCTGGTGGCGCGGATGCGCGGATCGGTCAGGCGGCGGGTCAGCAGGATCAGCCCGCCCAGAAGGGCCAGGGCCCCGGCCACGCCGCCCACGCTCATGGCCAGAACCTGCTTGGCCTCGTGGCTGATGCCCAACGCCTCGATCAGCCACAGGGGCGTCAGCAGGCCGAAGAAATGCCCGGCGAAGATGGTGAGAACGCCCACATGGAAGGGCACCGAGCCCCAGCGCAGCCAACGCCGGCGCAACAGCTGCGAGGACGCGCTTTTCCAGGTGAAGGGATCGCGCTCGTAGCGCGCCACCGAACCGATCAGCAGCACCGCCAGGGCGATATAGGGATAGATACCGAAAATGAAGTGGTGCATCGCGTCTCTCCGTCAGGACGCCGCCCGCGCGGACGCGGCGTGTTGGGGCTGATCCATACGGGCCAGAAGGTCGCGTCCACTCGGGCAGCCGGCGCCGGGATCGGGACCGAACAGCACCTCGCTTTCCTCCCAGACGGCATCGAGGGCGGCCAGATCGGCGGGATCGCTGTCGGGCTGATCCAAAAGCCCGCTCACCGCCGCGTGGTCCGAAACGCCGCCCGCCAGCTCCACCAGCGCCGACGGCACCGCGGCATAGGCGCTGCCCCGGCGGCCCAGGCGCACGGCCAGGGCCTGGAGGATATGGCCGGCCGAGGTCAGGATATCGGCGGCGGTTTCGCCGGGTTGGGTGGACAGGAATTCCAGCAACAGCGGCAGATGATCGGGCAAGTCCCAGCCCGTGGGCTCGAAACCGGCCTCGCGGTAGGTTTCCAGCAGCGACAGCATGGCGCCGCCGCGATCGCGGCCCTCGCCATGCACATGCTCGAAGAGGTTGAGCGACAGGCTGCGCGAGCGGTCGAACAGATCCACATAGCGTTCCTGCAACGCGTAAAGATCGCCGCTCCGCATCTCGTCGACCAGCCGGGCCAGATCGCCGCGCAACAGCGCGGTCAGACGGGTCTCGGCCCCCAGCACGCCGCCGATCTCCGGCAGGGCGGCCACAAGCTCGGCCGAGGGATAACAGAGCAGCAGCGACAGCGCCTTCAAGGTTCGGTCTTGCGGGTTCACGGTCATTTCAGGGCCTCGCGCATGTTCAGGGGACGCTGGGGCTTGCCGAACAGCGAGCCCGACGAGATGCCGGTGGAACAGCCGTTGCAGTCGGTGAAGCCGACCCCGCCGCGGAGATCATAGGCATCCTCCACCTGTTCGCGGTGCGTGGTGGGGATGACGAAGCGGTCCTCGTAATCGGCCAGGGCCATGACCTTGTACATTTCCTCGATCATCGCCCCGCTCAGGCCGACGCGGGCGGCGATGGCCTCGTCGGCGGCGTTGTCCATGGTCTTGCCGCGCATATAGGCCCGCATGGCCATCATCCGTTCCAGGGCGGCGACGACGGGAGCCTCGTCGCCCGCCGTCAGCAGGTTGGCCAGATAGCGCACCGGGATGCGCAAGGATTTCACCTCGGGCATGCCGCCGGCCCCCAGCCGTCCGGCCTCGGCGGCGCTTTGGATGGGCGAAAGCGGCGGGATGTACCACACCATGGGCAGGGTGCGGTATTCGGGATGCAGCGGAAAGGCCACCTTCCACTCCATGGCCATCTTCCACACCGGGCTGTTGCGGGCGGCGCGCAGCCAATCCTCGGGGATGCCCTCGGCACGGGCGGCGGCGATCACCTCGGGATCGTTGGGATCGAGGAACAGCCCCAGCTGGGCCTGATAGAGCTGCTTCTCATCGGCGGCGGCGGCGGCGCTTTCGATGCGGTCGGCATCATAGAGCATCACCCCCAGATAGCGGATGCGGCCGACGCAGGTTTCCGAGCAGACCGTGGGATTGCCGCTTTCCAGGCGCGGATAACAGAGCGTGCATTTCTCCGATTTGCCGGTGGACCAGTTGTAATAGACCTTCTTGTAGGGACAGCCGGACACGCACATGCGCCAGCCCCGGCATTTTTCCTGATCGATGAGGACGATGCCGTCCTCCTCGCGCTTGTAGATGGCGCCCGAGGGACAGGAGGCGACACAGGCCGGGTTGAGGCAATGCTCGCAAAGGCGCGGCAGATACATCAGGAAGGTGTTCTCGTAGGCGCCGTAGATGTCCTTCTGCACCCCGGAGAAATTGTAATCCTTCGAGCGCTTGGCGAACTCGCCGCCCAGGATTTCCTCCCAGTTCGGGCCCTTTTCGATCTTTTCCATGCGCTCGCCGGTCAGGCGCGAACGCGGCCGGGCGGTGGGAAAGGCCTCCATCTCGGGGGCGGATTTCAGATGGTCGTAATCGAAATCGAAGGGTTCGTAGTAATCGTCGATCTCCGGCAGATCGGGATTGGCGAACACATTGGCCAGGATGCGCCACTTCGCCCCCTGGCGCGGCCGCAGCCGCCCCGAGGGCGAGCGCACCCAGCCGCCGTTCCAGCGCTCCTGGTTTTCCCAGTCGCTGGGATAGCCGGTGCCGGGCTTGCTTTCCACATTGTTGAACCAGGCGTATTCCACGCCGTCGCGGTTGGTCCAGACGTTCTTGCAGGTGACCGAGCAGGTATGGCAGCCGATGCATTTATCGAGATTGAGCACCATGCCGATCTGAGCGCGAATTCTCATTCCCCAGCCTCCTTGCCCCGGGCCGGACGGTCCAGCCAGTCGACATTTTGCATCTTGCGCACGATGACGAATTCGTCGCGGTTCGAGCCCACCGTGCCGTAATAGTTGAAACCGTAGCTCTGCTGGGCGTAGCCGCCGATCATATGGGTGGGTTTCAGCACGGCGCGGGTCACGGAATTGTGAATGCCGCCGCGCCGCCCGGTCATTTCCGAGCCCGGCGTGTTCACGATTTTCTCCTGGGCGTGATACATGAAGGTGGTGCCGTCCTTGATGCGCTGGCTGACCACCGCCCGGGCGGTCAGCGCCCCGTTGGCGTTGTAAAGCTCGACCCAGTCGTTATCGACGATGCCGGCGCGGCCGGCGTCGGTTTCCGAGATCCAGATCACCGGACCGCCGCGATTGAGGGTCAGCATCAGCAGGTTGTCGGTATAGGTGGAATGGATGCCCCATTTCTGGTGCGGGGTGATGAAGTTCAGCACCACATGGGGCCGACCGGCCCCGGCATCGCGGTTGACGGCGGCCGTCACCGTTTTCAGATCCACCGGCGGACGCCAGGCCACGAAGCCCTCGCCGAAGGCCCGCATCCACAGATGATCCTGATAGAGCTGCTGGCGTCCGGTCAGGGTGCGCCAGGGGATCAGCTCATGGACGTTGGTATAGCCGGCATTGTAGCAGACATGCTCGCTTTCCAGCCCCGACCAGGTGGGCGAGGAGATGATCTTGCGCGGCTGGGCGGCGATATCGCGGAAGCGGATCTTCTCCTCCTCCTTGGGCCGGGCCAGATGGGTGTGTTCCCGCCCGGTGATGCGGCCCAGGGCCTCCCAGGCCTTCACCGCCACCTCGCCGTTGGTTTCCGGCGCCAGCATGAGGATCACCTCGGCGGCGTCGATATCGGTATCGATTTTGGGCCGCCCCTGGGCGGCGCCCTCGCGCCACACCCCGTTCAGGCGGGCCAGGGCCTCCACCTCGTGGCCGGTGTCCCAGCCGATGCCCTTGCCGCCGTTGCCCAGCCGGTCCAGCAGCGGCCCCAGGGCCACGAAGCGGTCGTAGATGGCGGTATAGTCGCGCTCCACCGTCACGAAGGCCGGGGCGGTCTTGCCGGGAACGAGGTCGCACTCGCCCTTCTTCCAGTCCCGCACCTGATCCTGGGCGATCTCGGCCGGGGTATCGTGCAGGATGGGTTGCAGCACGATATCGGTTTCCACCCCCAGCACCTCGGGGGCGATCTCCTGGAACTTGGCGGCCAGGGCCTTGAAGATTTCCCAGTCCGACTTCGAGTCGTAGGCCGGATCCACCGCCGCCTGCAGCGGATGGATGAAGGGATGCATGTCCGAGGTGTTGAGATCGTTCTTCTCGTACCAGGTGGCCGTGGGCAGCACGATATCGGAATAGACCGCCGTGGTGCTCATGCGGAAATCCAGGGTGACCAGCAGATCCAGCTTGCCCCGGGGCCCGTCGTCGCGCCACACCGCCTCCACCGGTTTCGGCCGCCCCTCCTCGCCCAGATCGCCGCCCAGCACGCCGTGATCGGCGCCCAGCAGGTGCTTCAGGAAATATTCATGGCCCTTGCCCGACGAGCCCAGCAGATTGGAGCGCCAGACGAACAGGTTGCGCGGCCAGTTGACCGGATTATCCGGATCCTCGCAGGCCAGGCCGATCTCGCCCGATTTCAGCTTTTCCGCCAGGTAGGCGGGGGCGTCGCGCCCGGCGGCGCGGGCGGCGCGGGCCACCTCCAGCGGATTGGCCGCCAGCTGCGGCGCCGAGGGCAGCCAGCCCATGCGCTCGGCGCGGATGTTGTAATCGATGAGCGAAATGGCCCAATCGCCCTTCGGCGCGGTGGGCGACAGGATTTCCGCCGCCGATAGGGTTTCGTAACGCCACTGGTCGGCATGGGCGTAGAAGGCCGAGGTGCCGTTCATGTGCCGGGGCGGACGGCTCCAGTCCAGGGCGAAGGCCAGCGGCTGCCAGCCGGTTTGCGGCCGCAGCTTCTCCTGCCCCACATAATGGCTCCAGCCGCCGCCCGACTGGCCGATGCAGCCGCACATCACCAGCATGTTGATGACGGCGCGGTAGTTCATGTCCATGTGGTACCAGTGGTTCATACCGGCACCGATGATGACCATGGACTTGCCGTGACTGCGCTCGGCATTGTCGGCGAACTCGCGCGCCACCTGGATGATGTTGGCGGCGGGCACGCCGGTGATGATCTCGGCCCATTTCGGCGTGCCCGGCATGTCGGCCAGATAATCGTCGGTCACCCAGTCGCCGCCGAAGCCGCGGTCGAGGCCGTAGGCGGCGCAGAACAGATCGAACACCGTGGCCACCAGCGCCGGCCCCTCAACCGTTTCGACGCGGCGCACCGGCAGGGTGCGGGTCAGCACCTCGGGGCGGTTGTCGCCGGTGGTGAAGGCGGCCGAGGCCTTGCCGCCGAAATAGGGGAAATCGACGCCGCGAAGCCCGTCATGCGCTTCGGCCAGCGACAGGCGCAGCCGGGTTTCGCCGCCGGCGGCGCGGGGTTCCAGATTCCATTTGCCGCTTTCGCCCCAGCGGAAGCCCACCGCGCCGTTGGGGACCACCAGGCCGCCGTCCGCCTCGTCGAAGGCCACGGTTTTCCACTGCGGATTGTTGTCCTCGCCCAGGGCGCCGTCGAGATCGGCGGCGCGCAGGAAGCGGCCCGGCACCAGGCGTCCGTCGCTCTCGTCCAGACGCACCAGCATGGGCATGTCGGTATAACGGCGGCAATAATCGGTGAAATAGTCGGCCTGACGCTCGAGATGGAACTCGCGCAGGATGACGTGGCCGAAGGCGATGCCCAAGGCGGCGTCGGTGCCGGCCTTGGGGTTGAGCCAGAGATCGCCGAACTTGGCGGCCTCGGAGTAATCGGGGCTGATCACCGCCGACTTGGTGCCGCGATAGCGGGCCTCGGTATAGAAATGGGCGTCGGGCGTGCGGGTTTGCGGCACGTTCGAGCCCCACAGGATCAGGTAATTGGCGTTGTACCAGTCGGCGCTTTCCGGCACGTCGGTCTGTTCGCCCCAGGTCTGCGGGCTCGCGGGCGGCAGATCGCAATACCAGTCGTAGAAGGACAGGCACACCCCGCCCAGCAGGCTGAGATAGCGGGCCCCGGCGGCGTAGGACACCATGGACATGGCCGGGATCGGCGAAAACCCGAAAACGCGGTCGGGGCCATGCGCCTTGATGGTATGGGCGTTGGCGGCGGCCACCATTTCCAGCGCCTCGTCCCAGCTCGCCCGCACGAAACCGCCCTTGCCGCGAATGGCCACATACTCGGCCCGCAAGCCCGGATCGGACTGCAGCGCCGCCCAGGCCGCCACCGGCGTGCGGGTGCGGCGCAGCTCCCGCCACAGCTTCAGAAGGCGCCCCCGGATCAGGGGCGTCTTCACGCGGTTGGCGGAGTAGAGATACCAGCTGTAGCTGGCGCCGCGGGCGCAGCCGCGCGGCTCGTGGTTGGGCAGGCCGGGCCGGGTGCGGGGATAATCGGTCTGCTGGGTTTCCCAGGTGACGATGCCCGACTTGACGTAGATCTTCCACGAACAGGAGCCCGTGCAGTTCACCCCGTGGGTGGAGCGCACGATCTTGTCGTGCCGCCAGCGACCGCGATAGGTGTCTTCCCAGGTCCGGCTTTCGCGGGTGACCTGGCCATGACCGTCGGCGAAGGTCTCCAGGTGTTTCGGCTGCAGAAAATTCAGCCGGTCGAGCAAATGGCTCATGACGGTGTCCTTGTTATTCTGCGGCGCGGGCGGCCAGGGCCCGGGCCCGTTCCAGATCGTGCAGCAGGCCGTTGCGGCGGGTGTAGAAAAGCCAGGTCAGCACCAGGCACACGGCGTAAAAGCCGAGGAACGACCACAGCGCCGCCACCGGTCCGCCGGTCATGGCGATGGAGGTGCCGTAGGCCTTGGGGATGAAGAAGGCGCCATAGGCGGCGATGGCGCTGGTGAAGGCGATAATGGCGGCGCTTTCCCGTTCCACCTGGCGCTGGCGCGCCACGCCGTCCAGGTGCGGCATCAGGCGGGGAATTTCACGCCCCATGATGGCCGGGATCATCTGGAAGGTGGAGGCGTTGCCCACACCGGTCAGCAGGAACAGGGCCATGAACGAGGAGAAGAAGCCCCAGAAGGCGTCCGGCTGCTCACGGATCCCCAGGAAGAAGATCACGCCGAAGGTGGCGACGATCATCGCCGCGAAGGTCCAGAAAGTGACGCGGCCGCCGCCGAAGCGATCGGAAATCCAACCGGTTCCGGCCCGCGACAGGGCCCCCACCAACGGCCCCAGAAAGACGAACTGCAAGGCGTTGATATGGGGGAACATCAGCTTGGTCAGCAGCGGAAAGCCCGCGGAATAGCCGATGAAGCTGCCGAAGGTGCCGGTATAGAGGATACACATGATCCAGTTGTCGCGGCGGCTGAAGATGGTGGCCTGCTCGGCGAAGCTGGCCTTGGCGTCGGCGATGTCGTCCATGCCGAACCAGGCGGCGAAGGTGGAGACCAGAATGAACGGCACCCAGATGAAGCCGGCGTTCTGGATCCACAGCTGGCCGCCCGCCGACAAGGGCTGCGGCGCCCCGCCCAGGGCGCCGAACACGCCCGAGGTGATGACCAGCGGCACCAGGAACTGCATGACCGAAACGCCGAGATTGCCCAGACCGGCATTGAGCGCCAGAGCGTTGCCCTTTTCCGCCTTGGGGAAGAAAAAGGCGATATTGGCCATGGACGAGGCGAAATTGCCGCCGCCGAAGCCGCACAGCAGCGCCAGCACCAGGAAAATGAAATAAGGCGTGGCGGGATCCTGCACGGCATAGCCGATGCCGATGGCCGGCAGCAGCAGCGAGACGGTGGACAGCGTGGTCCACAGGCGTCCGCCGAAGATGGGCACCATGAAACTGTAGAAAATGCGCAAGGTGGCGCCCGACAGCCCCGGCAGCGCCGCCAGCCAGAACAGCTGGCCGGGGTCGAACTTGAAGCCGATGGCCGGCAGCTTGGCCACCACCACCGACCACACCATCCACACCGAGAAGGCCAGCAGCAGCGCCGGGATCGATATCCACAGATTGCGCCGGGCCACGGCGCGGCCCTTGTCGGCCCAGAAATGCGGATCTTCCGGTGCCCAGTGGCTCAAGGCCCGCTTCGCCGCGTTCTGGCGGGCGATGGCCGGGGTATGCAGCGCCTGCATCTCGGGCAGGGCCGGCAGATTGTCCAGGGCCTCGCCCCGCGCCGTGCGCTCCATCACCCGGATGGACAGATGCATCCAGGCCAGCGACACCACCACCACCAGGAACATGATGGCGAAACACGAGGTGTAAACGCCCGACAGATCCAGGGCCACGCCGAAGACGATGGGCAGCACGAAACCGCCCAGGCCGCCGATCATGCCCACCAGACCGCCCACGGCGCCCACATGGTCGGGATAGTAGACGGGGATATGCTTATAAACCGCCGCCTTGCCCAGGCTCATGAAGAAGCCCAGCACGAACAGCACCAGAATGAACGGCACGAAGGCCATGCGGGTGGAAAAGGTGATCAGTCCGGCCCGGCCGTGAATAACGTAATCGGTGGCCGGATAGGACAGCATGAACAGCAGCAGCGCCCCGAAGCCCAGGCTCCAGTACATCACCTTGCGGGCGCCGAAACGGTCGCTCAAATGGCCGCCATAGGCGCGAAACAGCGAGGCCGACAGGCCGAAGGCCGCCGCCGCCGTGCCGGCGGTGCGGATATCGATGCCGTAAACCTCCACCAGATAATGGGGCGTCCACAGCGCCAGGGCGACGAAACCGCCGAACACGAAGAAATAGTAAAGCGAGAAGCGCCAGACCTGCAGAGCCTTCAGCGGCGCGAACTGCTCGGCCAGGGTGGGCCCCCGCGCGCCCGAGGCGCGATGCGCCTCAAGCACCGGATCCTCCTTGGAAAACAGCAGGAAGATCACCGCCATCATCGCCAGGCCCGCCGCCCAGATATGGGCCACCCCGTGCCAGCCGAAGGCCACCATGACGAAGGGCGCCACGAAGGTGGTGAGGGCCGCCCCCACATTGCCGGCGCCGAAGATGCCGAGGGCGGTTCCCTGACGCCCGGCCTCGTACCAGCGCGACACATAGGCCACGCCGATGATGAACGAGCCGCCGGCCAGGCCGATGCCCAGGGCGGCCACCAGATACATGGGATAGCTGGAGGCCCAGGTGAGCATCCAGGTGGCGGTGGCGGTCAGCAGCATCTGCAGCGTGAACACCAGACGTCCGCCGAACCGTTCGGTCAAAACCCCCAGGACCAAACGGGTCAGCGAGCCGGTGAGCACCGGCGTGGCCACCAAAAGGCCGAAGGCGGCCTCGCTCAAGCCCAGCTCCTTCTTGATGGCGATACCGATGATGGAAAAAATGGTCCACACCGCGAAACAGCAGGTGAAGGCGATGGTACTTAACCCCAGGGCGCGCCGCTGGTCGGCGCGCGCAACAGTCTCTTTGACTTGCATGTCGGATGCCCCCTTCAAAGACCGCCACCCGCCGGGTGCCACGGGCAGCCATGCAGGAGAGTAGGCACCCTCACCGTCCGGCAACTTGACTTTGGTCAGGTGAGCGGCGCTTTGGCCTTGCCACCAGGCGGCGTATCCTCGCGCCCACGGCTTGACCTGAGGTAAGGAGAGGGTCCGACAAGCTTCCTAGACTGTGTCCGTTCCATCCACTCCAGGGGGAGACGAAGACACATGTCCACTTATCGTACCCATCGGGCCGTCATGGCGGGGGCGCTGCTGATCGGCCTCGGCCTCGGCGGTCCCGCCATGGCCGCCGACGCCGACCCGGCCCAGGCCCAGGCCGCCGTTCCCAGCATGACCCCGGCGGAATTCCAGAAAGCCAAGGAAATCTTCTTCGAACGCTGCGCCGGCTGCCACGGCGTGCTGCGCACCGGCGCCACCGGCCCCAACATCACCCCGAAGGTGACGCGTCCGCTGGGGTACGACGGCGTGAAATCCTTCATCACCTACGGCTCGCCGGCCGGCATGCCCAACTGGGGCACCTCGGGCGAGCTGACCCCCGATCAGGTGGACCTGATGGCCCGCTACGTGCTGCAGGATGTGCCGCAGCCGCCGGAATACGGCATGCCCGACATGAAGAAGACCTGGAAGGTCTTCGTGCCGGTGGCCAAGCGCCCCACCCACAAGGAAAACAACCTCGATCTCGGCAATCTGTTCTCGGTCACCCTGCGCGATGCCGGCGAAGTGGCCCTGATCGACGGCGCCAGCAAGAAGATCGTCAATATCATCAAGACCGGCTATGCCGTGCATATCTCGCGCATGTCGGCCTCGGGGCGCTATCTCTACGTCATCGGCCGCGACGCCCGCGTCGACCTCATCGATCTTTGGATGAAGGTTCCCGACAAGGTGGCCGAGATCAAGGTGGGCATGGAGGCCCGCTCGGTCGAAACCTCGAAATACAAGGGCTGGGACGACAAATACGCCATCGCCGGCACCTACTGGCCGCCGCAGTTCGTCATCATGCAGGGCGATACCCTGGAGCCGCTCAAGGTGGTTTCCACCCGCGGCATGACCGTCGACACCCAGGAATACCACCCCGAGCCCCGCGTCGCCTCCATCGTGGCCTCGCACTATCACCCGGAATTCGTGGTCAACGTCAAGGAGACCGGCAAGGTCGAGCTGGTGGATTATTCCGATCTTTCCAACCTGAAGATCACCACCATCGACGCCGCCCGCTACCTGCATGACGGCGGCTTCGACGCCAGCGGGCGTTACTTCCTGGTGGCCGCCAACGCCTCCAACAAGGTTGTGGTGGTGGATACCAAGAAGGACAAGCTGGTGAAGATCATCGAGGTCGGCACCAAGCCCCATCCGGGCCGCGGCGCCAACTTCGTCGATCCGAAATTCGGCCCGGTGTGGGCCACCAGCGATCTCGGCGACGAAAAGATCTGGCTGATCGGCACCGATCCCGAGCATCACAAGAAGCAGGCCTGGACCGTGGTGCGGACCCTTGACGGCCTGGGCGGCGGCGCCCTGTTCATCAAGACCAACCCCCACTCCCATAACCTGTGGGTGGACGATACCCTGAACCCCGATGATTCCAACCATCACTCGGTGGCGGTGTTCGACATCAAGCATCTCGACAAGGGCTTCCAGAAGATCGACATCGCCAAGCTGGCGGGCCTCGACGGCGCGGCCGGCGCCCGTGTGGTGCAGCCCGAATACAACGAGGACGGCAGCGAAGTGTGGTTCTCGGTGTGGAACAAGAAGAACCAGCCCTCGGCCATCGTGGTGCTGGACGATAAGACCCGCAGCCTGAAGGCGGTGATCAAGGACGCCAAGATCATCACCCCCACCGGCAAGTTCAACGTCAACAACACCGAACACGACATTTATTGATCCGCTTCGCCCCCGGCGAAGAGGCTTTGGGCCGCCATGAGGTTGCGGTTTGGCGGCCCGTCCCCTCCGTCTTCCGGTTCTCCGCCTGGAAGACGGAGGGGATCTCCGCAAATCCCCGTGCATGGAGGTGGGCATGAGCAAACTGGGACAGGTCTTTCTGGTCGGCGCCGGACCGGGCGATCCCGATCTCCTGACGGTCAAGGCCCTGCGCCTGATGGGCACCGCCGACGCGGTGGTCTACGACCGCCTGGTCTCCCCCGCCATCCTGAATTTGCTGCCGCCGGGCACCCGCCGTTTCGGCGTGGGCAAGGAAAGCGGCCATCACCCCATTCCCCAGGACGACATCAACGCCCTGCTGGCCGATCTGGCCCGCGACGGGCTGACCGTGGTGCGTCTCAAGGGCGGCGACCCCTTCATTTTCGGACGCGGCGGCGAAGAGGCGCTGTTCCTGGCCCGGGCCGGTATCCCCTGCACGGTGGTGCCGGGCATCACCGCCGCCGCCGGCTGCGCCGCCGCCGTGGGCCTGCCCTTGACCCATCGCGGCCTGGCGGGCAGCGTGCGGCTGATCACCGGCCACGGCCGCGACGACGGCGCTCCCGACATCGACTGGCCCACCCTGGCCGATCCCGCCTGCACCCTGGTGTTCTATATGGGGCTGGCGACGGCGCCGCTGATCAGCGCCAACCTGCTGGCCGCCGGTTTGGCCGCCACCACGCCCGCCGCCATCGTCGAGCGGGGCACCCAGCCCGGACAACGGCTGATCCGCACCACTCTGGCGGCGCTGCCCGAGGCGGCGCAGGGCTGCCGCCCGCCCAGCCTGCTCATCGTCGGCCGGGTGGCCGCCCTGGCCGGGCAGCTGGGCCAGCCCACCACTTGGCTGGAGGCGGCGGAATGAAGGCCGCGTCGCCACTGGCCCTGCTCGCTCTGGCCGCCCTGGCGGCATCGCCCGCCCTGGCGGCTTCCCCCGGCCCGGCCCGGCAGGCCGAACTGGTGCATCTGCTGCGCCAGGATTGCGGCGCCTGCCACGGCATGCGGCTGAAGGGCGGCCTGGGCAGTTCGCTGCAACCCGCCGATATCGCCGGGGTGGACGACGACATCCTGGTCAAAACCATTCTTGACGGCCGCCCCGGCACCCCCATGCCGCCCTGGCGCCCGTTTCTGTCGGAAGACGAGGCCCGCTGGCTGGTGGGCTATCTGCGGCAGGGAGGAAAAAATGAATAGACATGCGTTTTTACGGGGCGGACGGGCCGCGGCTCTGCTGCTGCTGCTGACCGCCTGCGCCGGCGGCGCCCCCTCCCCGGAGGTGCGCGGCACCGGCGATCTCGGCATCGTCATCGGCCGCGCCACCGGCCAGGTGATGGTAGTGGACAACGATCGGCGCCGCGCCCTGGCCATGGTGGATGGGCTGGGGGATCTCAGCCACGCCTCGGCGGTCTATTCCCACGACGAACGCTACGCCTTCATCGCCGGCCGCGACGGCGGCCTGACCAAGGTGGATCTGTTGCGGGGCCGCATCGTCAAGCGGATCCTGCAGGCCGGCAACAGCATCGGCCTGTCCATCTCCGAAGACGGCCGCATCATCGCCGTGCAGAATTACAAGCCCGGCGGCGTGCGCTTTTTCGACGCCGAGACCCTGGCGCCGTTGTCCACGCTTGAAACCGGCAGCCGGGTGGTGGGGCTGGCCGACGCGCCGGGCCAGCGCTTCGTTTTCTCGCTGTTCGATACCGGCGAGATCTGGCTGGCCGACCTCAGCGATCCCCGCCATCCCACGGTCCGCAAATTCACCGATGTGGGCCGCGAGCCCTATGACGGCCTGATCACCCCGGACGGCCATTACTACATCGCCGGGCTGTTCGGCGAGGACGGCCTCGACCTTCTCGACATGTGGCATCCCGAGCGCGGCGTGCACCGCATCCTCGACCATTACGGCGAGGGCCATCCGCCGCTGCCGGTCTATAAGATGCCGCATCTGCGCGGCTGGGCCCAGGCCGGACGCCAGATCCTGGTGCCCGCCGTCGGCCATCACGAGGTGCTGGTGATCGATACCGACACCTGGACGGAAAAGGCCCGTATTCCCGTGGCCGGCCAGCCGGTCTTCGTCATCGCGCGCCCCGACCACCGCCAGGTCTGGGTCAATTTCGCCTTCCCCGACAACGGCACCCTGCAGGTCATCGATCTGGAAAGCGATACGGTGATCGATACCCTGCATCCCGGCCGGGCCATCCTGCACATGGAATTCACCCCGCGCGGCGATCAGGTGTGGGTCAGCGCCCGCGATGACAACAAGGTGCTGGTTTTCGACACCGCCAGCCGCAAAATCGTGGCCACGCTGCCCATGCCCAGCCCCAGCGGCATCTTCTTCAGCGACCGCGCCCACAAGATCGGGCTTTAGGCCATGCCGCCGCTCGATGAAACCGACCGCCGCCTGCTTGACGATTTTCAGCGCGGCTTTCCGCTCACCCCCCGGCCCTACGCGGTGCTGGGGCAACGGCTGGGGCTGGCCGAGGACGAGGTGCGCCGCCGCCTGGGCCGCCTCCACGACGCAGGGATCATCAGCCGTGTCGGCGCCGTGGTGCGGCCGCACACGGCGGGCTGCAGCACCCTGGCCGCCCTGGCGGTGCCGCCCGCCGATCTCGAACGGGTGGCGGCCCTGGTCAGCGCTCAGCCCGAGGTCAATCACAACTACCAGCGCGACCATGCCTTCAATCTGTGGTTCGTGATCTGCGCCGACAGCCGGGAGGCGGTCGGCGCGGTGCTGGAACGCATCGCCGATGCCAGCGGACTGGAACCGCTGGATCTGCCGCTGCTCGAGGATTTCCATATCGATCTGGGATTTCCGCTATGGACCTGACTCCGCTCGACCGCGCCCTGCTGGCCGCCCTGGCCGGGGGCCTGCCCCTCAGCGAACGCCCTTACGCCGATCTCGGCACCCCTCTCGGGCTCGACGAGGCCACGGTGCTGGCCCGCCTCGCCGCCCTGCAGGAGGGCGGCGTCATCCGCCGCTTCGGCGTGGTGGTGCGGCACCGGCCGCTGGGCTTCACCGCCAACGCCATGGTGGTATGGGATATTCCCGACGCCCTGGTGGCCGAGGCCGGCCGCCGCCTGGCCGAAGCCCCCGAGGTGCGCCTGTGCTACCGCCGCCCCCGACGCCCCGGACGCTGGCCCTACAGCCTGTTTTGCATGGTGCACGGCCGCGACCGCGCCATGGTGACGGCCCAGGTGGCGGCGCTGGCCCGCCGCCTGGAGCTGGACGGCTACGATCACCGGATTTTGTTCAGCGGCCGCTGTTTCAAGCAGTGCGGCGCCCATTACGGCAAGGCGGCCTGATCATGGATGACCTCGACCGGCGCATCATCAACACCCTGCAGGAGGGGTTCCCCCTGACGGCACGGCCCTTCGCCGCCGTGGCGGCCGGGCTGGGGCTCGACGAGGCGGATCTGCTGGCCCGCCTGCGGCGGCTGCGGGCCGACAATGTGCTGACCCGCTTCGGCCCGCTGTTCAACGCCGAGGCCCTGGGCGGCGGCCTGACCCTGGCGGCCATGGCGGTGCCGCAAGAACGCTTCGCCGCCGTGGCCGATCTGGTGAACGCCCATCCCGAGGTGGCGCACAATTACGCCCGCGAGCATCGCCTCAACATGTGGTTCGTGGTGGCCACCGAGCGGCCGGAGCAGGTGCGCCCGGTGCTGGAGGCCATCGCCGCCGACAGCGGCCTGCCCGTATACGACATGCCGAAACTGGAGGAGTTTTCCCTCTCCCTGAGGTTCGAGGCATGAGCGCCCATCAGGCATCGGCCCTGTTGCTGGTGGGGCACGGCGCCGCCGCCGCCGAGGGCGGCGAGGGCCTGCGCCGCCTGGCCGCCACCTTGCGCGCCCGCCGCCTGTTCGCCGAGGTGGAACCCTGCTTCTGCCGCCAGCCGCCGCTGGCCTCGCTGGATCTGGTGCGCAGCCCCACCGTGCATGTGGTGCCGGTGTTCAGCGCCGATGGCGTTTTCACCCGCCGCATCATTCCCGAACGTCTGGGCCTGTGCGGTCCGGTCAGCCGTATCGCCGGGCGGCGGGTGCTCTATAGCCCCCCGGTGGGAGCGCATCCGGCCATTCCCGCCCTGCTGGCCCGCCGCGCCCGCGCCTTCTGCCGCTCCAGGGGCCTGGCGCCCGAACGCACCGCCCTGGTGCTGGCCGCGCACGGTTCGCCCCGCGCGGAGGCCCCCGGCACGGCCACCGATATCGCCGCCGCCCTGGAGCGGCAGGGCGGTTTCGCCGAAGTGGCGGCGGGCTATCTGGAGCAGCCGCCCTTCCTCGCCGCGTGGCCCGCCCTGGTCAGCGCCGCGGATGTGATCCTGCTGCCGCTGCTGCTGGCCGAAGGCCGCCATGCCGGACAGGATCTTCCCGCCCTGGCCGCCGCCGCGCCGCCGCCGGGACGGCGGCTGTGGCTGCTGCCCGGCCTGGGGCGGGACCCGGCTTTGAGCGATATCGTTCTGGATCTGGTCGCGGGAGGACCGCCGTCATGACCACGCCGCCTTTTGATGAAATCGACCGCCGCATCGTGCTGGCCACGCAGGAAGGCCTGCCCCTGGTGCCCGCCCCCTATGCCGAGGTGGCGCGCCAGGTGGGCATCGACGAGGCGGAACTGCTGGAGCGGCTGCGGCGCATGCAGGGCGATGGCCGCATCCGCCGCATCGGCGCGGTGCCCAACCATTACGCCCTGGGCTACCGCTTCAACGGCATGACGGTGTGGGACGTCCCCGACGCCCGGGCCCGCGCGCTGGGCCGCGCCGTGGGCGCCCTGCCCTTCGTCAGCCACTGCTATCTGCGGCCGCGCCATCCGCCCGACTGGCCCTACACCCTGTTCGCCATGGTACATGGCCGCGACCGCGACACCGCCCTGGCCCATGTGGAGGCCATCGCCCGCCTGCTGGGTGCCGATGATCTGGGCCATCAGGTGCTGTTTTCCAGCCGCATCCTGAAAAAGACCGGGCTGCGCCTGAGCGGCGGCCACGGGGCTTGACCGAACTCAAAGCCCTGCCGCCACCGGCCCGGCAGGATGACGGCATGCGCTGTTTTTCAGGAAGGATGCCATGTTTCGCCTATCCCACATGATGCGCGTTCTGGTGCCGTCCGCCGGAGCCGTCCCCTCCGCCCCGCCGTCCCGCGGCAGCGGACCGGTGGTGATCTGGAACCTGATCCGCCGCTGCAACCTGGCCTGCCGCCATTGCTATTCCCTGTCGGCCGACACCGATTTCAAGGGGGAACTGTCGTTCGACGAGGTAGCCGGAGTGATGGCCGATCTCCAGGATTTCGGCGTGCGGGCCCTGATCCTGTCCGGCGGCGAGCCGCTGCTGCGCCCCGATCTTTTCGAGATCGCCGCCCTGGCCAAGGCCCAGGGCTTCTTCGTGGGGCTGTCGAGCAACGGCACCCTGATCGACGCGGCCATGGCCCGGCGCATCGCCGAAGCCCGCTTCGATTATGTCGGCATCAGCCTGGACGGCATCGGCGCCACCCACGACGCCTTCCGCCGCCGCGAAGGCGCCTTCGACGCCAGCCTGGCCGGGCTGCGCCTTTTGGGCGAGGCCGGCATCAAGGCCGGTCTGCGCTTCACCATGACCGAGGCCAATGCCGCCCATCTGCCGGCCATGCTGGACCTGACCCGCCGCGAACAGGCGGGGAAGTTCTATTTCTCCCATCTGAATTATGCCGGGCGCGGCAACCGCAACCGGGGCGAGGACGCCTTCGCCGCCACCACCCGCCAGGCCATGGATCTTCTGTTCGAGGCCGCCCTGGCCGATGTCCGCGACGGGAACCCGCGCGACTGGGTTACCGGCAACAACGATGCCGACGGGGTTTATTTCCTGCTGTGGGCGGCCAGGCGCTTCCCCGAACGGCTGCCGACGCTCGCCCGCCGCCTGCGGGCCTGGGGCGGCAACGCCTCGGGCGTCAACGTGGCCAATATCGACAATCTCGGCCATGTCCACCCCGATACCATGTGGTGGACCCACAGCCTGGGCAATGTCCGCGACCGTCCCTTCTCGGAGATCTGGCGCGACCGTTCCGATCCCCTGATGGCCGGGCTCAACCAGCGTCCGCGCCCGGTGACCGGGCGCTGCGGCGGCTGCCGCCATCTGGCCATCTGCAACGGCAACACCCGCACCCGCGCCTTTCAGACCAGCGGCGACCTGTGGGCCGAGGATCCCGGCTGTTATCTGACCGACGCCGAAATCGCCACCCTTCCCACCGTTTCACAGGATGCGCCATGCCTCTCCGCGCCATGATCCGCCGCACGCTGCCTTTTCTGCTGCTGCTGACCCCCGCCCTGGCCTGGGGCCAAGAGGCTCCCACCCTTTACGCCGGCCACTGCGCCGCCTGCCACGGCCCCGACCGCCTGGGCGGCATCGGACCGGCCCTGATCCCGGAAACGGTGGGGCAGATGCCCGCCGCCGCCCGCGCCGCCACCATCGCCCATGGCCGCATTCAGACGGAAATGCCGGGCTTTTCCGGCCGCCTCACCCCGGGCGAGATCCAGGCCCTGGCCACCTATGTGGCCTCGCCCCTGGCGGTGGAGCCGCACTGGCGCGAGGCCGACATCATCGCCAGCCGCACCCTGTTCGAGCCGCATCCCGCCGCCCATCCGGTGTTCAAGGCCGACCTGATGAACCTGTTCACCGTGGTGGAGGCCGGGGATCATCATGCCACCATTCTCGACGGCGACAGCGTCACCCCGCTGGCCCGCTTCAAAACCCGGCCGTCGCTGCATGGCGGCGCAAAATATTCTCCCGACGCCCATTATGTCTATCTGGCCTCGCGCGACGGCTGGGTGCAGAAATACGATCTTTGGGGCCTGACCATGGCCGCCGAGGTGCGGGCCGGGATCAATACCCGCAATATCGCCGTGTCCAGTGACGGCAAATGGATCGCCGTGGGCAATACCCTGCCCCGCACCCTGGTGATCCTTGATGCCGCCACCATGCTGCCGGTCAAGGTCATCCCGGTGGCCGACCGCGCCGGGCACCCTTCGCGGGTGTCGGCGGTCTATGAGGCGCCGCCCCGCCACTCCTTCATCGTGGCCCTGAAGGATGTGAAGGAAGTGTGGGAGATTCCCACCGGCGCCGGCGCCGAGGTTTGCGAGGGGGCGGTGCGCAGCTACGATCCCGGCATGGAACGCCGCGCCTGCCGGAAAGGCCCCTTCCCGATCCGCCGCATCCCCACCCTGGACGTTCTGGACGATTTCTTCTTCGATCCCGGCTATCACAGTGTGATGGCCGCCGCCCGCGACGGCCGCCCCGGCGAAGTGGTCAATCTCGATGTGGGGCACGAGGTGGCCACCCTTGATCTTTCCGGCATGCCGCATCTGGGCTCGGGCATCGTTTTCCGCCGCGACGGCCGCTGGCTGATGGCCACGCCGCACCTCAAGGAGGGCAAGGTCAGCGTTATCGACATGAGCAGCTGGAAAACCGTCAAGGTGATCAACACCCTGGGGCCCGGCTTCTTCCTGCGCGGCCACGAGAAATCGCGCTATGCCTGGGTGGACAATGCCGCCAGCCCGGCGCACGACAAGGTGCAGGTGATCGATCTCGACAGCCTGAAGATCATCAAAACCCTGCAACCGGCCCCCGGCAAAACCGTGGGCCATGTGGAGTTTACCCACGACGGCCGTTATGCCCTGCTGTCGGAAATGGAGATGCGGGGCGCCCTGATCGTCTACGACGCCAAAACCCTGCGCGAGGTCAAACGCATCCCCATGGTCAAGCCCATCGGCAAATACAATGTCGGCAATAAGCTGGACTATTCCACCGGCACCAGCCATTGACGCCGGGCGGGCCCGTTGAGGGCCCGCGCCAACGTTGGCGTGACGCCAAGGGTTTCGGAGAAACCCGCCCGGCGCATGAGGGGGCGGTGATCGGGTCCGATCACCGCAACGCGGTATTATACCAAGTCGCGATGAGTTTGACTCATCGCGACGCCGGTTAGGAGCAAGGCGACGCGCGCCTGATGGCGCGGTGAGGCAAAGCGCGCCATCAGGCACGACGCCAAGGGTTTCGGAGAAACCCGCCCGGCGCATGAGGGTGCAGTGATCGGTTCCGATCACTGCAATTTGGTATTACGGAGTCGCTTGCAATCGCCAGGCCTGATGGCAGGCCACGCAATGGCCGAGATGGGCGGCGAAACGGCCGCGCAGATCGGCCCAGCCGTCGCCTGTCGCCGCCGCCGAGGCCAGATCGTCGAAACCGGCATGCATGGCCATTCCGGCCCGCTTGAAATCCAGCGGCAGCTTGAGCATCAGCGCCGCCGGCACCGCGCCAACCCCGGCCATGCCCGCCCCGCGCGCCGCCTGGATCAGGGCGGCGCGATCGCCATCGGCCAGAGCCTGGGCCACGCCCTGCTCGGCGGCCAGCAGGCCGCGCATCTCGCCCAACACGAAATCCCGTTCCCCCACCGTTAGCTGGATGGCGGTGCGGCCATCGGCGGCGACCGGCAGGGTCCGCCCGCGCACGAACAGAACGGCCAACCCGGCCACGCTCACGCACCACAGCAGCAGAGACAGCACGGCCAATCGCTTCGCGCTCATCGGCAGACCCTCCGTCACCCCCAAACGAAAAAGGCGCCTTCCCATGGGGGAGCGGGAAGGCGCCGAGGTCGAAACAGGAAAGGTCGCCGGGGTTCATGGCGGCCCTTCAGCAATCATCTGAAATAAGAAGGCTCACGATTGCGAGGATGAGGATCGCACGACGGCGAAGACAGTCCTTTGACTGTGATCAAGTCTTTGCGAGATCCGATGTTTTAAATCGTTTCAGCCCACAGCACTCCAGAAGGCCTCTTTGCGCCCATGCTGCCGCCGCAGCCCGGCGACGTAGATATCGTGAGAGTCGAACGCCCCATAATCGGGAATGAACGCGGCCAGACGGGCGCAGTCTCCCAGATGACGGGCGGCGTGCTTGTAACGGCTGGAGCGGGCCTTGGTCAGGGTGAAATCGATCAGCGCCCGCAGCAGCAGCGTTGCCGCCAGGGGATATTTTGCCGCCAAGGCATCGGCGGCACGGGGCAGGATTTCATATTGGTTGCCGTCGAGATCCCCGGCCCGGCGTATGACCAAAGCCGCCGCCCGTTCCAGCGCCGGCCAGGCCACCAGGAAATGCAGGGCCTGGGTCAGATCGTTGATGCCTTGAGCGTAGTCGAGCGCTTTTTCCTCGACCTCCATATGGTCGAAATCGGACAGGCGCTTGAGATAGTCCCGCAGATGGGAGAGGGAGAGCGACCGCGTGAAGCAGTCCATGCGCACGGATTGGGCGTCGTCGGCGCGTCCCAGGGACTCCAACACCGTGATACGGGTGTCCTCCCAATCGAAATCGGGCCAGTCCCAGGAAGAGGGTTTGCGGTGCTCGGCCTCCTCCAGGGTGCGCAAGGCCTCGTCGCTCCGCCCCGCCGCCAGTAGCCGCCGGGCGATCTCGGCGGCGATCTTCGGCACCTTGCGGGTTTTGTCGTCATATTGGGCGATAAAGGCATCCACATCGCCGAGCGCGTCGGCGATGTCCATCAGCGCCAGCCGCACCGTGCTGAGGCGTGAGCGCTCCTCCATCTCATCGGCATAGAGCGGACCGCCGCTGCCCCAGCTGATCGCCACCCGATCCTTATCGGCCGGGCGCGGCACCGGACGATTGGACAGATCGACCATGCGGGCTTTCAGGTTCTCAAGCCCGTCGCGGCCGAGGACCGGGGCGAGAATGGCAATCAGGCCGTCGAACTGGCCGTAATCATTGCCCACCAGGGCGGTATACACCTGACCCGCCAGCGCCTCCGGTGTCGGCTGCGCCGCCGCGGCAAGCGGCCCAAGATCGGCGCAGGCCTGACGAAAGACGCTACCGACGGTGCCGTTGCTGTCGTCGCAACGGGCAAAAACCGGGTCCGCCAAAGCCATGAACCGCCAGAGCAGGTCCAGGGCGCCCTGAGAGTCGGTCTTGGCCACCGTCTCGACGATGGCCCGGCGCTGAGTCTCGAGATCGGCCGCCAACGCCCGGATCCCCTGCCACTCGACAAAGGACCGCGCACGGCCAATGGTGACCAGTCTCTTGCGCACTTCGCGCGCCAACTCGGCCGGATCTTGCATCCCGGCCAGTTCCAGCCGTAACCGTCGCTTGGCGGTGGCATCGGTGGCGGAAATCTCGATCAACAGTTCGGCCAGACGCTCAACGCCCAGGGCTTCGAGATTTTTGTAAGCGTCGTCTGACGGCCACGTCGGTTATTTCTTGACGTGCGGCTCCGCCCTCATTTTTTCGATCACGTATTCGCTTCGGGCTTTTCCGTCGCGCTTGCGGCCCCGGACCATGCACCACCCGATGAAGTCATCGATGTCGATCGTTACCGGGATGACGAAGTGCCCGAGTGCGGTGATCTCCTTGATCGCGTTCTCAGTGTCTCGATGCCATTGCTCATAGGTGTCGTGGAGATCGGCAGCGTCAGAGAACTGCGACTTTACGCGCGCCCAGTCGCTTTCCCGATACCAGGCAACTCCGATCTCTGAGCCTGAGGTTGACAATTTCGGCATCTCACGCTGCCTCATCAGTTTGGTGACAGGATTTCGGCCAATTCCAAGGCAGCAACTCGTCCAACTTGCTCTGCGGATGGCCGGCGACGATGCGGGTGATGACGTCGTTAAGATAGGCGTGGGGCTCGACGTCGATGAGCTTGCAGGTTTCGATCAG
>JAJXUO010000048.1 GCA_021782815.1 Pseudomonadota bacterium
GGCGTCTTCCTCGGCCTGGCGGCGGGCGTCTTCCTCGGCGCGCAGGGCGTCTTGCAGGGCGCGGACGCGGGCGGCCTTCTCGCCGGTGGTCAGATCGGGATGTCCGCCGGTGGGGCGCACGGCGGCGCGGCCGCGCTGATCGCGGTTAGGTTCGGGCACGCGGGCGGCGGGCGGCGGGGCGGGCGGTGCCGGGCGGGCCTGGACGGGCGCGGCCTCTTCCTCGACCGGAGCGGGGAGAACCTCCTCGACCGGGGCGACGGCGTCGGTCAGCGCCGGGGGGAGGTCCTTCACCTCGTGCAGCGTGCCGCCGGCGCCAGGGGCGAAGGTGCGCTTTTTGCGCACTTCCACGGTCACTACCTTGGATCGCCCGTGCGAGAAGCTCTGGCGGACCTGTCCGGTCTCCACCGTCTTCTTCAGTTCGAGCTTGCCCGGCGACAGTTTCAGCGGCGCCTTCCGGTCGTTGTCGTTCTCGGTCATAGGTTCGACTTTACTTTCGCTTCAAGCGGACCGTCGCGCGGTCCGCATCCTCAAATTTCAGTTCGTGCCACGGGCCGGGCGGAACCCCGACAGCCTGGCGGCTTCGCTCCGTACAGCCTCCGCCAGCCGACCCGGCAGCAGCAGCACATGCACGGCATGATCCCGCCCGAAAGCGGCACCCAACTCTTCCGCCGTCAGCACCTCGATCAGCGCCGGGGCGGTGCCCGTTTGCGATCCGTCCCCGGTTTCCCCCACCAGGGCGCGGATCTTGGCGCGACCGTCGGCGGCGCCATCACTGGCGGCCAGCAGCACCACGCCGGTCAGCGAGGCGGCGGCCCGTCGGGCTTTCAGCTCGCTTTTCACCTTCTCGAACCCGACGACGGCCTGCCCGGCCCGGCGCGTCAGCCCTAAAAGCTCGCCGCAGCGGCGCGCCAGAAGGGCCTCGATCCTGTCGGCCAAATCGGGCGGCGCGGTCAGTTTACGCCTTGCCGCCTTCGAGAACAAATTTTTCGCCGAGGCGGTATTTACCATATCCCGGCCGGCACTCAACCAGAATCCCCGGCCCGGCAGCCGCGCCGCCAGATCGGGCACGGTCTCGCCCGCCGGTCCGGCCACGAAACGGATCATGCCCTCGGCCGGTCCGACCCTGCCGGTCACGATGCAGCGGCGGTTGGGACCGCGCTCGTGTTCGGCGGCGATGACGGCGGGATCGTCCGAGGGGGGGAGCCCGTCGGGCTCCCCGGATACGACTGTGCTCAGGCTTCGTCCCCTTCGCCTTCGAACCAATGGGCGCGGGCGGCCATGATCACCTCGTTGGCCTGATCGAGGGTGAGCGAGTCCTTGCCCAGGATCTCGATCAGCTCGTCGCCGGCCAGATCGGCCAGATCGTCCAGGGTTTTGACTCCCTGCTCGCCCAGCTTGACCAGAGCGCCCGAGCTCAGGGCCTCGATGGCGGCCAACTCGTCGGCGACGCCCAGTTCACGGCGGCGCTCGGTGTTGCGCTTGTCCTGCTCTTCCAGGAAGACGCGGGCGCGCTGCTGCAGTTCCTCGGCCACGCTTTCGTCGAAGCCTTCGATATCGGCCAGATCCTCGACCGCCACGAAAGCCACTTCCTCCAGCGTGCTGAAGCCTTCGGTCACCAGCAGATGGGCGATGACGTCGTCCACGTCCAGGGCGTCGATGAACATGCGCGAGCGGTTCTTGAACTCCTCGATGCGGCGTTCCGATTCCTCGGCCTCGGTCTGGATGTCGATATCCCAGCCGGTGAGCTGCGAGGCCAGACGCACGTTCTGGCCGCGCCGGCCGATGGCCAGGCTCAGCTGGTCGTCGGGCACCACCACCTCGATGCGGTTGGCTTCCTCGTCCAGCACCACCTTGGCCACCTCGGCGGGAGCCAGGGCGTTGACGATGAAGGTCGCGGGATCGGCCGACCACTGGATGATGTCGATCTTTTCGCCCTGCAGCTCGGCCACCACCGCCTGCACGCGCGAACCGCGCATGCCGACGCA
The DNA here is from genome assembly GCA_021782815.1 of Pseudomonadota bacterium. Taxonomy (GTDB): domain Bacteria; phylum Pseudomonadota; class Alphaproteobacteria; order Rhodospirillales; family Magnetospirillaceae; genus JAJZGK01. The sequence goes on from JAJXUO010000048.1 coordinate 1,986, forward strand.
GGCGCCCACCGGGTCGATGCTGGAATCGCGGCTGATCACGGCGATCTTGGCGCGCGAGCCCGGATCGCGGGCCACCGACTTGATCTCGATGATGCCGTCGTAGATTTCCGGCACTTCCTGGGCAAAGAGCTTGGCCATGAACTGGGGATGGGTGCGCGACAGGAAAATCTGCGGACCGCGCTGTTCCTCGCGCACGTCGGCGATATAGGCGCGCACGCGGTCGCCGGTGCGGAACAGCTCGCGCGGGATCAGTTCGTCGCGGCGCAGGAGCGCTTCGGCGCGGCCCAGATCCACCACCACATTGCCGAATTCGACGCGCTTGACCAGGCCGTTGACGATCTCGCTGGCGCGGTTCTTGAATTCCTCGTACTGGCGCTTGCGCTCGGCGTCGCGCACCTTCTGCACGATGACCTGCTTGGCGGTCTGGGCGCCGATGCGGCCGAAATCGATGGGCGGCAGCGGATCGATGATGAACTCGCCCAGTTCGGCGTCGGCCTTGCGGCGGCGGGCCGAGGCCACGGTCATCTGGGTGGCCTCGTTCTCGATCACCTCCACCACTTCCATATAGCGGCTGAGGTGGATCTCACCGGTCTTGCGGTCGATATGGGCGCGGATATCGTGCTCGTGGCCGTATTTCGAGCGGCCGGCCTTCTGGATGGCCTGCTCCATGGCCTCCAGGACTTCGTCGCGGTCGATATTCTTCTCGCGGGCCACCGTGTCGGCGACCTGGAGGAGTTCGGGGCGGGGCAGAGCTGCGGTTCGTTCCATGGATTTCATCTCGGAATGCGGGGCTTCGTCAGCCCTGATGGTCGTCTTGTTCAAGCTGGGCGGCGGCGATCAGTTCGTCGGTCAGCACCAGCTTGGCGCGATGGATGTCCGCGTAAGGGATGAGGACTTCGCCGTCCTCCTGGCCCAGGCGGACCTGTTCGGCCGCGTCGAAGCCCAGCAGGCGCCCGCGGAAGCGCTTGCGCCCGTCCACCGGGCGTTGGGTTTCGATCTTGGCCTCGAAGCCGGAGAAACGCTCGTAATCCTGGCGGCGGGTCAGCGGCCGGTCGATGCCCGGCGAGCTGACCTCCAGGGTGTAGGCGTCGGAAATGGGGTCGTCCACATCCAGCAGGGCCGAAACCGAGTGGCTGATGTCGGCACAGTCCTCCACGGTCATGGGCGCGCGGTCGGCACGTTCCGCCATGATCTGCAGAACAGGGCGCTTCTGGCCCTGCAGCTGCACGCGCACCAGCTCGTAGCCCATGGACTCCAGCGACGGCGCGATCAAGGCGGCGATGCGGTCTTCGATGCTCATGCCGAGATTAACCTACCCCTAAAAAACAAAAAAGTGGGCCAATGGCCCACCCCTACAACCCCATCCACCATGGTGGGACTACAAGAATGTGTTTATTCAAAATATCGTCAAGGGCGAGGAGCTGCAAGGTTTTTTCTTAGGGGGCGTCCCGATGGCGCTCTTGCCGCCGGAGTGGATCAGGCACAAAAATACCACGCCAAAAGATATGGGTACTGTGACGAAAGGCGGAGGGGGTTCCGATGAAGGGACTTGAGGGGGATGCCGACGCGGTGCTGGCGGAGCTGTCGGAGACATTGAGTTCGGCGCGGACGGTGGAGCAACTGACCCGCCCGCTGCTGGAATTGCTGGAACTGGTGAGCGGTCTCGACAGCACCTATCTGACGCGGGTCGATGAGACGGCCGGCGTGCAGACCATCCTTTATTCCCGGAACAGCCGGTCGCTGCGCATTCCCGAGGGGCTGGTGGTACCGTGGGGCGATACCTTGTGCAAACGCGCCCTGGACGAAGGCCGGGCCTATACCGACGATGTCGACGATTGCTGGGGGGATTCCGATGCCGCCCGCGCCCTGGGCATCCAGACCTATGCCAGCATGCCGGTGCGTCTGGATGACGGCTCGCTGTTCGGCACCCTGTGCGCCGCCAGCGCCCGCAGAAAGCCGTTGTCGTCGCGCGGTCAGCAGATTTTGGCCCTGTTCGCCGCCCTGATCGCCCAGGCCGTGGAACGGGAACGGCTGCTGGACGGCTTGCGGCAAGCCAATGCCCGACTGGCCGACTATTCCTATGTCGATGCCTTGACCGGGCTCCCCAATCGCCGCGCTATTCTGCGCGATCTGCGAGGGTTGTTCGCCCAGGCCGGACGCGATGGCCGCGGTGTGATGGTGGCTTTCATCGATCTGGACGGCTTCAAGGGGATAAACGACCGCCTGGGGCACGATATCGGGGATGCCTTCCTGGTGGAAATGGGCCGGCGCCTGGCGGAAGGGTTGCGCGAGGGTGATCGCCTGGGACGGCTGGGGGGCGACGAATTCGTGGTGGTGGGCGTGGCCGACGGTGTGCCGGAGGATGTCGTGCGGGGCGTGCGCAACCGCCTGACGCCGCTGACGGCGGGACGTTACGATCTCAACGGCCATTGCCTGGACTACGCCGGGGCCAGCGTGGGGGTAATCTGCGCCGATGCGGTCATCTCCTCGCCGGAGCAGGCGCTGCGCGAGGCCGATGCCGCCATGTATGTGGATAAAATGCTGCGCAAGGGCGTGATCTGAACCCCGTCTCGCCGTGGAGGCGAAGGTGCCCGGCTCAGCGCGGCTTGCGGCGGTAGCGCAGATAGATCGGGGTGCGGCCCTGGGCGATGGCCTTGGCCTCGTATCGGCTTTGCGGCCAATCGGCGGGCTTGACCGAACGATCGGTCGAGATTTCCTCGAACTCGGCGCGCGCCGCCATCTGCTCCACTGCCCAGGCTTTGTAGACGGCGTCGTCGGTGCCGATGCGCAGTTCGCCGCCGTCGGTCAGCAGGCGGGCCAGCTGGTCGAGATTGGCGCCGCCGATGAAGCGGCGTTCGGCATGGCGGGTTTTCGGCCAGGGATCGGGGAACAGCACGAAGACGCGTTCGAAGCAGGCGTCGGGCAGGGCTGGGAACAGGCGGCGCACATCCTCGGGGAAGATGCGCACGTTGCCCGTGGTGCCGCCACGGTCCAGATGGCCGAGCAGGCTGGCGATGCCGTTCCGGAACACCTCGCCGCCGATGATGCCCACATCGGGATGATGCGCCGCCTGCCAGGCCAGATGCTCGCCGCCGCCGAAGCCCACCTCCAGCCACAGGGCGCGGCAGGGGGCGGGGAACAGGGCGGCGGTATCCAGGCATTGCCCCGGCGCCGGTTCGGCGATGGCCAGACGGGGCAGCAGGCTGTCCATCAGGCCGCGTCCGGCCTGACGCAAGGGTTTGCCCTTGCGGCGGCCGAAGAAGCGCGGCGTCGTGGCGTCGTGCGGGGCGGTGGCGCTCATGGGATCAGGCGAAGGCCGCCTTCAGGGCGTCCACCAGATCGAGCCGCTCCCACGAGAAGCCGCCGTCGGCATCGGGATTGCGGCCGAAATGGCCGTAGGCGGCGGTGCGGGCGTAGATGGGCTTGTTGAGGGCGAGATGGGTGCGGATGCCGCGCGGGCTCAAATCCACCAGTTCCTGCAGCACCTTCGACAGCCGGTCCTCGTCCACCCGGGCGGTGTCGAAGGTATCGACATAAACCGACAGCGGGTGCGACACGCCGATGGCGTAGCTCAGCTGGATCACGCATTTGTCGGCCAGGCCGGCGCCCACCACGTTCTTGGCCAGGTAGCGGGCGGCATAGGCGGCCGAGCGGTCCACCTTGGTGGGGTCCTTGCCCGAGAAGGCCCCGCCGCCATGGGGGGCGGCGCCGCCGTAGGTGTCGACGATGATCTTGCGGCCGGTGAGGCCGGCGTCGCCGTCCGGCCCGCCGATGACGAAGCGGCCGGTGGGATTGACGTAGAACTGGTCCTCGGGGCACATCCAGCCTTCGGGCAGCACGTTCAGCACATGCGGGCGCACGATATCGCGCACGTCGTCCTGGCTCAGACCCTCGGCATGCTGGGTGGAGACCACCACCGAGGCGGCGCCCACCGGCTTGCCGTCCACATAGCGCAGGGTCACCTGGCTCTTGGCGTCGGGGCCGAGCTTGGGCTCGGCGCCGGAATGGCGGGCTTCGGCCAGCGACTTCAGAATGGCGTGGGAATAGAAGATGGGGGCGGGCATCAGCACCGGGGTTTCATTGACGGCATAGCCGAACATGATGCCCTGGTCGCCGGCGCCCTCGTCCTTGTTGCCGAGGGCGTCCACCCCCTGGGCGATATCGGAGGACTGGGCGTGCACCAGCACCTCCACCTCGGCATTCTTCCAGTGGAAACCGTCCTGCTCGTAGCCGATATCCTTGATGGCGGCGCGGGCCACCTCTTCCATCACCTGCGGCGTGATGGCGGCGGGGCCGCGCACTTCGCCGGCCAGCACCACGCGATTGGTGGTGGCCAGGGTTTCCACGGCGACGCGGGCGTAAGGGTCGGCGGTGAGGAAGGTGTCGACGATGGCGTCGGAAATGCGGTCGCACACCTTGTCGGGATGGCCTTCCGAGACGGATTCACTGGTGAAAAGATAAGCGGATTTGGACACGTCGCCCCTCCTTCGAAGCATATTACCAACATGCAGGGGGCATCGACGCGACACATCTTTGCTCCCACTTAGCCGTTTTGTCGTGGCGGCAAGCGGTGAAAATCGCCCACGGCGTCCGGTTTTAAAATGGGACGCAAGTAGTTAGGTACAAATTTTCCGACGAAGGTTCAAGTCCCTTGCGACGGTGACGCAGGGTCACCGGGCGAACGCGCGATCCTTGTTCGCCTGAACGGGATTTGCGCCGCGTTGGCGCGATGCGCGCCCGCGCAACCATTTGCGCGATGATCGCCCGCGCAACCGTTTGCGCGAAAAAGCGCCGACCCACCCCGGCCGGCGCCTCTTTCGTTCAAGCGTGCCCCTTGCCGCGGAACGCGGCAGCACCCCTTCGCCGCGGAACGCGGCAGCACTCCTTCGCCGCGGAACGCGGCGCGACCCCTTTGAGGTGGAGCGCGGCGTTACCCCTGTTCGGAGGCGTTGGCCAGGGCCTTGGCCAGCTCGAACACCCGCTTGCGCACCTGGGCATCGGTGATGCGGTAATAGGCGCGCACCAGTTCCAGGGTTTCCCGCTTGGTCATGGGGTCGGCCTCGAAGGTGGCCTGATCGTCGCCGTCGTAAAGGCCGGCGGCGATCATGCGCGGGCTCTGCTGCGAGACGTCGGTGGTCATGTCGTCGTAGAAGAACGACACCGGCACGTCGAGCACGCGCGACAGGTCGAACAGGCGCGAGGCGCCGATACGGTTGGCGCCGCGTTCGTACTTCTGCACCTGCTGGAAGGTCAGGCCGATGGCCTCGCCCAGCTTTTCCTGGCTCATGCCGAGCAGGGTGCGGCGCAGACGCACGCGGGCGCCGACATGCACGTCGATGGGGTTGGGTTTGCCGGAAGGCGTGCGGCCACGGCCCGAACGCCGGGGGGCGTCGGCCTTGGCGGCTTTAAGCGTGGTTGCGGTGCGGGGCATGGAAAAGTTCCCAAAAAATCGATGTTCAAGATCCCGTCGAGGGGAAGGTCATGACATTGTGTCAGACCGAATCCGAGCGCCGGACTATGAAGATATGGTCATACGGTTGTATGCAAGTCAATAGAGATCATTTACTCATGGCTGTGTTTTATTGGCAAAGGCTCAACCGAACCTAAGCAAACTGCGCCAAAGAGCGGCCAATGCGGCGCCAATAACAAGAAGTATTAATACCACGGAATTGCCGTAAACCGCAAACAGGTTGAGGGTGGGCAGGGGTTTGGGCAGGGGCAGATCGAGATAGCCGCCGGTGCCCAGCCCCAGATGGCCGAGGATGCGGCCATAGGGGTCCACAACCGCCGATATACCGGTGTTGGCGTCGCGGACCAGGGGCAGGCCCTCTTCGATGGCGCGCATGCGGGCGGCGGCGAAATGCTGGTAGGGACCGGCCGAGGTGCCGAACCAGCCGTCGTTGGTGATGTTCAAAAGCCAGTCGGGGCGGTGGGCGAGGTCCACCACGGCGCCGGGGAAGATGGCTTCGTAGCAGATGATGGGGCCCACCGGCGGCAGGCCGGGCAGGGCGAGGGTGCGCGGTCCCGGTCCGGCCGAGAAGTCGAGGCTGCCCGCCGTCAGCTTGGGAATGGGCAGAATGTCGCGGTAGGGGGTATATTCGCCGAACGGCACCAGATGGGCCTTGTCGTAGCTGCCGCGCAGGCGGCCCTGCGGGTCCAGGGCCTGCAGGCTGTTCCAGATCTGCACCAGTTCGCCGTTCACGAAGCGGCCGCGCGGCGCCCCGGTCAGCAAGAGGCCGTGCGGCGGCACCGCCCCGGTCAGCAGGGCGCGGCCGTTGGCGTCGTCGGCGATGAAGGTCTGGGCGGCGGTTTCCGGCCAGATGGTGGCGGCCAGCCTATCCTTGCCGGGGGCGTTGGAAAGATCGATGTGCTTTTCCAGATTGAGCCAACGCTGTCCGGGCGACCATTTATCCGATTGCGGCACATCGGCCTGCACCAGCCGCAGAGTGAGGCCGGGCCACACCGGGCTGGCGGCGGCGGGGATGCGGGCGGCGCCCCACAGGGCGACGGCGGCCAGCAGGGCCAGGGCGGCGGCGGGCATCATCCGGTGGCCGCGCCGGTTCGGGGTCAGCCACAGCACCGGGCCGGCGGCGGCCAGCAGGGTGAGCAGCGACAGGCCGTAAACGCCGGTCAGCGCCGCGAGTTGGGCCACCGGCAGAGCGGCATCCCACACGCTGCCCATGAGGTTCCAGGGAAAGCCGGTCAGCATCCAGCTCCGGCACCATTCGAAGAACACCCAGGTCACCGCCAGCATCAGCACCCGCGGCCCGCCTTGCGGCATCAGCAGGCGGGCGGCCAGGGTGGCCAGGGCCGGAAACAGGGCGATGACGGCGGCCAGGCCGAACACGGCGAAGGGGATCATCCAGCCGAAGCGCAAGGGATCCACCAGCATGGCGTGGCCGATCCAATAGAAGCCCAGGGTGAAATGGCCGAAGCCCCACCACCAGCCGTCGGCGAAGGCGCCGCGCGGGGTGGGGGCGCTGTCCATCAGCAGGACCAGGGCCGGCAGGCTGATCCACAGCACCGGCAGCCAGTGGATGGGCGGCAGAGCCAGGGCGGCCAGCAGGCCGAAAGCGGCGGCGGTGGCGCGGCGGCGCCAGCCGGTGAGGCCGGCCAGATCCGCCGCCGCCCGGCGGCAGCGCTCGGGGGGGAAGCTCACGATTCCTTGTCCTCGTTCTTTTGCGGCAGGTTGCGCACCCTGAGGCGCTTGATGCGGCGGGGGTCGGCGTCGATCACCTCGAACTCGATGCCGCTGGCCGGATGGACGATCAGTTCGCCCCGGCTGGGCACGCGTCCCGCCAGATAGAACACCAGTCCGCCCAGGGTGTCGATGTCCTCGCCGTCCTCCTCGTCCAGCATGGGGCCGACATGGGCCTCGAACTCGTCCAGCGGCGTGCGGGCGTCGGCCTCGATCATGCCGTCGGGGTGCAGGATGAAATCGGGTTCGGTTTCGCGGTCGTGCTCGTCCTCGATCTCGCCGACGATCTGCTCCACCAGATCCTCGATGGTCACCAGGCCGTCGATGCCGCCGTATTCGTCCACCACCAGGGCCATGTGGGTGCGCTTCAGGCGCATTTCCAAAAGCAGGTCGAGCACGCGGATGGAGGGGGAGACGAAGAGGATCTTGCGCAGGATGCGCGGCAGGGCGAAGCTCTGGCCCGAGGCCGTCATCAGCAGCACGTCCTTGATGTGCACCAGGCCGATGGCGTCGTCCAGGGTGCCGCGATAGACCGGATAGCGCGAATGGCCCTTGGCCCGCAGGATGTCGATGAGATCGGTCTGGCTGGCCTTGCTGTCCACCGCCACGATATCGGCGCGCGGCACCATGACGTCGTAGGCCGACAGATCGCGCAGATGCAGGATATTGCCCAGCAGCCGGCGTTCGTGCTCGTCGATGGGCTGCTCCGCCTCCTCGCGCTCCTCGAAGAGTTCCTCCAGGGTTTCGCGCACGGATTCGCCGGTTTTCGAGCGGCGCAGCGATCTCAGCCAGCTTCTCAGGGCCTGGATCAGGGAGTCGTCGGAGGCCCCGCTTTCACGGGGCCGGCTACTGCCGGCGGCATCGGTCATTTGAGCTCAGTCCTCCTTGTCGGGACGGGCATAGGGGTCGGGGACGCCGAGGGCGGCCAGAATGGTGCGTTCCAGGGTTTCCATCTCCTCGGCCTCGTCGTCGTCCACATGGTCGAAGCCCAGGAGATGCAGCACGCCGTGCACCACCAGATGCGCCAGATGGTCGGCCAGGGGCTTACCTTCGGTTTCGGCCTCGGTCCGCGTGGTTTCGAAGGCGATGATGACGTCGCCCAGCAGCAGCGGACCATCGTCCGGCTGCGGCGCGTCCTCGTCGTCGAGGGCGGCGAAGGACAGCACGTTGGTGGCTTTGTCCTGGCCGCGATAATCGCGGTTCAGGGTGCGCACCAGGGCGTCGTCGGCCAGCACCAGGCTCAATTCGGCCCGCTCCAGCGGCAGATCGTCGCAGAGCGCCGCGCCCGAGGCTAGGGCGACGGCGGCCACCTGGCGGCAGCGGTCCTCCACGTCGGGCAGGATCTCGCTCCAGGGGCCGGCCTCGACGGCGAGGCCGATGACGGGGCCGCTCATGCCGCGCCTCCCGCCTTGCGGTCGCGGTCGCGGGCGTCGTAGGCCCGCACGATGCGCGACACCAGGCCGTGGCGCACCACGTCGCGTTCGGTGAATTGCACGGCGGCGATGCCGTTCACCCCGGTCAGGGTATCGAGGGCGTCCTGCAGGCCCGACTTGGTGCCGGGCGGCAGGTCGATCTGCGACAGATCGCCGGTGACCACCATGCGCGAATGTTCGCCGAGGCGGGTGAGGAACATCTTCATCTGCACCGGGGTGGTGTTCTGCGCCTCGTCGAGAATGACGAAGGAACTGGCCAGGGTGCGGCCGCGCATGAAGGCCAGGGGCGCCACTTCGATATCGCCCGAGGCCAGTTTCTTCACCACCTGATCGCCCGGCAGCATGTCGTGCAGGGCGTCGTAGAGCGGCCGCAGATAGGGATCGACCTTTTCGCGCAGATCGCCGGGCAGGAAGCCCAGCCGTTCGCCGGCTTCCACCGCCGGGCGCGACAGGATGATGCGGTCCACCTCGCCCTTCAGCATCATGGAAACGGCCTTGGCCACCGCCAGATAGGTTTTGCCGGTACCGGCCGGGCCCAGGCCGAACACCAGCTCGGCGTCGTTCATGGCGCGGATATAGTCGGCCTGGCCGGGGGTGCGCGGCTCGATATGGCGTTTGCGGGTGATGATGGTGGTGTCCGGCGCCGGCTGGGCGGGCAGGGCGCTCATGCGCAACGCCGCCTCGATATCGGCCTTTTCCACGGAAAAGCCCTTGCGCAGGCGCTGATAGAGGCTGTCCAGCACCGCGCCGGCCTGGCGCGCCGCCTCGTCCGGGCCTTGGATGTCGACGCTGTTGCCCAAGGAATTGATCTCCACCCCCAGGGCCTGGGCGATTTGCTCCAGGTGGGCGTTGTGGGGGCCGAACAGCGGGGTGAGCAGGCTGGTGTCGTCAAACGACCGGGTGAGGATCTGCGGGTCCGCCATGGTTCAAGCCTCGCTTTCCAACAGGGTTCCGGCCAGGGAATTGGGGTGGGTATCGGTGATGCGCAGGCGGCGCACCGTGTTCAGCATGGCGGCGGGCGCCTCGACGAACACCGATTGCATGTAGGGGCTGCGGCCGATGAGCTGGCCGTCGCGGCGGCCGGGGCGTTCCAGCAGCACGTCGAAGTCGCGGCCCAGGCAGGCCTGGTTGAAGGCGGCCGACTGTTCGGCGATCAGGCTGTGGAAGGCGGCCAGCCGCTCCTCCTTCACCGCTTCCGGCACCTGTTGTTCCAGGGCGGCGGCGGGCGTGCCGGGGCGCGGACTGTATTTGAAGCTGTAGGACTGGGCGAAGCCGACGGCGCGCACCAGGGCCAGGCTGTCCTCGAAATCACGGTCGCTTTCGCCGGGGAAGCCGACGATGAAATCCGACGACAGGGCCAGATCGGGGCGGGCGGCGCGCAGGCGCTCCACCAGGCGCAGATAGTCGGCGGCGGTGTGCTGGCGGTTCATGGCGGCCAGGATGCGGTCGGAGCCCGATTGCACCGGCAGATGCAGGAACGGCATCAACTGCGGCACCTCGCCGTGGGCGGCGATCAGATCGTCGTCGAGATCGCGCGGATGCGAGGTGGTGTAGCGCAGACGGGCCAGTCCCGGCAGTTCGGCCAGGGCGCGGATCAGCCGGCCCAGGCCCCAATGGCCGCCGTCCGGGCTGTCGCCGTGATAGCCGTTGACGTTCTGGCCCAAAAGGGTGATCTCGCAGGCGCCGCCGGCGATCAGGGCGCGGGCCTCGGCCAGGATGGCGGCGGCGGGGCGGGAATATTCGGCGCCCCGGGTATAGGGCACCACGCAGAAGGTGCAGAACTTGTCGCAGCCCTCCTGCACCGACAGGAAGGCGGCCGGGCCTTGCGCCGTGGGCGCGGGCAGATGGTCGAACTTGGCCTCGGCCGGGAAATCGGTGTCGAGCACGCGGCCGCCGGCGCGGCTGGCGCGGGCCACCATTTCCGGCAGGCGGTGATAGGTCTGCGGCCCCAGCACGATATCGACATAAGGGGCGCGGGCCAGGATCTCCTTGCCCTCGGCCTGGGCCACGCAGCCGGCGACGGCGATGATCAGCCCCTGCCCGGTTCCGGCGCGCGCCGTTTTCAGGTCGCGCAGGCGGCCCAGCTCGGAGAACACCTTTTCCGAGGCGTGTTCGCGGATATGGCAGGTATTGACGATGACCATGTCGGCCTCGTCCACCGCCTCGGCGGCACGATAGCCCAATGGCGCCAGCACGTCCGCCATGCGGGCGGAATCGTAAACGTTCATCTGGCAGCCGTAGGTACGGATGAAAAGCTTCTTGGACAAGGACGTATGGATCTCGAAAAAGGGAAGGTCCGCCGGGAGGCCTTCCTGTTGCACTGCATGCGGACCCGGCGATGGGGCAAGCTTATCCCAGGCGGCCTCAGGATGCGACGACGTCTTCCTGATTCCGGCTCCCCAGCCCGGCGTTGGCCTGTACCAGCCCGCGCGCGATCAGGGTGTGGCAATGATCGGCCAGGGCCTTGCGCGAGCCGAAGCGCGCCAGGGTGACGGGAGGATAGAAATCCACCTCCACCGTGGTGGTGCCCATGCCGAGAACGTCCCACAGGTGCGGGGCCAGATCCATATCGCCATACCAGGCGTAGAAGGGGCGCCAGCCCCGGCCCATGGGAATGCCGTCCACCCGGGTATAGGCCACCGATACCGGCTGCACCGGCAGGTCGGAGCCGTCGGGCAGCGGGGTTTCCGCCACCGACAGCAGCGCGCTCTTGAAGGGCAGCACGCGGTTGCCGTCGTTGCTGGTGCCCTCGGGGAACAGGATCATCGATTCGGCGGCGCCGTTCATGCGGCCGCGCATCTCGTCGCGCTGGCGCAGGCTTTTCTGCGGCCGCCGGTCGACGAAGGTGGTGCGGCCCAGCCGGGCCAGAAGGCCGATGCCCGGCCAGCCGCGCACCTCCTGCTTGGCGACGAACACCGATTTCAGCAGGGCGCCCAGCACGATGATGTCGAGATAAGAGGCGTGATTGGCGACGAACAGCGTGGGCCGGGTGGGGCTGGGGGTGCCGCGCACCACCAGGGTGAAGCCGACGATCCAGGCCACCCCGCGCCAGTAAAGGCGCGGGACGGTGCGGGCCAGCGGCAGGGCCGGGCGGCCCAGCAGCAGCAGGGTGGCCTGCACCGGCACCACCGCAAGGGTCCACAGCAGGAAGGCCAGCAGGCGGACCGAGGCCTTGAGCGGGCTGCGAAACTGGCGCATCAGGCGGGCCTCACAGGATCCGCAACGCCGTGCGGTCGTAATGACGGAAATATTTGTCGGTGATCTGGTCGGTTTTCACGATCACGCAGACATCGGTGGTGTTGAACTGGTGGTCGATCACCGCGCCGTCGCCCACCCAGCCCCCCAGCCGCAGATAGCCCTTGACCAGGGGCGGCAGGGCGTTGAGGGCGTCGCGCAGGCTGATGCGATCCTTCTCCAGGCGGTTCATCTCCACGAACAGGCCGGGCAGGGCGCGCGGCCGGAAGGCCTCCGGCGCCAGATGATGGTGATAGAGATAGCTCAAGGGCAGGGCCAGCTGGTCGGGCGAGGTGCCGGGCAGGCTGGCGCAGCCGAACATCAGATCGATATCATGGGCGAAGACGTAGCTGGCGATGCCGCGCCACAGCATCTGCATGGTCATCTTGGTGCGGAAGCGGGCGTCGACGCAGGACCGGCCCAGTTCCAGCACCCGGCCGGAAAAGCCGGCGATGGGACCGACATCGTACTCGCCGGCCGAATAGAAGGCGCGGAATTTCGGGTTTTCCCGCCGTTGCAGACGGTAGGTGCCCACCACGCCGTCGGCGCCGGTCCCTTGGGTCTTGTCGATGACCAGCAGATGATCCCAGTCGGCGTCGAACTGGTCGAAGTCGCGGCCTTCGGCGGCCATTTCCGGCGAGGGTTTGGCGCCCATTTCCTCGTAGAATACGCGGTAACGCAGACGCTGGGCGGCTTCGATCTCGGCCGTGCTGACCGCCAGTCTGACCTCCAGACTGTCGGAACTGCTTTCGTCCATCTCGGTGGTGCCGGCGGTCATACTGCCTCTTTTCCGGAAAGGGGGGCGCTCACCGGCGATGCGGCGAACGGTTCAGGGCGTGGGGGCATCGTCGTCGGACTGCAGCGGAACGGCATAGAGTTCCAGGCGGTGGCCCACCAGCTTGTAGCCATAACTGCGGGCGATCTCGCGCTGCAGGGCTTCGATGTCGGAATTCTGGAATTCGATGACCCGGCCGCTTTGCACATCGATCAGGTGATCGTGGTGGGCGTCGGGCATTTCCTCGTAGCGGGCGCGGCCATCGCCGAAATCGTGCCGCTCCAGGATGTTCGCCTCTTCGAACAGCCGCACGGTGCGATAGACCGTGGCGATGCTGATGTTGGAGTCGAGAACGGTGGCGCGACGGTGGACTTCCTCCACATCGGGATGATCGGTGGCGTCGGAAAGAACCCTGGCGATGACCCGGCGCTGCTCGGTCATCTTCATGCCCTTTTCAACACATCGCTGTTCGATACGCGAAATCATGCGGAATTTCTAACCGATAGCCGGAATGACCCGCAAGCATAAACAAAACGACGCCGGAGTGTAACCCACGGCGTCGTCTGGGAGTATTGTCACAAAAAAGACTTAAACCGTGGTGCGCCGACGCTTGCGCGGCTTGGTGCCCAGGCCGATCTTCTTGGCCAGCGAGCTGCGATGCTGGGCATAGTTCGGCGCCACCATCGGATAGTCGGCGGGCAGGCCCCAGCGGTCGCGGTATTCCTCGGGGGTCATGTCGTAGGCGGTTTTCAGATGGCGCTTCAGCATCTTCAGCTTCTTGCCGTCTTCCAGGCAGATGATGTAATCGGGGGTCACCGACTTCTTCACCGGAACGGCGGGCTGGGGACGCTCGGGCGCGGCCTGAACCGTGCCGACAGACGAGAGGGTGCGAAAAACCTCGTTGATCAACAGAGGCAATTCGGAAACAGGGACTGTGTTGTTGCCAACATGCGCGGCAACGATTTCGGCGGTCAGCGCCAGCAATTCATTCTGGCTGGATTGCTCTGACATTGGCAGATGCCTTCGTTATACAAACTCTGGGCATATATATATGTTCAAGAATCAGAATTGGCAATAACGAATGTTAAGAGTGAAAAAAGTGAGGGCGTTGTGATTGATCAAGCGAAACATTTCCTCGACATCAGCGCGGAAGTTTGCCCACTAACCTTCGTAAAAACGAAGTTATTAATCGAAAAAATGACTGCCGGAGAGGTTCTGGAGGTCCGGCTGAAAGGGGATGAGCCGTTACGGAATGTGCCGCGTTCGTTGCAAGAACTAGGGCATGTCATTCTGTCATTGGAACCGGAGCGACAAGACGATCGGATGGGAGTCTATCTGCTGAGGGTGCGGAAAGTTTAAAGGGATTAAGACCTTCGTCTGATAGATCTGTAACATATTAAACTCTTGGCATGAAAAAGAAAAGGATGTGAAATCCCGCGCCTATTATTTAAAGGCGGAATATTCCGGGACTTATCAATCCTATCAATGGGTTATGCCGAAACAGGGGGGATGAGGCCGGGGAAAAGGGCCAGCATGTCCAGATGGCGCTCCATATGCGCGGCCAGGGCGTCCAGGGCCTGTTCGACGCCGTGTTCGTAGCGGACGCCGCCCGTCCGCCCGGCACGCAGGCCGTTCAGCAGGGCCTGGCGGAAGGGATCGGAGGCGAACAGGCCGTGCAGATAGCAGCCCATGACGCGGCCGTCGGCGGAGACGGCGCCGTCGGGGCGGCCGTCCAGCTGCAGCAGCGGCCGGGCGGTATCGGGGCCAAGGGTGCGGCCCATATGCATTTCGTAGCCGCCGACCGGGGCGTTCCGGAAGAGAGGCGCGTGGCCGCCGGCGGCCCGCAAGGTCTTTTCGGCGGCCATTTCGGTGGCGACGTCCAGCAGTCCGAGACCGGGAGTGGCGCCGGGCGGGCCTTCCAGCCCCAGGGGATCGGCGATGCGGGTGCCCAGCATCTGATAGCCGGCGCAAATGCCCAGCACCCGGCCGCCCTGGCGCAGATGGGCTTTAAGGTCGATATCCCAGCCTTCGGCGCGCATGGCGTCGAGATCGGCGATGGTGGTCTTGGAGCCGGGCAGAATGACGAGATCGGCGCCCTGGGGCAGGGGCTGGCCGGGGGGAATGAAGGCGAGGCGGACGTCGTCCTCCGCCGCCAAGGGATCGAAATCGTCGAAATTGGCGATATGCGGCAGCCGCGGCACCACGATGGAGAGGGCGCCGTCGCCTCCCGTCGTGCCGCCGGTCAGCGAGGCGCCATCCTCGGCGGGCAGGCGGGCGGCCTCGGGGAACCAGGGCAGGATGCCGAAACAGCGCCAGCCGGTGCGGGCGCCGATCAGCTCCAGCGCCGGGGCGAACAGGGCGGGATCGCCGCGGAATTTATTGATGATATAGCCCCGCACGCGGCGGCGCTCGGCCTCGGGCAACAGGGCGTGGGTGCCGACGATGGCGGCGATGACGCCGCCGCGATCGATGTCGGCCACCAGCACCACCGGCAGATCGGCGGCCTCGGCGAACCCCATGTTGGCGATGTCGGCATCGCGCAGATTGACCTCGGCGGCGCTGCCCGCCCCCTCCACCACCAGGGCGTCGCGGCCCTGGCCCAGCCGCTGGAAGCTGTCGAGCACACGGGGCAGCAGGGTGGGCTTCAGGGCGTGATAGTCGCGGGCGTTGGCATTGCCCAGCACCCGGCCCTGCACCACCACCTGGGCGCCGACGTCGCTTTGCGGTTTCAGCAGCACCGGGTTCATGTGGCGGCTGGGCGCCAGGCCGCAGGCGCGGGCCTGCAAGGCCTGGGCCCGGCCGATCTCGCCGCCGTCGGCGGTGACGGCGGCGTTGTTGGACATGTTCTGCGGTTTGAACGGCGCCACCGACAGGCCGCGCCGGGTCAGGGCCCGGCATAGGCCGGCCACCAGCAGCGACTTGCCCACGTCGGATCCGGTGCCCTGCAGCATCAGGGCGAAGTGCGGGCGCGCCGGGTTAGTGGGCAAGAACGTCTCGCAGGCGGTCGGCGCCGGGATTGCTGACATTCTGATCCTGCACGATGCCGCGGCTGGAGAGATTGCGGCCATAATAGGCGGCGTTCCAGGAATCGCGCGGCGATACGGCGGTGCCGTCCAGGGTAAGGCCGCCGTAAAGGCCGAGGGCGCTGAACGACAGGGCCAGGATGTCGGCCCCGGCATTGCTGGTGGTGCTGCCGCCGACATCGGCGCCCACCACCGCCAGGGTCATGCCGAAATTGGCGCCGAACTTGAACTGGTTGTCCAGCAGCGCCTGCAGGGCGCGCTCGGAATTGATGAGAAAGATGACGCCGACGCTTTCCGCTCCCAGCTGCAGCCCGAAGCTGCCGCCGGCCAGGGTGAAGAAGGCGGGATAGGACCAGCCGCCGTCGGGCAGGCGTTCCAGCAGCACGCCGTTGCCGTACTGGCCGCCGACGATGATACCGCCGCGATAGAGATTGGGCACGATGAGGATGGCGCGGGCGTTCCTCATCTGCTCGTGGAAGTTCTTTTGAAAGCCGGGATCGGTCTTCAACCGCTCCATGGTGCCGGTGGCGCCGTCCACCACCTGCTGCTGGTCGTAACCGGCCAGGGCCGGGGCGGCGGGCAGGGCGAGAACGGCCAGCAGGGCCAGAAGCGGCGGCAGCAGACGTTTGACAAGGGAGGGCATGATCAGAACTCCACTCCGGGCTGCGCCTTCACGCCATCGCGGAAGGGATGTTTCACCAGGGTCATTTCCGTCACCAGATCGGCGGCGGCGATCATCTCGTCGGCGGCGTTGCGGCCGGTGATCACCACATGCTGCAAGGGCGGACGGGCCGCCAGCGCCGCCAGGACCGGAGCCATCTCCACATAGCCATAACGCAGGGCCACATTCAACTCATCCAGTACCACCATGGCATAGGCGGGATCGGCCAGCATACGGGCGGCCTCGGCCCAGGCCCGTTCGGCGGCGGCGGTGTCGCGGGCGCGGTCCTGGGTTTCCCAGGTGAAGCCCTCGCCCATGGCGCGGAATTCCACCAGCGCGCCGAAGGTGCCCAGCACCCGGCGCTCGGCGGTGTCCCAGGCCCCCTTGATGAACTGGATCACCCCCACCTTGCGCCCGTGCCCCACACAGCGCAGCACCATGCCGAAGGCGGCCGAGGACTTGCCCTTGCCGGCGCCGGTATGGACGATGACCAGGCCCTTCTCGCCGCTTTTCCGGGCCATCATGCGATCGCGGGCGGCCTTCTTCTTCACCATCTTGTCGTGATGGCGCTGTTCGGCGGTCTCGTCCATGTCAGGCAAGCTCCCTCAGGCGGTCGATGGTGTGGTTGCGGCGGGGATGCCACAGGCCGCGGCGGACGGCCTCATCCAGGCGGTCGATCATTTCGCGCAGGGCGGCGGGGTTGGCGGCGCGCAGGAAGTCGAGCACCATTGGATCCTCGAGATAGGCCTCGAACACCGCGTCGAAATGATGATCGCCGACGCAATGGGCGGTGGCGGCGAAGGCGAACAGGTAATCCACGGTGGCCGCCATCTCGAAGGCGCCCTTGTAGCCGTGGCGCATGACCCCGGCGATCCATTTGGGATTGACGACGCGGGCCCGCACCACCCGGGCGATTTCCTCGTCCAGGGTGCGGATGCGCGGGCTGTCGGGGCGGGAATGGTCGGGGTGGTAAACGGTGGGGGCCTTGCCCGACAGCACCCGCACCGCCGCCGTCATGCCGCCCTCGAACTGGTAATAATCGTCGGAATCCAGCAGGTCGTGCTCGCGGTTGTCCTGGTTCTGGATCACCAGCTCGGTGCGGCGCAGCCGGGTTTCGAACAGGCCGTGCGCGGCATCGCCGACGGCGCCGCCGCCATAGGCGTAGCCGCCCCAGGCGATATAGGCCCGGGCCAGATCGGCGTCGCCGCTCCAGCCCTTCTCGTCGATCAGGGCCTGCAGCCCGGCGCCGTAGGCTCCGGGTTTCGACCCGAACACCCGATGCCCGGCCCGGCGGGCGGCGTCGGCATGGCCCTCGGCGGCCAGGCGGCGGGTTTCCTCGCGCACATGGGCGGCCAGGGGATTATCGTCGTCGCTCTCCTCCAGGGCGGCCACGGCGCGGGCGGCGCTGTCGAACAGGTCCATCAGGGCGGGGAAGGCGTCGCGGAAGAAGCCCGAAACCCGCAAGGTGACATCGACGCGCGGCCGGTCCAGCAGCGACAGCGGCAGGATCTCGAAGCCGGTGACCCGGCGCGAGGTGGCATCCCAGGTGGGGCGCACCCCCATCAGGGCCAGGGCCTGGGCGATATCGTCGCCGCCGGTGCGCATATTGCTGGTGCCCCAGGCCGAAATGGCCACCGAACGCGGCCAGGCGCCGTGATCCTGCAGATGCCGTTCGATCAGCAGGCCGGCGGATTTCCAGCCCAGGGTCCAGGCCGCCGGGGTGGGCACGGTGCGGCTGTCCACCGAATAGAAATTGCGTCCGGTGGGCAGCACGTCGGGGCGGCCCCGCGTCGGCGCGCCCGAGGGGCCGGGCGGCACGAAGCGTCCGGCCAGGCCGCGCAGCAGGCCGTCGATCTCGGCGGCGCCGCAGGCGGCGATGGTGGGGCGCAGCGTGCCTTCGATCCAGTCCAGCACCGGTCCGGCGGTGGGCAGGGCGGGGCGGGGGGCGCCCGCCACCAGGGCGCGGGCCAGCCCTTCCAGCCGTTCCACGGTATCGCCGGTGCTGCGCCAGGGATCGGGGCCGGTCAGACAGTCCGGGCGGGGCCCGTCCCACGGCTGGGCCATGGCGCAGTCCAGCGGATCGAAGGCCAGGCCCAGATCGTCGGCCAGGGCGCGCAGCAGCGAGCGCTCGTGCGGGGCCTGCCCGCGCGGGGCGCGGGCCAGGGCCACCAGCAGATCGGTGAGCTGCTCGCCCTCGGGGGCGCGGCCGAAGATGTGCAGACCGTCGCGGATCTGCAGTTCCTTCAATTCGCACAGATGATTATCGAGCTTTTGCAGCGACTGCTCGTCGCCGTCGTCCGGGGCGATGCCGCAATCCTGATCAAGGCCGGTCACGCGGGTCAGGGCCAGGATTTCGGCGCGCAATACCGCCAGGCGGCGCGGGTCCACCGCCGCCGCCTCGTAATATTCATCCACCAGCTGCTCCAGCTGGCGCAAGGGGCCGTAGCTTTCCGCCCGGGTCAGGGGCGGGGTCAGATGATCGATGATCACCGCCTGGGCGCGGCGTTTGGCCTGGGTGCCCTCGCCGGGATCGTTGACGATGAAGGGATAGAGGTGCGGCAGGGGGCCGAGGATGGCCTCGGGGAAACAGGCCTCCGACAGCGCCAGGGATTTGCCCGGCAGCCATTCCAGATTGCCGTGTTTGCCCATATGCACCACGGCGTCGACGCGGAACTGCTCGCGCAGCCAGGCATAGAAAGCCAGATAGCCGTGCGGCGGCACCAGGGCGGGATCGTGATAGCTCGAAGCGGGGTCGATGTGATAACCCCGCGCCGGCTGCACCCCCACCGCCACATGGCCGAAACAGAGCAGGGCCAGATCGAAATGGCCGCAACTGAGTTCGCCCGGGGTGAAATGCGGATCCTTCTCCGGCGATCCCCAGCGTTCCGACACCGCGTTGCGCACCGCAACCGGCAGGCTGTGGAAGAAGGCCATGTAATCGGGCAGGGCCAGGCTTTCGCGCACCAGGCGGTGGCGGCGGCCGCTCAGGGCGTTGGTCACCCCCTGCTGCACCAGGGCCATCAGCGCGGCGGCGTCGGCGGGCAACGGCCCGGTGTCCACCCCGGCCTGTTGCAGGGCGCGCAGCACCTCCACGGTGGCCGCCGGGGTATCGAGGCCGACACCGTTGCCGAGGCGGCCGTCGCGGTTGGGATAATTGGCCAGAATCAGGGCGATGCGCCGCTCGGCGGCGGGCTTGCGCCGCAATCCCGCCCAGGCGGCGGCCAGCCGGGCCATGAAGGCCACCCGGTCGGCCAGGGGCTGATAGGCGACGATATCGCACTGGGTGGCCTCGTCGCGGCGGGCGGCGGCTTTGAAGGAGACGGCGCGGCCGATGATGCGGCCGTCCACCTCGGGCAGGGCGACGTTCATGGCGATATCGCGGGCCGACAGGCCGGAGACGCCGTCGCGCCAGGCCTGCTCGGTGCCGCCCGAGAAGATCACCTGCAGCACCGGACAATCGGCCTCGGCGAAGGGGCCGTCCTGCGGGCGGCCGGGGGCGGCCACGGCGAAGCCGGTGGCGTTCAGGATCACGTCGGGCGGACAAAGGCGCAGCAGTTCGGCGGTGGTGGCGGCGGAAACCGGATCCTTCAGGCTGGAGACGTAAAGCGGCAGCGGGTTCAGGCCCTGGGCGGCCAGGGCGGCGCACAGGGCCTCGATGGCGGCGGTGTTGCCGGCCTGCACCAGGGCGCGGTAGACCACCAGGGCCACCACCGGCGCCCCCGGCGTCCAGGCGGCGCGGACCCCGTCGAGATCGCTGCCGGCCGGATAGAGACCGGCGGGCGGCAGCGGCGCCGGTTCGCGCCATTCCAGGGAGTCGCCGGTGAGATGGGCGCAATAGCGTAAAAACTGCTCGGCATTGCCGCTGCCGCCCTGCACCAGATATTGCCACAGCCGATGCCGGGCTTCGGGCGGCAGGGTGCTCCAGGCGGCCAGATCGGGATCGGGCTGATCGTCGCCGGGCAGAAAGGCGATCTGAACATTGTTCTGGCGACAGGCGGCGGCCAGTTGCTCCACCCCGTAGGGCCAGTAGCCGCGCCCGCCCAGCAGGCGCACCACCACCAGCCGGGCGTGGCGGATCACCTGATCGACGTAAAGATCCACCGACATGGGGTGGGCCAGGTGCAAAAGGCTGGCCAGGCGCAGCGTCGGCGCGCCTAACGCGGCGCGGGCCTGGGCCAGGGCGGCCAGTTCGGAATCGGCGGCCGACAGCACCACCACCGGGGCCGGGGTCTGGCCGAGATCGACGGCCTCGCTGCCGTCGGAGACGGTGCCGGGAGTGGCGGCCAGAAGATGCATGTCAGGCCGCCGCCCGGGTGATGGCCTCGGCGATGGCCGCCCGGTCCAGGCCCTTGAGGCCGATCACCACCAACTGGCCGGCGCGGGGTTCCGCAGCCTTCCACGGTCGGTCGTAATAGCCCTGCACGCGGGCCCCCACCGCCTGCACCACATGGCGCATGGCTTTGCCCCGCACCGCCAGGAAGCCTTTCAGGCGCAGAATGTCGTGCCGGACGATGATATCGCGCAAGGCTTCGGCGAGGCGGGCGGGATCGGCCTGTTCGGGGATGGTCACGGCGAAGCTTTCGAAATCGTCGTGGTCGTGCGCGCCGGCGGCGTCGTGGTGGCTGGGACGGGCGGCCAGATCATCCTCGGCGGCGGCGTCGAGGCCCAGCAGCAGGCGGGCGTCCACGGCGCCGTGGCGGCTGTGCACCAGCTTGACGCCGGGGCGCAGGCTGCCTTTGAGGCGGGCGTCGAGGGCGGCCAGGGCGGCCTCGTCCAAAAGGTCGCTCTTGTTCAGCAGCACCAGATCGGCGCAGGCCAACTGGTCCTCGAACACCTCCTCCAGGGGATTGTCGTGGTCGGGGCGGGCCTTGTCCTCGGGGCTGGAGGTGAAGCGCCCGGCGGCCAGGGCCGGGCCGTCCACCACCGCCACCACGCCGTCGACGGTAACGCGCGAACGGATATCGGGCCAGTCGAAGGCCTTGACCAGCGGCTTGGGCAGGGCGAGGCCGCTGGTTTCGATGAGGATATGCTGGGGCGGTTCGGCGCGGGCCAGCAGCTTTTCCATGGTGGGCAGAAATTCGTCGGCCACGGTGCAGCACAGGCAGCCGTTGGCCAGTTCGATGATGTCGTCCTCGCGGCATCCGGCCACGCCGCAGGAGGCCAGCAGATCGCCGTCCACCCCCACATCGCCGAATTCGTTGACGATGAGGGCGATGCGCCGCCCCTCGGCCTGACTCAGCAGATGGCGCACCAGGGTGGTCTTGCCGGCGCCGAGAAAACCGGTGA
Organism: Pseudomonadota bacterium; assembly: GCA_021782815.1. GTDB lineage: Bacteria > Pseudomonadota > Alphaproteobacteria > Rhodospirillales > Magnetospirillaceae > JAJZGK01. The sequence continues at coordinate 23,596 of JAJXUO010000048.1, forward strand.
TGACGGTGGCGGGGATCTTGGCGAAACGGCTCATGCTTCATCCTTCAGGGTCAGAGGCAGCCCGGCGGCGACGAACAGCACGCGCTGGCAGCGGGCGGCGATGATTTGGTTCAGGCGGCCGGCCTGGTCGCGGAAGGCGCGGGCCAGGGCGTTGTCGGGCACGATGCCCAGCCCCACCTCGCTGGCCACCATGACCACCGGGCCGGCCAGGGCGGGCAGGGCCTCGGCCAGGGCGCGGCCCTCGGCTTCGGCATCAAGGCCGGCCAGCAGCAGGTTGGACAGCCACAGGGTCAGGCAGTCCAGCAGCACGGCGCGATCGGGGGCGCAAAGGCGGGTCAGGGCGCCGATCATGTCCAGAGGTTCCTCCACCGTCTGCCAGGGGGCCGGACGGCGGGCCCGGTGCAGGCGCACCCGCTCGGCCATCTCGGCGTCGCCCACCTGGGCGGTGGCTAGATAGATGGGGTGGCGGGCGGCGGCGGCAAGGCGCTCGGCCAGGGCGCTCTTGCCCGAGCGGGTGCCGCCCAGCACCAGGGTGGCGGGCGGCAGGGGGGGGATTGGCGTGTGCACCGGTGGTCGATCCTCCCTCCGAGGATGGTTGGCCAACCGCGATCCGGAGAGGTCTCCTGGCTTGCGGACGATGATCGGGCGGACCGCCTTCCCGGCCGACGAGGGCCAGTGGCGCGAGGGTCCGTCCTCGTCCGTTACAGTTGCGGGGGCAGCGTCGGCTCGACCGAACTTCCCTGTTCCGGCGCGGAAGTGGGCACCCTAGAAGGTTTCTCCGGCGCGCTCAACCGATTTCATTGTTGACGCCGGCCACCGCCCAGCAGCCGTCCATGGCGTCGAGGCGGGTGAGCGACAGCGGGGCCACGGCGAAGCGCAGGGCGGCGGCGGGGGCGATATCCAGGGCTACGGCCAGGGCGGCGCGGATGGTCCCGGCATGGGCCACGGTGATGATGTCGCGGTCGGGATGGGCGGCGTTGAACCGGGTCATGGCGTCGCCCACCCGCGCCACCACCTCGGCGAAGCTTTCCCCGGCGGGGGGGCTGGCGGTGGCGGGATCGCGCCAGAAGGCCGGCAGATCGGGATCCTTGGCCTCGGCCAGTTCGTTCCAGCCGTGCCCCTGCCAACGACCGAAATCCTGCTCGAGGAAGGCCGGTTCGCAAAGGGCGGGCGGCAGCGGCAGCCCGGCGGCCTCCAGGGCGGCGATGGTCTGGCGGCAGCGCAAAAGGCCGCTTTCCACCAGCAGGGCGCCGCGCGGCAGGCGCTCGGCCAGGGCGGAAAAATAGCTCTGATCCGAGGTGTCGCAGGGCAGGTCCAACTGGCCGGTGATGCGGCCGTGCGGATCGGGCACCGGCGCATGCCGCAGCCACCACCACCGGGTCATGGACGAAACCTCCCGGAAGCCGCATCGCGCCCGGCGCCTGAGGGGGAAACATCTCTGGAAGCCGCTTTACGCGGCTGACTAGCGCATTGAGCGCGCCGGAGCGTTGCCGGAGCGAAAGCGCAGGCATAAGCGAGGACAGCCAAGCTGGCGGAACGCCAGCGCCCGGCGCCTGAGGGGGAAACATCTCTGGAAGCCGCTTTACGCGGCTGACTAGCGCATTGAGCGCGCCGGAGCGTTGCCGGAGCGAAAGCGCAGGCATAAGCGAGGACAGCCAAGGCGGGCGGAGCCCGCCGCCCGGCGCCTGAGGGGGAAACATCTCTGG
>JAJXUO010000107.1 GCA_021782815.1 Pseudomonadota bacterium
GCCGCCAGGCCGCCCCGCGCCGCGTACGACGGCGCGGCCCGCCCGGCCCGCTTCGGCGCCCCGCCCGGCCCGCCCCGGGCCCGCAGCTACACCCAGCGCGACCCCCAGGGCCGCGTGCTGATTCCCCTGCGCCCCAATCCCGAACCGCCCTCGCCCTGGGCCCAGGCCGAACGCCTGCTTCTGCTGACGTTTTTAACCCAGCCGGCCTTGCGCGACGAGGTGGCCGAACGCCTGGGCTCGGTGGCCTTCGCCGATTCCGCCCTTGACAATCTTCGGCAGGAAGTCTTAAAGCACCACGATGGCTGGGGCGGCCTTGATTTCAAGGGTGTGCAGCGCCACCTACGCACGTGCGGCTTTTCGCAGATACTGGACCGCCTCTTGAATGCCATTGCTCTTGTACCTGCGGCCTTTGCCCGATCCGATGCGCCTCTGGACGAAGCGCGCGCCGGATGGGAGGAGCTTTTCAGGCTTTACATGCGCAAGGAGCTGACGGCGGACCTGATCGAGGCCGAACGGGCGCTGGCGGCAGACATGTCGCCCGACCGGGTGGAACGCTTGAGCGCCCTGGTGCGGGCGAAGGACGAGGACCAGGACGGTTGAACAGGCTTCGCGCGTCTGCCCCGATATAAAGCGGCGGACACGCGGAACCACGAATTTGTATCGCCAAGCGGCACCGCCGTCCTTCAAGGGGGAAGCGGGGGATGCCGCCGATGGGAGCGGAGACTGGATGGCTAACAAAGCGACGAATACGGCGGATGTTTCCGAGGGTCAGGAAGAAAATCTCGACGGTCCGCTGCTCGACACCATGGGAATCGCCGTCAAGAAGATGGTCGCCCGCGGCAAGGAACGCGGCTACATCACCTATGACGAGCTGAACACCGCCCTGCCCCCCGACGAAGTCTCCTCGGAACAGATCGAAGACACCATGTCCATGCTCTCCGAGATGGGCATCACCCTGGTGGAGAACGAGGAAAGCGAAGAGGCCCAGGCCAGCGAGACCGAGGAGTTCAGCGGCGAGGGCGAGATGCCCACCGCCGGCAATGTGGACGAGGAGGATCTGGGCCGCACCGACGATCCGGTGCGCATGTATCTGCGCGAGATGGGCTCGGTGGAGCTGTTGTCGCGCGAAGGCGAAATCGCCATCGCCAAGCGCATCGAGGCCGGCCGCGAGATGATGATCGGCGGCATCTGCGAAAGCCCCATGACCATCCGCGCCGTGCTGGAATGGCACGACGCCCTGGTCGAGAACAAGATGCTGCTGCGCGACATCATCGATCTCGACGCCACCTACGGCAGCCCCGGCGCCGAACTTTCGGAAGAGGAACTGGAAGCCGGCCCGCCCGAGACCAACCCCGCCGCCAAGGCCGGTGAGGAGGAAGAGGCGGAAGCCGGCGACGGCGCCGCCAAGGACGACGGCGCCGAGGGCGAAGAGGGCGAGGACGGCGGCATGCCCGCCGAGGAGGGCGAGGGCGAAGCCGAGGATAACGGCATCTCGCTGGCCGCCATGGAGCTGGAACTGCTGCCGGTGGTTCTGGAAACCTTCGCCACCATCGCCGAAACCTATGCCAAGATGCAGAAGGTGCAGGAACAGCGCCTGTCGGTGCTGCAGAAGGGCGAAAAGGTGGCTGCCGCCACCGAAAAGAAATACGACAAGCTGAAGCAGGAACTGATCCAGCTGATGGACGGCGTGCATCTCAACAATGCCCGCATCGAACAGCTGGTCGATCACATGAACGAGCTGAACCGCCGCCTGATGGGCCACGAGGGGCGCCTGCTGCGTCTGGCGGAATCCTGCAAGATCAAGCGTCAGGACTTTCTCGACAGCTATTTCGGCAGCGAGCTCGATCCCACCTGGCTGGAACGGGTGTCGGAACGGCCCGGCAAGGGCTGGAAGGATTTCGCCGGCAAGCATCTGACCGAGATTTCCAACATCCGCGGCCACATCGCCGATATTTCCACCGAGGCCGGCCTGCCCATCTCGGAATATCGCCGCATCGTCGCCACGGTGCAGCGCGGCGAACGCGAGGCCAGCAAGGCCAAGAAGGAGATGATCGAGGCCAACCTGCGCCTGGTGATCTCCATCGCCAAGAAATACACCAACCGCGGCCTGCAGTTCCTCGACCTGATTCAGGAGGGCAATATCGGCCTGATGAAGGCGGTGGACAAGTTCGAGTACCGGCGCGGCTACAAGTTCTCCACCTACGCCACCTGGTGGATCCGTCAGGCCATCACCCGCTCCATCGCCGATCAGGCCCGCACCATCCGTATTCCGGTGCACATGATCGAAACCATCAACAAGCTGGTGCGCACCAGCCGGCAGATGCTGCACGAGATCGGCCGCGAGCCGACCCCGGAGGAACTGGCGGAAAAACTGTCGATGCCGCTGGAGAAGGTGCGCAAGGTGCTGAAGATCGCCAAGGAGCCCATCTCCCTCGAAACCCCCATCGGCGACGAGGAGGACAGCCATCTCGGCGACTTCATCGAGGACAAGAACGCCGTGCTGCCGCTGGATGCCGCCATCCAGGCCAATCTGCGCGAAACCACCACCCGGGTTCTGGCCTCGCTGACCCCGCGCGAGGAGCGGGTGCTGCGCATGCGCTTCGGTATCGGCATGAACACCGATCACACCCTGGAAGAGGTGGGCCAGCAGTTCTCGGTAACCCGCGAACGCATCCGCCAGATCGAGGCCAAGGCCCTGCGCAAGCTGAAGCATCCCAGCCGCTCGCGCAAACTGCGCAGCTTCCTCGACACCTGACCGGCGGGAAACCGCCAACGAAAAGGCCGGACCGCCATGGCGGTCCGGCCTTTTCGTTTTAGCAGGCGGCGGCATCAGCCCCGGAGCTTGAAGTCCATCGGCTCGCTGTTCTTCATCTGCAGCCAGAACAGCCCGCCCAGCAGCGAAATCCCCATCCCGCTCAGGCCGAACAGCAGCGACAGGGCGGTGGCCTGTTCATGGGCCACCCCCACCGACCCCAGCATCAGCACCATCATATTTTCGCGCACGCCCCAGCCCGAGATGGAAATGGGCAGGATCGACACCAGCACCACCGGCGGCACCAGGGCCAGACAATCCACCACCGACAGCGGCGCTCCCAGCCCTTGCCCCATGGCCCACACCACCAGGGCCAGATTGACATGACCGAACAGGGTCACCGCCAGAATCCCGCCCAGGCGCAGCGGAGAGAAGAACAGGCGGCGACTATCGGCGGCCAGGGCCATGAAGCCCTGCACCAGTTTCAAATGGGCCAAGCGGGCCGGCAGGCGGTCCAGCACCGTCAGCAGCAGCATGCCCAGCAGGCCGGCCAGGGTCAGGCCGGGAAAGATCCATAAGGTCGGCCCCTCCCCGATGCGCGCCGCCAGCAGCGGCAGGGTCAGGGTGGTCAGCAACAGCAGGCCGAACACCGTCACCACCCGCTCCAGCAGCACGGAATTGATGGACGCCCCCAGCGGCAGGCCTTTCTGATGCGCCTTCCACACCCGGATGGCGTCGCCGCCCACCGCGCCCGGTAGCGCCTGGCCGAAGAACAGGCCGATCATGTAAAGGCGGGTGGCCTGAAAAACCGGCATCGCCAGATGGGCGGCGCGCAACACCAGCGACCAGCGCCCACCGCACACCAGCATCTGCACCCCTTGCAACAGCATCGCCGCCACCAGCCAGACCGGATCCACCCCCCGGCACACCCGCAAGGCGGCGGCGAGATCGACCTTCCGGCTCAGATACCAGATGGCGGCGGCCGTCAGCGCCAGTTTCAGGGCCAGCGACACCCAACGCTTGATCATCAAAGCCCCTCGACGGCCAAAAGACTGCCGGTTTTAGCCCGGATACCCCGAAGCGGCAACCCCCACAACCGGCTCTGCCGGTTGTGGATTGTTTTTATATGTCCCTCAGGCGCCAGGCGCTGGCGTCCCGCCAGCTTGGCTTGTCCTCACTTTTGCCTCCGCGCAAGCGCTCCCGGCAACGCTCCGGCGGCCTCAGTGGCCTAGTCAGCCGCTGATAGCGGCTTCCGGGATATGTCCCTCAAGTACCGGGGGCTGGTGTGGCGTCCTCCAGGGCGTGGCGCAGGCGTTTGCCGGCGCGGCGCTTGCGGGCCAGCAGGGTGCCGATGGGCACATCCCACAGCCGCGACAGTTCGGCGAAGGTCCAGCCTTCCAATTCCACGGCGATCCACACCGCCCGTTCGACCGCCGACAGCAGCGCCAGCGCCCGGCCCACATCCTGGTGCAGTTCCGGGGCCTCCCAGCCACGCAAAAGAGGCGGCGCCTCCTCCGGCGGCGGCGGCAAGGCCTTGCGCCGGAACAGATCCGCCACCCGGCGGGCCAGGGCGGTGCACAGATAGGCGGTGAGGTTCTCCACCTCGGCCAGCAGATCGGCCCGCTCCAGCAGGGTCAGAACCACGTCGGACAGCAGATCCTCGGGGTCCTGGCCCTGCAGGCCGGACAGACGGCGGCGCACATAGCCCACCAGGCGGCCCCGGTCCCGTTGCAGAACCTGAACCAGCCGGGCCGGACCGGAGGCGGCGGCGTCGGTCACGCGCTACGCCTGCGGCGCGCGGCGGCGGGTCTGGTAGGCGGTGAAGGCGCTTTCCCCCTCGTCCCACCACCATTCGGCATAAAGCGAGCCATCGGGACGGGGCGGCTCGGCGCGGTCGTCGCCGCAGCGCCACCAGCCCCCGCGCCGCTCGCCGCGCTCGCGGCAGCGGCGGTGATGACGCCCGTGCAGGCGTCCGGTCAGCAGCCGGGCCAGCACCAGCAGGGCCACCGCCTGCACGAAGGTGAGAACGGGCAGATGGAACAGAACCGGCATGGTCATGTTCCAGGCCCACATGGCCACCGCCCCGAACACCAGGGCGATCACCACCACGGCCACCAGCCCGAACAGGATATGGCCGATCCCCGACAGGCAGCGGCCCGACCGGCTTTCGGGCCGGTCGGAACGGCAAAACAGACGCGACATGATGCGTTTCTCCTTTGGCAAACAAGCACCTCTGCCTTCAAGACGGACGGCGGCGCCGTTTTATTGCCGGTGCCCGCAAAAAGTTTTTCAGCCCCCTGCCTTCCGGGTCAAGGAGATCGCATTTGCGCTCACCCTGGTTTATGTTTGTCCACTCAGGCGCCGGGCGCTGGCGTGCCGCCAGCTTGGCTATCCTCACTTTTGCCTCCGCGCAAGCGCTCCCGGCAACGCTCCGGCGCCCTCAGCGGGCTAGGTCGTAGACTCATATCCAAAGCCTCGCCGCGATGAATTTGACGGCGGCGAGGTAGTTTTTCGGGTCCTTGTCATACCGGGTTGCAATCCCTCGGAACTGCTTGATCCTGTTGAA
>JAJXUO010000049.1 GCA_021782815.1 Pseudomonadota bacterium
GATCACTGCACCCTCATGCGCCGGGCGGGTTTCTCCGAAACCCTTGGCTTCGCGCCATCAGGCGCGCGTCGCCTTGCTCCTAACCGGCGTCGCGATGAGTCAAACTCATCGCGACTTGGTATTACCGGATTTCGCCCACCTTGACCGGGGCGGCGAACTTGCCGCGATCCAGCACCAGGGTCTGTTCGGCGCCGCCGTCCTCGATCACGCAGGACGTGGTGTTCTCGGCCGGGGCGATGGGGCTGCGAAACACCGAAACAGGGCTTTTCGCGGTGATTTCATAAATATCGTAGTCGGCCGCCACCGAACTGGGCGGCAGGGCGAAATGATCGGCCAGCAGTTTGGGCGTGGCCTTTTCCTTATCGATAACCTCGACCGAGGCCCAATAGCCGGTATAGGCGCTGGGCACGCTGCCCGCCGGCACGATCTTTTCCAGCCGGGTGCCGGGCGCCAGCAGCCGTTTGACCGGAATCTTCGCCCCCGAACTCCAATAGCCCTGGGCATAGCTTTTGGATTTGTCGCCGTTGCCGGCCTGCCGCAGCATCTCCACCATATCCAGCCCCACCGGGAACTGCGCCACATCGCTGGAAAGGCCCTTGGTGGACCAGCCCAGGTTGGGATTGTCGGCAGGGGCGGTGCCGGGGATGCAGCCGGGCAGCGTGCCGCCGGCCCAGGCCACAGGCGCGGCCACGGTCATCAACAGCAGCAACAGCAAAGCGGTAAAACGACGGAACATGCGAAACTCCTGTCTTAAGCTTCAGGGAAAGCGGGCGGAATGAGCGCGCGCGGTCCCTTCCATACGCCCGCGCGCCCCAGCCTCTCCCGGGAGCCGTTCCGGCGTCCGAAAGCGCCCCGCGACAGAAATGCGATCAATGCATGGCAGCCATCAACAAAAGACTGGAACTCCCCCGGCGGTTGAGGCAAAAGCGATGAGGGGACGCGGCGCCGACCGCCCATAAAGGAGGCTTCATGCCTTTTTTTTATGCGAAATCGGATTTATACGCATCAATGCTCATTAGATAGACATTTCCGCATTGACAGGCGAAAGAGGCCGGCGGAATAATATGATCACATTTTCCGGCACCCCCGTGGCGGGGCCGTGCCGGAGGTGGAATGAGCACTATCGCGTTTCCCCGGACAGTCCGGTGTTCCCTGCAACCAACCGAAACGAGTGAAAGGGTGCGGTCTATGGCCAAATTACATTTCCGAACCGCGGCGGCGATCGCCGTTGCCCTGGCCAGCTTCGTCTGCCTGGGCGCGCGCGCCGAGGATGCGCAGCTCAATATCTATAACTGGAACGACTATATCGCCCCCGATACCGTTCCCAATTTTGAAAAAGCCACCGGCATCAAGGTCAATTACGACCTTTACGACGCCAACGAAACCCTGGAGGCCAAGCTGTCGGCCGGTCATTCCGGCTACGACGTGGTGGTGCCCACCCTGGTCCCCTTCGGCGCCCGCCAGATCAAGGCCGGCTTCTATATGACGCTGGATAAGAGCAAGCTGCCCAACTACACCCATCTGGACAAGGGCCTGCTGAAACGCATGGCCGTTTACGATCCGGGCAACAAGCACCTGATCCCCTACCTCACCGGCCTTCTGGGCATCGCCTACAATGTGGACATGATCAAGAAGATCATGCCCAACGCCCCGGTGGACAGCCTCGACATGTTCTTCAACCCCGCCATCCTGGCCAAGTTCAAGGATTGCGGCGTTTCGATGATCGATTCCCCCACCGAGGTGTTCCCGCCGGCGCTGAAATATGCCGGTCTCGATCCCAACAGCCAGTCGCCCGCCGCCCTCAAGAAGGCCGCCGAGGTGCTGACCAGGATCCGCCCCTCCATCCGCCGTTATGACAGCTCGGGCTACATCAACGCCCTGGCCAACGGCGACATCTGCCTGGCCTGGGGCTATTCCTCGGATATCGAGATCGCCAAACACCGCGCCATGGAAGCCGGCAAGGGCGTGCATATCGCCTTCTCCATCCCCAAGGAAGGCGCCCAGCGCTATATCGACACCATGGGCATTCCCGCCGACGCCCCGCATCCCGAGGCCGCTCTGAAGTTCCTGAACTACATCATGACGCCGCAGGTGATCGCCAAGACCACCAACAAGATCTATGTGGAAAGCGGCAACGCCGACGCGCGTAAATATACCGATGCCGCCCTGGCCGAAGATCCGGCCATTTTCACCACCCCGGAGGTGGAAGCCACCATCTATTCCATCGTGCCCTCCACCCCCGCGGTGGACCGCCTGCGCACCCGTCTGTGGACGCGTGTGAAAACCGGCGAATAAGCGTACGGAGCGGATCGGGCGGCGCGCCCGCCCGATCCGCCGCCTCCGTCCGAGAGCCATAGCCAAGGAGTGCCCGTCCATCATGCTGATTGCCAGCAACGACCGTTTCCAGCCCTGGCTCGACCCCACGGCCACCCCCCAGCTCCGGATCGAGAACGTCGTCAAGACCTTCGACGATTTCACCGCCGTCGATGACGTCAGCCTCAATATCTATCGCGGCGAATTCTTCTCGCTCCTCGGCGGCTCCGGCTGCGGCAAAACCACCCTGCTGCGCATGATGGCCGGCTTCGCCACCCCGGATAAGGGCCGCATCTTCATCGAGGATACCGATCTGGTGCCGCTGCCGCCCTACGAGCGGCCCCTCAACATGATGTTCCAGAGCTATGCCCTGTTCCCCCACATGACCGTGGAGAAGAACATCGCCTTCGGCCTGAAGCGCGACGGCATGCCGAAAGACGAAATCGCCGAACGCGTCGCCAAGGTGCTGGACCTGGTGCAGCTGTCGCAGTTCGCGGCGCGCAAGCCCTCGCAACTTTCGGGCGGCCAGCGCCAGCGCGTGGCCCTGGCCCGCTCGCTGGTCAAGCGCCCCAAGGTGCTGCTGCTGGACGAGCCCCTGTCGGCGCTGGATAAAAAGCTGCGCGAGGCCACCCAGTACGAACTGGTCACCATCCAGCAGCAGGTGGGCATCACCTTCATCATGGTGACCCACGACCAGGAGGAAGCCATGACCATGTCCACCCGCATCGCGGTGATGGACAAGGGCAAGCTGGTGCAGCTGGGCACCCCGGCCGAGATTTACGAATATCCCCAGAACCGCTTCGTGGCCGGCTTCATCGGCTCGGTCAACATGTTCGACGGCCCGCTGCGGGAAAACCACGCCGACTACGCCGTGGTGGACTGCCCGGCCTGGGGCGGCCCCATCGAGGTGGGACGCGGCATCGGCTACGGCCTGGGCCATCTCACCACCCTGGCCGTGCGCCCGGAAAAGATCCAGCTGGCCAAGCTGGACCAGCCCTTCGCCCCGGTCAACCGCGCCACCGCCCGCGTCAAGGACATGGCCTATCTCGGCAACAGCTACGTCTATCACGTGGTGCTGGAAAGCGGGCAGGTGCTGAAGGTGACCACCCCCAATATGGGCCTGGCGCCCGAACAGCAGATGCGCCGCGACGAGGAGGTGCAGATCGGTTGGGATCCCTCCGCCTGCATCGTGGTGGAACCATGAAGGCCGTCCGCTTCCTTGGCATGCCCAAACCCGGCCAGGGCCGGGGCTGGGTCATCTCGGGGCCCTTCCTGTGGTTCCTGGTCTTCTTCCTGGTGCCGTTCCTGGTGGTGGTGAAGATCAGCCTGTCCACCGCCGAGATCGCCATTCCGCCCTATGCGCCGCTGTTCACCCTGTCGGACGACGGCACCATCTCGCTGGCCCTGCATCTGGGCAATTTCCAGTACATCTTCAGCGATCCAGAATATGTTCTGGCCTATCTGAGCTCGCTGCGCTACGCCGCCGGCACCGCCCTCATCACCCTGCTGATCGGCTATCCCGTGGCCTACGGCATCGCCACCAGCCGCCCCGGCATCCGCCCGGCCCTGCTGATGCTGGTGGTCATGCCGTTCTGGACCAGCTTCCTTATCCGCGTCTATGCCTGGATCGGCATCCTGAAGCCCAACGGCCTCATCAATAACTTCCTGATGTGGCTGGGGGTGATCCACCAGCCGCTGGAAATCCTCAACAACCAGTTCTCCATCTTCGTCGGCATGGTCTACGCCTACCTGCCCTTCATGATCCTGCCGCTCTACGCCTGCCTGGAAAAGCTCGACCACTCGCTGCTGGAAGCCGCCAGCGACCTGGGGGCCCGGCCGTTCCGCGCCTTCCTCTCCATCACCCTGCCCCTTTCGCTGCCGGGCATCATCGCCGGCTCGCTGCTGGTGTTCATCCCGGCGGTGGGCGAATACATCATCCCCACCCTGCTGGGCGGCCCCAGCACCCTCACCATCGGCACCGTGCTGTGGAACGAGTTCTTCAACAACCACGACTGGCCGGTGGCCTCCACCGTGGCCGTGGCCCTGATCGTGCTGCTGGTGGGCCCCCTGATGCTGCTGCAGCATTTCCAGGCCAAGGAGGAGACGCGATGATCGGCAAGGCTTTGCAAGGGCGCGGCGTGCTCCGCGTCATGATGGTCCTGGTGATGGTCTTCCTTTACGCCCCCATCGTCTCCATCGTCGTCTATTCCTTCAACGAATCGCAGCTGGTCACCGTGTGGTCGCATTTCTCGACCAAATGGTACGTCGCCCTGCTGCACGACGACCAGATCCTCGACGCCGCCCGCATCTCGCTGGAGGTGGCCTTGAGCGCCGCCAGCGGTTCGCTGGTGATGGGCACCCTGGCCGGCTACATCCTCACCCGCTTCACCCGCTTCAAGGGCCGCACCCTGTTTTCCGGCATGGTGATGGCGCCGCTGGTGATGCCGGAAATCATCATGGGCATTTCGCTGCTGCTCTTGTTCGTGGGCATGGAGCAGATCTTCGGCTGGCCGGAGCGCGATCTGCAAACCATCGTCATCGCCCATATCACCTTTTCCACCGCCTTCGTCGCCGTGGTGGTGCAAAGCCGCCTGCGCGACATCGACGTCTCGGTGGAGGAGGCGGCCATGGACCTGGGCGCCCGTCCGGTGGACGTGTTCTTCCTGGTCACCCTGCCGCTGATGGTGCCGGCCCTGGTCTCGGGCTGGCTGCTGGCCTTCTCCCTCAGTCTCGACGATCTGGTGATCACCGCCTTCGTCTCCGGCCCCGGCTCCACCACCCTGCCCATGGTGATCTTCTCCAAGGTGCGGTTGGGCCTGAACCCGGAAATCAACGCCCTGGCCACCCTCATCATCCTGCTGGTGGGCCTGGCCTCCGGCATCGGCGCTTTCAAGACCGCCTTCAAACCGGCGGCCAAAGCCGCAGGGTGATCGCATTCGCGATCACCCTTTTTGTTTTTGTCCGCTCAGGCGCCGGGCGCTGGCGTGCCGCCAGCTTGGCTGTCCTCACTTATGCCTCCGCTCACGCTGTCCGCCTTCGGCGTTCGTCTGCGACTCCCGGCAACGCTCCGGCGCGAGAGAAAGCGCTAGTCACCGGCTGCGCCGGTTCCAGATTTTTCGCCTTTCCACACCCGGCGCGCGGATGTACCGTGAGCTTATGCGCGTCCGCACCGGCCATCGTTCCGCCTCCAGCCTCCTGACCCGGTCCAGGACGGGACGCGTTTTGGCCGCGCTGCTCACCGCCCAGCTGGCCCTTTTCAATCTGTTCGGCTGGCTTTTGATCGCCCCCGCCGCCCGTGCCGATACCGTGCTGCCCGCCGCCGGCGCGGCGTTGCTCCGGAATGCCGGCGGGTTGTGCGGCGGCCTGCCGGGCCGGGTGCACTGCGCCCAGTGCCTGCCCCTGGCCAACGCCGCCACCGGCGCCCTGGCCCCGCCCGCCCTGCAGACGCCACCCCCGGCCCGGCTCTCCGGACGGCCTCTGGCGTTACAGCGCCTTGGCGGCCCGCAGCCCTTGAGCCGCCGCCGCCCCACCGCCCGCAGCCCGCCGTCCGCCGCCTGAAATCCGCCGTTCTACTTTATCATTTGCCCCATGCGGGCTTTCTCATCCGTTTTTTCGGGAGCTGTTCATGACCAAGCTTCATCGCATCCTGCTGGCCGCCGCCTGCCTGTTCGCCCTGCCCGCCCTGGCCCAGGCCGCGCCCCTCTCCATCGATCATCCCTGGTCGCGCGCCACCACCATGGCCGGCGGCAACGGCGTGGTCTTCCTCACCATCGTCAATTCCGGCTCCGACGCCGACGCCCTGGTGGCCGTCGCCAGCCCGACGGCGCATATGGCCTCGCTGCACCGCACCCTCATGAAGGACAAGGTCATGGAGATGCGCTCCGTTAAAGAGATCGCCGTCCCCGCGAAAGGCAGCGTGACCCTGAAGCCCGGCGCGGATCACATCATGCTGATGGGCCTCAAGGCGCCGCTGAAACAGGGCCAGACCCTGCCCCTGACCCTGACCTTCCGCAAGGCCGGAAAGGTCGAGGTGCAGGTGCCTGTCCTGTCGGCCGGCTCGGACGGCAGCCACTGATACCGCGGAAAAGCGTTTAAAATATCCTGATTTTGCCGCTCCACCCGGCCCCGTGCCGGGTGGAGATCGGCCGCCTCCCCCCGCCATCACTCCGAAGACGTGATCACCAATGGCGCTTTCACCCCGCAAAGTGGGTTACAAAGCACCACTCCAGGGCCGGGAAATACACTTTTTATTGCTTCATTTTTTCGCACCTCAATTCATACGCATAAATAAACCGGGATCTTCTCCCCGTTTTGCAACTGCGAATAACCCCCTCCCCTTTTGTCTTCTTTTCGCCACGGCGCCCCCTGCCCCCACAGCGGACGCGCCCCTGCCGTCAGGAATATTATTATTTAATAACAATGCATTAATGAATATTTGCGCCGCCCTTCTCCGATCTCCGCCCCGACACCGTTCCAACGCGCCCCCTTCTGTGCACCGCAGCATCAGGCCTGATCACCGGGCTTCCGCCCCACCCAAAATTGTGATCACATCAGCCCGCCACACCCCCGTGCTTTCCGGCGCTTTTCCGCCGCCCCCACCGCACGCCCCACCCTCTGAAAGACTGGACTTTTCGTCAGATCTGCAGAATTATCATGGCTGCGTTGCATGTTTAGTTTTCCAAGCGAAAACGTGATCACAGCCGACAACACTCCTATATTGCCTATTTTATAGGCGACATTCGACGGTTTTGCGGGCAGTGCATTTATCTCGTGCAATGTGCTTGTTCAATTTTTTAAACGCTGCTACCGTTTCCCTCGAGCACAGTCCCGGCAGCGCCGGACGCCGTCAGCAAATCGGGGATCGCGTATGGTTGCGGAGCAGAATGAACAACAGCCCCTGGTGCAATTCTCCCAGGTGCAGAAGAGTTACGATGGCGAAACCCTGGTGGTGAAACACCTGGATCTCGACATCAAGCGGGGTGAATTCCTGACGCTGCTGGGCCCTTCGGGCTCGGGCAAGACCACCACCCTGATGATGCTGGCCGGGTTCGAGGTGCCCACCCACGGCGATATCCGCCTCAACGGCCGGGCCATCACCAGCATGCCGCCGCACAAGCGCAATATCGGCATGGTGTTCCAGAACTACGCCCTGTTTCCGCACATGACCGTGGCCCAGAACGTCGCCTTCCCGCTGGAGGTGCGCAAGCTGCCCAAGGAGCAGATCGCCGCCAAGGTGCAAAAGGCCCTGGGCATGGTGCGGCTGGAAGAGTTCGGTCAGCGCCGCCCCGCCCAGCTGTCGGGCGGCCAGCAACAGCGCGTGGCCCTGGCCCGCGCCCTGGTGTTCGAGCCCGAACTGGTGCTGATGGACGAACCCCTGGGCGCCCTCGATAAGCAGCTGCGCGAGCATATGCAGATGGAAATCAAGCATCTGCACGACAAGCTGGGCCTGACCGTGGTCTATGTCACGCACGACCAGTCCGAGGCCCTGACCATGTCGGACCGGGTGGCGGTGTTCAACGACGGGGTGATCCAGCAGATCGATTCCCCCAGCGCCCTCTATGAGAAGCCGCGCAACAGCTTCGTCGCCAATTTCATCGGCGAGAACAACAATCTGAACGGTGAAGTGGTGGAGATGGACCAGGAAACCTGCGCCGTCCGCCTCGATGACGGCAGCCTGGTGCGCGCCGCGCGCATCAATGTGCACGCCGTCGGCGCCCGCACCACCCTCTCGCTCCGCCCCGAGCGGCTTTATGTCGACGCCGCCCACGAGGGGGCCACCAATCAGCTGTCGGGACAGGTGGAGGAAACCATCTATCTCGGCGATCACATCCGCGTCGTCGCCCGTCTGTCGGGCGGCGAGCCGATCATGGTCAAGGTGCAGGCCGGGCCGCACCTTGTCATGCCGCGGCCGGGGGACGCCATCCGGCTCGCCTTCCGAACCGAGGACTGCCGCGCCCTCAACCCCGTCGCCGCCGGCAAAATGGCGGATGCCGGTTCCACTTCCCACTGATCCTTAAGGGGACACCAGCCTATGAAGAAGCAGCTTGTTTCGTTCTTCGCCCTCGCGGGCGTAGCCATGGCTTTTGCCGCCACCCCCGCCGCCGCCCGGGAACTGACCGTGGTTTCGTGGGGCGGGTCTTATCAGGACGCGCAGAAGCAGGTTTATTTCAAGCCCTTCCAGCAGAAGACCGGCATCAAGATGACCGACGAGTCGTGGGACGGCGGCGTCGGCGTGCTGCGCGCCAAGGTTCAGGGCGGCAATGCCGACTGGGACGTGGTGCAGGTGGAATCCGACGATCTGGCCATCGGCTGCGAGGAAGGCCTGTTCGAGAAGCTCGACTGGAGCAAGATCGGCGGCAAGGACAACTACATCCCCACCGCCGTCAGCGATTGCGGCGTGGGCGCCATCGTCTACAACTTCGTGCTGAGCTATGACGCCGACAAGCTGAAGACCGCGCCGAAGAGCTGGGCCGACTTCTTCGACACCAAGACGTTCCCCGGCAAGCGCGCCCTGCGCCAGGGCCCGAAGACCAACCTGGAAATCGCCCTGATCGCCGACGGCGTCAAGCCCGCCGACGTTTATAAGGTGCTGTCCACCGATGCCGGCGTCGATCGCGCCTTCCATAAGCTCGACAGCATCAAGAAGGACCTGATCTTCTGGAAGGCCGGCGCCCAGCCGCCGCAGTTCCTGGCCTCGGGCGAAGTGGTGATGACCTCGGCCTATAACGGCCGCATCGCCGCCGCCGATCAGAAGGACGGCAAGCACTTCAAGGTGGTGTGGGACGGCAGCCTCTACACCATCGACAGCTGGGCCCTGGTGAAGGGCACCCCCAACAAGGCCGAGGCCTATAAGTTCCTCGACTTCGTGGGCCAGCCCGCGGTGCAGAAGAACCTGCCGCCGCTCACCAACTACGGCGTGACCAGCAGGAAGTCGGTCAGCCTGATCGACCCGGCCGTGCTGGAAAACCTGCCGACCGCGCCGAAGAACATGGAAAACGTCGTGAAGATCGACGACCAGTTCTGGCTGGAAAATCTCGACCGGCTGACCGAACGCTTCAACAAGTGGGCGGCCAAGTGATGACCATCCAGGGCGGGGCTTCGGCCCCGCCCGCCGACCGGGTTTTGAGCGACGGCGACGTGCCGCTTAAAGTCCGGCTGCGGCGGGCGGAGCGCGTGCGCAAGATGACCGCTTTCGGGCTGGTGGCGCCGCTGCTCGTTTTCCTGCTGTTGACCTTCGTGGTCCCCATCGCCGGCATGCTGTGGCGCAGCGTGGGCGATAACGAACTCTCCAAGGTGCTGCCGCGCACCGAGGCGGCCCTGGTGACCTGGGACGGCAAGAGCCTGCCCGGCGAGGCGGCCTTCCATGCCCTGGCCGACGATCTGGCCCAGGCCCACGCCGACGACACCGCGGTGATCGCCGCCCGCCGCCTGAACTACGACGTCAGCGGCCTGCACAGCGCGGTGATGAGCCTGGCGCGCCATCATTTCGATCCCGCCGCCACCCCCAGTTACCGCGACGCCGTCATCGCCGTCAATCACCACTGGGGCGAGGTTGACGCCTGGGGCGCCATCCGCCACGCCCGCGGCCCCCTCACCGATTTCTACCTGCTTTCGGCGCTGGACCTGCACCAGGACGCCAGCGGCGCCATCCACCGGGTGCCCGCCGACCGCGCCATCTATCTCGACGTGCTGGCCCGCACCTTCCGCATCAGCCTCACCGTGACCCTGTTCTGCCTGGTGCTGGGCTTCCCCGTGGCCTATCTGCTGGCCACCCAGCCGCCCAAGATCGCCAACGGCCTGATGATTCTGGTGCTGCTGCCGTTCTGGACCTCGCTTCTGGTGCGCACCGCCGCCTGGGTGGTGGTGCTGCAGGACCAGGGCATCGTCAATGATCTTCTGCTATGGCTGGGCGTCATCGATCACCCGCTGCGGCTGATCTACAACGCCATCGGCGTGCATGTGGCCATGACCCACGTGCTGCTGCCCTTCATGATCCTGCCGCTCTATTCCACCATGAAGTCCATCAAGCCGCATTTCATGCGCGCCGCCACCTCGCTGGGGGCGCCGCCCTCGGTGGCTTTCGTGCGCATCTATCTGCCGCAATGCCTGCCCGGCATCGCCGCCGGTTGCCTGCTGGTCTTCATCCTGGCCATCGGCTACTACATCACCCCCGCCCTGGTGGGCGGCGCCTCGGACCAGATGCTGTCCTACTTCATCGCCTTCTTCATCACCGACAGCGTGAACTGGGGCCTGGCCTCGGCTCTGGGCGCGGTGCTGCTGGGGGCCACCCTGCTGCTTTATGCCGTCTATTCCAAGCTGGTGGGCGGCACCGACATCAAGATGGGATAAGGACATGAGCCTCGCCAACCATCCGCAAACCCTGGGGCAACGGGTCGGCCGCTGGACGGTCTGGACCAGCGCCGTCCTGGTGCTGTTCTTCCTGATGGCGCCGATCCTGGCCATCATCCCGCTGTCGTTCAGTTCGGGCGATTTCCTCACCTATCCGCTGCCGGGGCTGTCGTTGCGCTGGTATCACGAGCTTCTGGTGTCGGACAAATGGCTGCCGGCCCTGCGCAACAGCATGATCATCGGCGTGTCGGCCACGGTGATCTCCACCGTGCTCGGCACCCTGGCGGCGCTGGGGCTCAACCGGGCCCGCTTCGCCATGAAGCCCCTGATCATGGGCGTTCTGCTCTCGCCCATGATCGTGCCGGTGATCATCACCGCCGTCGGTGTTTATTTCTTCTTCGCCCCTCTGGGACTCACCGACAGCTATACCGGCCTGATCCTGGCCCATACCGCCCTGGCGGCGCCGTTCGTGGTGATCACCGTCTCGGCCACCTTGCAGCATTTCGACAACACCATGGCCCGCGCCGCCGCCAGCCTGGGGGCGCCGCCGGTCCTGGCCTTCTTCAAGGTGGTGCTGCCGTTGATCCTGCCCGGCGTGGCCTCGGGCGCGTTGTTCGCCTTCGCCACCTCGTTCGACGAGGTGGTGGTGGTGCTGATGATCGCCGGCCCCGGCCAGCGCACCCTGCCGCGCGAGATGTTCAGCGGCATCCGCGAGAACATCAACCCCACCATCACCGCCGTGGCCACGGTGCTGATCATCACCTCGGTGATCCTGCTGAGCTGCCTGGAGGCCCTGCGCCGGCGCAGCGAACGGATGACCACCGGCAAGGTCACCTGAAAAAAACATCCCCCGCCGACATGTCGGCGGGGGCGCATCGCGGGTGGGATGTTTAAAGAGATGTCAGAGATAGGGCGGCGTGCAGGCGCTGATCAGTTCGCATTCCTCGTCGCTGACATTGCGGAAGCGGTGCGGCAGACGGCTGTCGAACAGGTAGGCGTCTCCCACCCGCAAAATCTGGGTCTGACCGTCCACGGTCAGCTCGATCTGGCCCTTGATCACCACCCCGGCCTCTTCCGATTCGTGCTGCAGCATATGCGGTTCCGATCCGGTATCGGCGCCCGGCTCGTAGCGTTCGTGCAGCATCTGCAGGCTGTGATGGCGCAAATCGCCCACCTGGCGGAAGGAGATCTTGCCCTTGCGCACCGCACCCGCCATCTGATGATGATCGGGGATCAGGCTGGCCAGTTCGCGCAGTTCGCCGGCGCGGTAAAAAATCTGTTCGCTGGTCTGATCCTCCTCCGAGCCGAAAAACTCGGCCAGAGTGGTGGGAATGCCCTGCAGCACCTTGCGCAGGCTGGCCACCGACGGGCTGCTGCGGTTCTGCTCGATCAGGGAAATGGTGCCGTTGGTCACCCCGGCCCGCTGCGCCAGTTGGCGCTGCGACAAACCATGCTTCTCACGCAGGGCGCGCAAACGCGCGCCGACATCGAATTCCATACATCCCTCCCATTGGCGATGGCGGCCACTTTAGGGCAGGGCCCAACGCCATGCACTTGAAATATGGGGCCCTTCCAAAATCTCTTACCGGCTGATCCATCAAAGAGTGTTGTTTAATATATTAAACATTGCTAGCCTATTTCCCATCATAAATCGGACAGGCGCCGGTTTTTCCCTCCCCTCTTCAGCAGGAGCATTGCAGGCATGATCACTCTTTCCGACCCTGGCTTGCTGCGCAGCCAGGCCTTCATCGACGGGGCCTGGGTGGATGCCGATTCCGGCAAGCAGTTCCCGGTGCTCAATCCCGCCGACGGCAGCCTGCTGGGACAGGTGGCCGATTGCGGCGCCGCCGAAACCGAACGCGCCGTGGCCGCCGCCAACGCCGCCTGGCCGGCCTGGCGCGACAAGACCGCCAAGGAGCGCGCCGCCATCCTGCGCACGTGGTTCGAGCTGATCCTGGCGCACCAGGAGGATCTGGCCCTGCTGATGACCCTGGAACAGGGCAAGCCCCTGGCCGAAGCCAAGGGCGAGGTGGTGTACGGCGCCAGCTTCGTCGAATGGTTCGCCGAGGAAGGCAAGCGCATCTACGGCGACATCATCCCCACGGTGGCGCCGACCCGCCGCCTGATGGTGCTGAAGCAGTCCATCGGCGTGGTGGCCGCCATCACCCCCTGGAACTTCCCCTCCTCGATGATCACCCGCAAGGCCGCCCCGGCCTTCGCCGCCGGCTGCACCGTGGTGCTGAAACCGGCCGAGGACACCCCCTATTCCGCCCTGGCCCTGGCGGTGCTGGCCGAGCGGGCCGGTTTCCCCAAGGGCGTGTTCAACATCGTCACCGGCGCCAATCCGGCGGCCATCGGCACCGTGCTGACCGGCAGCCCCCTCGTGCGCAAGCTCTCCTTCACCGGCTCCACCGAGGTGGGCAAGCTGCTGATGAGCCAGGCCGCCGCCACCGTGAAGAAGGTCAGCCTGGAACTGGGTGGCAACGCCCCCTTCATCGTCTTCGACGACGCCGATCTCGACGCCGCCGTGGCCGGGGCCATGGCCTCGAAATACCGCAATGCCGGGCAGACCTGCGTTTGCGCCAACCGCCTTTTGGTGCAGGCCGGCGTCTACGACGCCTTCGCCGCCAAGCTGGTGGCGGCGGTGAAGGGCCTCAAGGTGGGCCACGGCACCGAGGGCGGCGTCACCCAGGGGCCGCTGATCAATGCCGAGGCCATCGAAAAGGTGGAGCGCCATGTGGCCGACGCCCTGGCCAAGGGCGGAAAGCTCGAGCTGGGCGGCAAGCGCCATGCCCTGGGCGGCAATTTCTTCGAGCCCACCATCATCACCAACGTCACCCCCGACATGGCGGTGGCGCGCGAGGAAACCTTCGGCCCGCTGGCGCCTTTGTTCAAGTTCGAGACCGAGGCCGACGCCGTGCGCATGGCCAACGACACCGAATTCGGTCTGGCCGCCTATTTCTATTCCCGCGATATCGGCCGCATCACCCGCGTCATGGAAGGACTGGAATACGGCATGGTGGGCGTGAACGAGGGCATCCTCTCCAACGAGGTGGCCCCCTTCGGCGGCATCAAGCAGTCGGGCATCGGCCGCGAAGGCAGCAAGTACGGCATCGAGGACTTCATCGAGGCCAAGTACATCTGCCTGGGCGGCATCGACAAGTAGATTTTACCCTCCCCCGGCGGCCGGAATACCGCCGGGGGACAAAATAAACCAGGAGTATTTCCGATCATGTCCAACAGCAATTCCGCTCTTCAGTCCCGCCGCGTCTCGGCCGTGCCGCGCGGCGTCTCGACCATGCTGCCGGTGTTCGCTGCCAAGGCCGAAAATTCCGAAATCTGGGACGCCGAGGGCAAGCGCTATATCGACTTCGCCAGCGGTATCGCCGTGTGCGGCACCGGGCACCGCCATCCCAAGCTGGTGGAGGCCGTGAAGGCCCAGCTCGACGCCTTCACCCATGTCTGCGTGCAGGTCACGCCTTACGAGGGGTATGTGGCCCTGGCCGAGCGGATCAACGATCTGGCCCCCATCCCCGGCGACAAGAAGACCATTTTCCTGACCACCGGCGCCGAAGCCCTGGAAAACGCCGTGAAGATCGCCCGCGCCGCCACCGGCCGCCCCGGCATCATCTCGTTCGCCGGCGGCTTCCACGGCCGCACCATGATGACCATGGCCCTGACCGGCAAGGTCGCCCCCTATAAGCTGAATTTCGCGCCGCTGCCGGGCGAGGTCTATCACATCCCCTTCCCCGACACCTATCACGGCATCTCGGAAGAGCAGTCGCTGCTGGCCCTGAAGACCCTCTTCAAGGCCGATATCGAACCCTCGCGCGTCGCCGCCATTCTCATCGAGCCGGTGCAGGGCGAGGGCGGCTTCAACACCGCGCCCTTCGGCTTCGTGAAAAAGCTGCGCGAGATCTGCGACGAACACGGCATCCTGCTGATCGCCGACGAGGTGCAGACCGGGTTCGGCCGCACCGGCAAGGTGTTCGCCTCCAGCCATTGGGACGTGGCCCCCGATCTCATCACCATGGCCAAAAGCCTGGGCGGCGGCTTCCCCATCTCCGGCGTGGTCGGCAAGGCCGAGATCATGGACGCCCCCGCCCCCGGCGGCCTGGGCGGCACCTATGCCGGCAGCCCGCTGGCCTGCGCCGCCGGCCTGGCGGTGCTGGACGTGATCGAAGAGGAAAAGCTCTGCGCCCGCGCCAATGAGATCGGCGCCATCATCACCAACCGCTTCACCAAGCTGGCCGCCAGCAACCGCTTCGCCTGCATCGGCGATGTGCGCGCCCTGGGCGCCATGGCCGCCGTGGAACTGGTGACCGACCGCGCCAGCAAGGACCCGGCCGCCGAGCTGACCAAGGCCCTGGTGAACAAGGCCGCCGAGAACGGCCTGATCCTGCTGTCCTGCGGCGTTTACGGCAACGTCATCCGCTTCCTGCCGCCGCTGACCATCTCGGACGCCGTCCTCAACGAGGGCCTGGACATCATCGAGAAGGCCCTGGGCGACCTAGCCAACGCCTGACGGGAAACCGCGGGCAAACCCCCAAGGGGGCGCCGGTAACGGCGCCCCCTTTCGTTTGGCCTCAGGCCAGTTTGAAGGCCGTGCGCACCGCGCCCCAGTTGCGGCCGTTGACCACGATGGGGGCGTCGATCTCCTTCAGCACCACGAAGTTGCCGCCGCCCATGTCGCGGGCGTAGGTCAGCACCATGGGCTGGCGGCAGCGCGCCGCCAGAATGCCGGTACGGTCGTCGAAGATGCGCCTGTTGCGGCTGTTGCCGGCGTTCCACACCGGATCGTCCGGCTTCTGCGGATGGGAATATTTCTTGTTGTGGGCGGCGATATAGCCGTTGCGGTCGGTAATGCAGCAGAACACCATCTTGTCGTCGCGGGTCAGCGGCGGTTCGATCAGCTGCGGGAACAGGCTTTCCACCAGCGTGGTGTGCGGCGCCAGCACCTGCACCGGATTGGTGCCGTCGATGCCGCGATAATCGCCGCTGAACAGATCCTCGTCACTGATGCGGCGGGCGCTCAGGGCCGACACCAGGGCCTGGGAGGCCTGACCGGCCACCTCCACCGCCAGGGCGATGCGGGGCTGATCTGCCGCCGCCGCCTGCTCGATGGCCTTGGCCAGCGCCGCCGCCGCCTCCGGCTCGACGGCGGTGAAGGCCACCCCGAAGCCGACGCCGTAATCGCCGACGAAGCGGCAGGGCAGACGTCCCACCCCTTCCAGCTCCACATGGCCCTTGCCGCTTTGCGGACGGGTGCCGACGCTGGGCACCAGCAGGGCGCCGTGCCCCGACAGATCGCCGGTATAGCCCGACAGCGTCTGCCCGCCGATGTCGGCCTTGAAGCGCACCGCGGCGGTGAAGCGCGGCTCGCGGCGGCGGTCGCCGCCGGCGGTGCTGTGCATCACCACATAAAGACGACGACGCAGCGAACCGATATCGCGGCTGACCTGGGCCGACAGGGAATTGACGGTTTCGGCGGTCCGGCGGGTGGTTTCCACCCCGCCCATCATGTTTTGGGCGTTTTCCGCCACGGCCCGGGTATGATTGGCGGCCTCGGAGGCGCTTTTCATGATCTCGGCGGTGGCGATGCGCTGTTCCTCGGCGGCATGCGCCACCTCGGCGGTGATGGTGTCAATCTCGCGGATGCCGCTGACCACCGCGTCCACCATCTCGACGGCGCTGCGGGTGGTTTCGCCGATTTCCGCCGCCTGGGCGTTGACGTTGGTGATGCCGTCCTCGGTCTGACGGGCCAGGCCCTTGACCTCGCCGGCCACCACGGCGAAGCCCTTGCCGGCCTCGCCGGCCCGCGCCGCCTCGATGGTGGCGTTCAGCGCCAGAAGATTGGTCTGGGCGGCGATCTGGCGGATCATGGTCACCACCTCGCCGATGCGCTCGCTGGCGGCGCTGGCCCCGGTCACGCTCCGGCTGGCCTGATCGGCCCGATCGCGGGCGCTTTCCGCCAGCGCCGAGCTGGTGGCCACCTGCGAGGAGATCTGCCGTCCCGAGGCTTCCAGTTCCTCGGTGGCCCCGGCCACGGTTTCCACATTGGCGGCGGTCACCTCCACCGAACGCGCCACCTCCTCGGCCATGCCGCGCAGATCCTCGGCCACCCGGGCCAATTGCGAGGCGGTTTCGGCCAGCCGGTCGGTCTGTCCGGAAATCTCGCCCACCACCTCCTGAACCTCGCGCTCCATCACCCCGGTCAGCTCGCCCATTTCCTGGCGCAGCAGGCTTTCGGCGCGGCGGGTGATCTCCTGCTTTTCCAGGGCGGCATAGCCCAGGCGCCCCATCATGCCCTGCAGCAGGGCGGCGGTATCTTGAAACTCCGCCACCGGCTCATCGGGGCAGGCGGCCGAGAAATTGCCGCGGGCGATATCCTGCAAAACGCCTTCCAGGCGGCGCAGCGGGCCCTTCACCGAACGCAGGGCGAACAGGCCGCCGCCCGCGGCGACACCCAGCGCCAGCGCCATATAGCCCAGGGTGGACAGCAGACCGCCCCCGTCGATAAGGCCTTGCGCCAGAACCACCACCAGCAGGGCGGCGCAGGCGGCCCACAGCCGCATCGTCACGCCGTGCGTGGCGCGGCCCAGGGCGGCCAGGGCCCCGATCTTCAGCACGCGGCCGCGCTCCAGCCGCACCCCGGCGTTGCCCCGGCGCATCCGGGCGTAAAGCGCCTCGGCGGCGGCCACCTCGTCGCGGCCCGGTTTGTTGCGGATGGAGATATAGCCTTGCAGAACACCCTGCTCGATCACCGGCGTGACATTGGCCCGCACCCAGTAGAAATCGCCGTTCTGACAACGGTTCTTCACCATGCCCACCCAGGGACGCCCCTGCTTCAGGGTGGCCCACAGATCGGCGAAGGCGGCTTGCGGCATATCGGGATGGCGCACGATGTTATGGGGCGCCCCCACCAGCTGCTCTTCGGTAAAACCGCTGGTTTCGATGAATTCGCTGTTTACGAAAGTGAGAATGCCGCGCGCATCGGTCCTCGAAACGATGATGGCATCGTCGCGCAGCGAAATCTCGGTCTGAGTGACCGGCCCATTGTCCTTCATGTCCCCTCCCTTATCCTTACTTATTAACCGTCTGGAGGTTTTCGTCTCCGGAGGCGTCCCTCCGGTTTATCGGCCCTGACAGTGCTATAAAAGCATATCCCGCTTGCATTACAAGGGACACGGAGGAGGCGGATCGGCGAAACCCCGTTCGGAGGGACTACTTCGAAAGGATAGGAGCAGGGATGCGTTAGCCTCCGCGCTGACGCAGGCGTTCGAAGGCCAGATAAATCACCGGCGTGGTGAACAGCGTCAGCGCCTGGCTGACCAGCAGACCGCCCACCATGGCCACGCCCAGGGGCTGGCGCAGCTCCGACCCGGTGCCGGTGCCCAGCATCAGCGGCAGCCCGCCCAGCATGGCGGCGAAGGTGGTCATCATGATGGGGCGGAAGCGCAACAGGCAGGCCTGGCGGATGGCGTGTACCGGGTCCTGCCCCTGCTCGCGCTGCGCCGCCAGGGCGAAATCGACGATCATGATGCCGTTTTTCTTGACGATGCCGATCAGCAGCAGAATGCCGATGAGGGCGATCACCGTCATCGATTCGTGGAACATCATCAGGAACAGCAACGCCCCCGCCCCGGCCGACGGCAGGGTGGAGAGAATGGTCAGGGGATGAATGAAGCTTTCATAGAGCATGCCGAGAATGATGTAGACCGCCACCAGCGCCGCCAGGATCAGATAGGGCTGGGTGGAAAGCGAGGCCTGGAAGGCCTGGGCGGTGCCCTGGAAGGTGCCCACCAGGGCGCCGGGCTTATCGAGTTCGGCCTCGGCCTGGCGGATGCTGTCCACCGCCTGTCCCAGGGAATAGCCGTGACGCAGGTTGAACGACAGGGTGACCGCCGGGAACTGCCCCTGGTGATTGACCGACAGCAGATTGACCGGGGTGGTGTCGTAACGGGCAAGACCCGACAGCGGTACGTTCTGGCCGGTGAGAGGCGAGCGGATGAACAGCTTGGACAGGGTGGCGGGATCGCCCTGTAATTGAGGCAGCACCTCCAGGATGACGTGATAGCTGTTCATCTGCGTGAAATACTGGGTCACTTCGCGCTGGCCGAAGGCGTCATAGAGGGTGGCGTCGATCTGCTGCGGGCTGATACCGAAACGCGAAGCCTGATCGCGGTCGATGGCCAGGGTCATGGTGGCGCCATCGGTCTGCTGGTCGGTGGCCACGTCCTGCAGTTCGGGCAGGCGGCGCATGCGCTCGAGCATCCTGGGCGCCCAGGCGTTCAATTCCTCAAGGTTGGCGTCCTGCAGGGTGTACTGGTACTGGGTGCGGGTCAGACGCCCACCCACGTTCACATCCTGGGGCACCTGCATATAGAGCACCACCCCCGGCACTTTGGACAAAGCCTTCTGCAGGCGGGCCACGATCTGCTCGGCGGTGAACTTGCGCTCGCCCTTCGGCTTCAGACCGATGAACACGCGGCCGTTATTCATGGTGAGCGAACTGCTGGCGCCGATGGAGGAGGCGAAGGCCTCGATGTCGGGATCATGGGCCACCACGTTCAGGATGGCCGTCTGACGCCGGTACATTTCCTGATACGACACATCCTGCGAGGTATCGGACATGCCGAAAATCACCCCCGTATCCTCCTGAGGGAAAAAGCCCTTGGGGATGATCACGAACAGAACCACCGTCGCCACCAGGGTGGCAAAAAAGCTGGCCAGGGTGAGGCGCTGATGCGCGAGCACCCAATCCAGCCCGCGCCCGTAGCCCTGCAACATGGCGTCGAAACCGCGTTCGAACAGCATGTAAAGACGGCCATGCCCGGAGGTATGCTCATCCTTCAGCACGCGCGAGCACATCATCGGCGTCAGGGTCAGCGACACCACGATGGAGGCGACGATGGTGAGCGACACGGTCACGGCGAATTCCCGCATCAACCGGCCGACAATGCCGCCCATCAAGAGAATGGGCAGAAACACCGCGATCAAGGACAGGCTGATGGAAATGATGGTGAAGCCGATTTCGCCGGCGCCTTTCAGCGCCGCCTGCATGGGCGACAATCCCTCCTCGAGATGGCGGTAGATGTTTTCCAGCATGACGATGGCGTCGTCCACCACGAATCCCACCGAGATGGTCAGGGCCATCAATGACAGGTTGTCCAGGCTGTAATGCATGACATACATCAGCCCGGTGGTGGCCATCAGGGCCAGGGGCACGGTGATGCTGGGGATGATGGTGGCCCACAGATTGCGCAGGAACAGGAAGATCACCATCACCACCAGGCCGATGGTCAGCACCAGGGTGAATTCCACATCGTCCACCGAGGCGCGGATGGTGGTGGTGCGGTCGATCAACACCGAAACCTTGACCGCCGGGGGAATGGAGGCCCGGAGCAGCGGCAGCGCGTTCTTGACGCGGTCCACCGTGCTGATGACATTGGCTCCCGGCAGTTTATAAACCAGCAGATAGATGCCGCGTTTGCCGTTTTGCCAGGCCGCCAGACGGGCATTTTCCGGGCCATCCACCGCCCGGCCGATATCGCGGACCCGCACCGGCGCACCGTTCTTGTAGGCCAGGATGGCATCGTTCCACGGCGCGGCGGTCAGGAGCTGGTCGTTGGCATAGACCGTCAGGCCGCGTTGCGGCCCATCCAAGCTGCCCTTGGGAGCATCGGCGGTCAGGGTGGTGATGGACCCGCGCAGATCCTCGAGGCTGAGCCCCAGGGCCGCCACTTTGCCAGGATCGACCTGGATATGCACCGACGGTTTCTGCTCGCCGCCGATAACCACCTGCCCCACCCCCTGGATGCGGCTGATCTGCTGGGCCAGCACGGTGTCGGCGGCATCGTCCACCGTGGTCAGGGGCAGGGTGTCGGACTGGATGCTCAAGACCAGAATGGGGGTATCGGCCGGGTTCACCTTGCGGTAGGTGGGCGGAGCCGGCAGATCGGTGGGCAATTGGCCGCCGGCGGCATTGATGGCCGCCTGCACGTCCTGCGCCGCCGCGTCGATGCTGCGATCGAGATCGAACTGCAAAATGATGGACGAACTGCCCAGCAGGCTGGTGGAGGTCATCTGCGCCACGCCGGGAATTTGCGAGAACTGCCGTTCCAGCGGCGTGGTCACCACCGAGGCCATGGTCTTGGGATCGGCGCCGGGATAGGTGGTGGTCACCAGAATGGTGGGGAAATCCACCTGGGGCAGCGGCGCCACCGGCAACAGCGGGAAAGCCACCAGGCCGGCCAGAAAGATGGCCGCCATCAGCAGGGTGGTGGCGATCGGACGGCGGATGAAGGGCGTGGACAGGCTCATGTTACTTCACCGCCCCGCCCTCGGAAGGGGCCGCCAGCGCCGCGACCCGCGCGCCGGTCCGCAACCGGTACTGGCCGCTGAACACCACCTTCTCGCCGGGCGAAACGCCCGACAGGATCTCGACCAGATCATCGGCGCCGGGGCCGACGGTCACGGACCGGCTGATCACCGTGCCGTCACCGCGCACCACCCAGACGTACCGGCCCTGCTGGCCGTTCAGCACCGCCGTCGCCGGAACGGTCGGCACCTGGAGATGGCGCTCCACCAGCAGACGGCCATTGATGAATTCACCCGGCCACAGCAGCCCGGCCTTGTTGGGCATGGTGGCCCGCAGCTTGACCATGCCGGTGGCGGGGTCGATCTGGTTGTCCACCAGCACCAGTTCGCCATGGTCCAGCCGCTCGCGATCGTCGCGCGACAGGGTGTCCACGGCAAGGCGATGGCCGCGCATCGCCTTGAGAATGGGGGTGACGGCATCCTCCGGCAGGGTGAAGATCACGGAGATGGGCTGCAGCTGGGTGACAACCACCAAGCCGCTGGCGTCGCCGGGGTGCACAATGTTCCCCTGGTCCACCAGCCGGATGCCGGTTCGCCCGTCCAGCGGCGAGGTGATACGGGTATAAACCAGATTGACCCTGGCGCTTTCGATGGCGGCCTGATCGCCGGCCACGGTGGCGGCGAGTTGGGCCACCTGGGCCCGCGCGGTATCCAGCTGCTGGCGCGAGATATATTGCCGCCCCACCAGCCCGGCATAGCGGGCCTCGTCCAGGCGGGCGTTGGCCAGCTGGGCCTGGTCGGCGGCCTTCCTGGCCACCGCCTGATCATAGGCGGCCTGAAAGGGGCGGGGATCGATGCGGGCCAGAAGATCGCCCTTGCGCACGTCCTGGCCCTCGTGGAACAGCACCTGCACCAGTTCACCATCGACCTGGGTCCGGATGGTGACCATGTTGAAGGCCTGCACGGCGCCCAGCCCCTCCAGATAGACCGGCATGTCGCGCCGTTCGACGGTGGCGATCCCCACCGGAATGGCCGGCGCCGTCTCGGGCCGCACCGCCCGCGCCGGATCTCGCGCCAGAACGGCCCATACCGCTCCGGCGGCGGCCACGGCGACGGAGAGGGTGGTAAGCAACGCCCTTTTATACATGAACTGTCCTTCGGCCCGCACGGGCCCGATCACTGGAAACCGGGCATGATACGCGCCAGCCCCCGTCCGACTGACGGCACTTTTCGCAGTCGCCGAAATTTTTGCCGCTCGCGTAAGGGCCGCCCCCTGTGGCACGTATCATCGGAACAGACGGCCCCAAGGCAGAAGGAATGACCCCAGGCGACCCCGAGACAGACGCAGCGCCGCCCGGCGGAGAAGACGAGGTTTTGATGCGCCGCGTGGCCCAGGGCAACGCCGTGGCTTTCGAGATGCTGGTCCGCCGCCATATGCGCCGCGCCCTGGCCATCGCCCAGGGCGTTACCGGCAGCGGCGGCGATGCCGACGAGATCGCGCAGGAGGCCTTCATGCGGGTGTGGCAGCATGCCGGACGCTGGGACGCGGGACGGGCCCGCTTCACCACCTGGCTGCACCGCATCGTGCTCAATCTCAGCCTGGACCGGCGGCGACGCCCCGCCCTGGTGCCGCTGGACGGCGCCGAGGAGCTGCCCGAGGAGGGGGAACTGCCGCCCGAGGCCATCGCCCGCCGCCAGGAGCGGCTGGCCGTGGCCGCGGCCATGACCGGGATTCCCGACCGCCAGCGGGCGGCGGTGACGCTGTTTTATTTCGAGGATTTCAGCGGCCGCGAGGCCGCCGAGATCATGGGAATTTCCACCGGCGCGTTCGAGCAGTTGCTGGCCCGCGCGCGCCGGGCCATCAAGGCCGCCCTGGCCGACAAGATCACAAGGGGATAACGCCATGACCGACGAAGACCTGGACCGGCTGCTCCGTCACGCCTCGCCCGTCATCGGGGCGGAGCGCATCGACCGCGTCAGCCGCGCCGTGCTGCTGCGCCAGGCCCGGCTGGAAACCGCCGCGGCCTCGTGGTTCACCTGGCTCACCGCCCGCTCCAGCGCCGCCTATTGCGCCCTGTTCGTGCTGGGCTGCGTGGTGAACGTGGCCCTGCACCAGGGCACCGCGCCGCGCCCCGATCTTCTGGCCGCCGTCACCTTGCCGTCGGGCTGGGGAGGCTGAGACCATGACCGGGCGTCGCATCTGTTCCGGGCCGCTGCTGCTGGCCCTGTCCATCGGCCTCAATATCTTTCTGGCCGGCTGGCTGATCAGCGGGGCGTTGCTGCCCCATCCCCAAACCGTCACCCTGCCCGAGCCGTCGCCGGAGGTGATCATCGCCGACGTCGCCCGGGCCTTGCCCCCGGACGACGCCGCCCTGCTGCGGCGCAATTTCACCGCCCGCCGGCCGGCCATCGATCAGGCCCGCCAGACCTTTCTCGCCGCGCTCGACCGTCTGGCGGGCACCATTACCCGCCGCCCCTTCGACGCCGCCGCCTTCCACCAGGCCGCCGACGCCATGCATGCCGCCCACCAGACCGAGCGCACCCTGTTCCGCGCCACCTTCAGCCAAACCATCCCCCAGATGTCGGATGCCGGGCGCGCCGCCTTCGTTTCCAGCCATTTCGGGCACCCGGACGATCATCGATGAAATCCCTGCTTCTGGCCTGTTCCCTGCTTGCCCTCGCCGCCTGTTCGGTCGGCCCCGACTACCACCGCCCCGAACAGCCCGCCCCCCAGGCCTGGAGCAATCAGGATCGGGCCGGCGCCTGGCCCGCCGCCACCTGGTGGCGGGGCTTCCACTCGCCCACCCTGATGACCCTGCTCGACCAGGCCCGCCGCGCCAACCCCGATCTGGCCGCCGCCGTGGCCCGCGTGCGCCAGGCCGACGCCGAGGTGAAGATCGCCGGCGGCGCCCTGTGGCCCAGCCTGTCCTTAAGCGCCCAAGGCGAGCGCACCCGCCTCCCCACCTCCGGCGGCAAACCGCCGGTGGGCGCCAATCTCTACGGCCTGCTGCCCAGCGCCAGCTACGAGGTGGATCTGTGGGGCCGCTACGCCGATCAGGTGGAGGCCGCCAAGGCTCTGGCCGAGGCCAGCCGTTTCGACCGCGAGACCACGGCCCTGACCCTGGAGGCCGATCTG
Source organism: Pseudomonadota bacterium (assembly GCA_021782815.1). Lineage (GTDB taxonomy): Bacteria > Pseudomonadota > Alphaproteobacteria > Rhodospirillales > Magnetospirillaceae > JAJZGK01. Next base: position 24,119 of record JAJXUO010000049.1, read on the forward strand.
GCCGACACCTATTTCGCCATTCTGGCCGGGCAGGACCGCCTGCGCGCCGCCCAGGGCAATCTGGACGCCGCCCGCCAGACCCTGGAGGCCCTGACCGCCCGCCTCGGCGCCGGCACCGTTTCGGCCCTGGATGTGGCCCAGCAGCAAAGCGTGGTGGACGGTCTGGCCGCCGCCCTGCCGCCGCTGGAGCAGGGGGTGCGCCAGAACCGCGCCGCCCTGGCCCTGCTGGTGGGCGAACTGCCGGAAAGCCTGCCCCTGCCCCGGGGCGGCCTGGGGGATCTCGGCGTTCCCGCCGTCGAGGCCGGCCTGCCCGCCGGGCTGCTGGCCCGCCGCCCCGACGTGGCGGCGGCCGAGGCCCAGCTGCGCGCCGCCAACGCCAATATCAAGGAGGCCCACGCCGCCCTGTTCCCCGACATCGCCCTCACCGCCGAGGGCGGGGTGGAAAGCGCCCTGCTGTCGGGGCTGACCAAACCCGGCGGCGTGGTCTACGCCCTGGCCGCCAGCATCAGCCAGCCCGTCTTCCAGGGCGGCGCCCTCGAAGGCGGCATCGAACTGGAACAGGGATTTTGGCAGGAAACCTCGGCGGATTACCGCAAGGCGGTGATCAACGCCTACGCCGATGTGGAAAGCGCCCTGGCCGCCGCCGAGGCCGGAAAGCGCCAGGAACAAGCCGCCCTGGCCGCCGCCCGCACCGCCCGGACCGCCTTCGAGATTTCACAGGCGCAATTGGCCAGCGGCACGGTGGACCTGGTCAGCGTACTCAATACCCAGCGCACCTGGTTTAGCGCCGAGGACAGCTATCTTGCGGCCCGCCTCACCCATCTGCAGTCCCTGGTGGGACTGTTCCGCGCCTTGGGCGGCGGATGGAGCCATACCGATAAAGTATAATATTTCAAGGTGAAAGACCGCTTGCCTTCCCCCCCGTCCTGGTTTCATGATCATGCCATGGCGCCGCTTGAATTCGGCGCCATCAACCATTTTCACCGATGTGAAAGAGGCACAGTCATGAAGAGTCTCCGCACCATTCTGCTCGCCACCGCCTGCTCGACCCTGCTGGCCGGTGCCGCTTTGGCCCAGGCCGCTCCG
>JAJXUO010000108.1 GCA_021782815.1 Pseudomonadota bacterium
TTCGGCAATCCGCATTCGCGCAATCACCTCTACGGCTGGGAAGCCGAGGACGCGGTGGAGCGGGCGCGCGAGCAGGTGGCGGCGATCATCGGCGCCGATGCCAAGGAGATCATCTTCACCTCGGGGGCGACGGAATCCAACAACACGGCCTTGAAGGGCGTGGCGCATTTCTACCGCGACAAGAAGGATCACATCGTCACCCTGGTGACCGAGCATAAATGCGTGCTCGACACCTGCCGCCATCTGGAAACGGAAGGTTTCCAGGTGACCTATCTGCCGGTGGAGGTCAACGGCCTGGTGGATCTGGCGCGTCTGGAAGCGGCGATCACCGATCGCACCGCCGTCGTTTCGGTGATGGCGGCGCACAACGAGATCGGCGTGGTGCAGCCCCTGGCCGAGATCGGGGCGATCTGCCGCAAGCACGGGGTGTTCTTCCATACCGACTGCGCCCAGGCGGTGGGCAAGATCCCGCTGGACGTCAACGCCATGAACATCGACCTCATGAGCATTTCCGGCCACAAGATCTACGGCCCCAAGGGCATCGGCGCCCTTTACGTGCGCCGCCGTCCGCGCGTGCGCCTGCAGGCCCTGATCAACGGCGGCGGCCAGGAGCGCGGCATGCGTTCGGGCACCCTGGCCACGCCGCTGGTGGTGGGCTTAGGCGAGGCCTGCGCCATCGCCCAGGCCGAGATGGGGGCCGAGGCGGCGCGCCTGACCGCGCTGCGCACCCGCCTTCTCGACGGATTGCGGGCCCGCCTGCCGGAGATCACCGTCAACGGCGATCTCGATCACCGCCTGCCGGGCAATCTCAATATCAGCTTCGCCTTCGTCGAGGGCGAGGGACTGATGATGGGGGTGAAGGATCTGGCGGTGTCGTCGGGTTCGGCCTGCACCTCGGCCTCGCTGGAGCCCTCCTACGTGCTGCGCGCCCTGGGGCTCGACGCCGAGATGGCCCATACCTCGCTGCGCCTGGGGCTGGGCCGCTTCAGCACCGAGGCCGAGGTGGATTTCGCCATCGATCACATCGCCGAGGCGGTGACCCGGCTGCGGGCCTTGAGCCCCCTTTGGGACATGCATCTCGAAGGCATCGACATTAAATCCATCCAGTGGGCCGAGCACTGAGCCTGCCGCCCCGCCACGATTTGAGAACAGGAGCACGCCATGTCTTACAGCGATAAGGTCATCGACCATTACGAACATCCCCGCAATGTGGGGGCGTTCCAGAAGGAAGAGGAAAATGTGGGCACCGGCCTGGTGGGCGCGCCCGCCTGCGGCGACGTCATGAAGCTGCAGATCAAGGTCAGCGCCGAGGGCATCATCGAGGACGCCAAGTTCAAGACCTTCGGCTGCGGCTCGGCCATCGCCTCCAGCTCGCTGGTGACCGAATGGGTCAAGGGCAAGACCCTGGACGAGGCCGAGCAGATCAAGAACACCGATATCGCCCAGCATCTGGCCCTGCCGCCGGTCAAAATCCACTGTTCGGTTCTGGCCGAGGATGCTATCAAGGCCGCCGTTGCCGACTACAAGAAGAAGCACGACGCCAAGGCCGAGTAGGCCGGCGTTGGCGGATGCACGGATTTCTGGTCTGGTGGAAGGAACAAAAGCATGGCTGCTGAACGCATGGCGCCCCTGACGTTGACCGAGGCCGCGGTGGAGCGGGTGAAAGCCCTGCTGGACAGCCGGGGCAAGCCCTCGGCGGGCATCCGCATCGGCGTGCGCAGCAAGGGCTGCTCGGGCCTGGCCTATACCCTGGAGTTCGCCGACGAGGCCTCGCCCATGGACGAGGTGGTGGAAACCGCCGGGATAAGGGTGCTGATCGATCCCAAGGCCACCATGTTCATTCTGGGCACCGAGATGGATTTCGTGGAAGAGAAGATGCAAAACGGCTTCGTCTTCCGCAATCCCAACGAAAAGGGCCGCTGCGGCTGCGGCGAGTCCTTCCATGTCTGAGCGGCGCCGCCCGGCCGGTTTGTGACGATGATGACCAAGGACACTCTTCCCGCCGCCGCCGCCGCGCTGCTGCCCTGCTGGTCGTGCAAGGGGCCGGTTTCGGCGCGGGCGCTGTTCTGTTCCACCTGCGGGGCGGTGCAGGCGCCGGGGCAGGCCGATCATTTCACCCGGCTGGGGCTGGCGCGCGGCTTCGATCTGGCCCCCGCCGATCTCGACCGCCAGTATTTCGGCTTTCAGCGCCGCCTGCATCCCGATCGCTTCGCCACCCGCTCGCCCAAAGAGCGGGCCTTGTCGCAGCAGCAGGCCACCGCCCTGAACGACGCTTACGAAACCCTGAAGGATCCGTTGCGCCGCGCCGCCTATCTGCTGCGCCTGGCCGGGCAGGTGGTGAATGTGGAGCAGGCGGGCACGGTGGATGATCCTGCCCTGCTGATGGAGGCCATGGAAATGCGCGAGGCCCTGGCCGAGGCCGATGGCCCCGAGGCGGTGGCCAAGCTGCAGGCCAAGGCCGAGCAGGATGTGGCGGCCTGCGTCAAAGCGCTGTCGGCCGCCTTCGCCGCCGACGATCTGGACGGCGCCGGCCGCCTGACCACCCGCCTCAAATATCTGGGCAAGCTGGCCGACGAGGCCAAGGCGCGCCGCATGCGACTGACAAGGCACGATTTCTGATGCTGCTGCAAATCCACGAACCGGGCCAGACCCCCGATCCCCACGCCGATGATCGCGGTTTGGCCGTGGGCATCGATCTTGGCACCACCAATTCGGTGGTGGCCCTGGCCCACGATGGCGAAACCCGGGTGCTGCGCGATGGCGACGGTAACGGGCTGATCCCCTCGGTGGTGGCCTATGGCGAGGACGGCACGGTTCTGGTGGGCCGCGAGGCCCGCCGCCAGCTGCTGGAACGCCCGGACACCGTGATCAGCTCCATCAAGCGGCTGATGGGGCGCGGCGTGGCCGATGTGAAGGCGGTGGCCGGCACCCTGCCTTTCGAGCTGGACAGCGCCGCCGCCGGCGGCATGGTGCGCCTCAAGGTGGCCGGCCGCACCCTGACCCCGGTGGAGATTTCCGCCGATATCCTGCGCGCCGTCAAGGCCCGCGCCGAGGCGGCGCAGGGCAAGGGGGTGGACCGCGCCGTGATCACCGTGCCGGCCTATTTCGACGATGCCGCCCGCACCGCCACCAAGGACGCCGCCCGTCTGGCCGGGCTGGAGGTGCTGCGCCTGGTCAACGAGCCCACCGCCGCCGCCTTGGCTTACGGCCTGGATAACGGCGCCGAGGGGCTTTACGCCGTTTACGATTTGGGCGGCGGCACCTTCGATATTTCGCTGCTGCATATGGAAAAGGGCGTGTTCCAGGTGCGCGCCACCGGCGGCGACGCCGCCCTGGGCGGCGACGATTTCGATCATGCCGTGGCCGAGCATTTCCTGGCCGAGCGCGCCGCCGCGCTGGGCCACAGCACCCTGACCTCGGCCGAGGCCAAGCAGGCCCTGGCCACCGCCCGCGTCGCCAAGGAATGCCTGTCGGTGAGCACGCAAGGGGAATGGTTCATCGATCTGGGCGATCAACCCAGCCGCCATGCCCTGGACCGCGCCACCTTCGAGGCCCTGGCCGAACCCTTCGTGGAGCGCACCATCCGCATTTGCCGGGGGGTTCTGGAGGATGCCGGGGTAACGGCCGACGAGGTCAAGGGCGTGGTGCTGGTGGGCGGCTCCACCCGCGTGCCGCTGGTGCGCCGCCGCGTGGCGGAGCTGTTCGGCCGCCCGCCGCTGGCCGACATCAACCCCGACGAGGTGGTGGCGGTGGGCGCCGCCCTGCAGGCCGAGGCCCTGACCGTGGGCTCGGACACCCTGCTGCTGGACGTGACCCCCCTGAGCCTGGGTCTGGAGACCATGGGCGGCATCGTGGAAAAGGTGATCCACCGCAATACGCCGATTCCGGTGGCCCTGGCCCAGGAATTCACCACCTATCAGGACGGCCAGGACGCCATGCTGATCCATGTGGTGCAGGGCGAGCGCGAGATGGTGGACCAGTGCCGTTCGCTGGCCCGCTTCGTGCTGCACGGCATTCCGCCGATGACGGCGGGGGCGGCGCGCATCCGCGTCAGCTTCACCGTGGATGCCGACGGCCTGCTCACCGTTTCGGCCCGGGAAACGGTGACCGGCGTGGAACAGCAGGTGTCGGTTAAGCCCTCCTACGGCCTGTCGGAAGAGGAAATGGCGGTAATGCTGCGCGCCTCCATGCTGCATGCCCGCGAGGATATGGAGCTTCGCCTGCTGACGGAAACCAAGGTGGAGGCCGGGCGCTCGCTGCTGGCGGTGAAGGCCGCCCTGGCGGTGGACAAGGATCTGCTCTCGGCCGGGGAACTGGCCGGGATCGAGGCCGCCCTGGCCGCCCTGGAGGCGCTGCTCTCCGGAACCGACCGCGCCGCGGTGCAGGCCGGCATCGATGCCCTGGAGGCGGCCACCAAGATCTTCGCCGAACGGCGCATGGACCGCGGCATCCGCCAGGCCCTGGCCGGGGTGAGCGTGGACCGCCTGGACCAAACCCTGCTCCCCGACGCTTGAGCATTGCCGGAGCGCGTGCGCGGAGGCATAAGTGAGGACAGCCACGCTGGCGGTACGCCAGCGCCCGGCGCCTGAGGGACATATAGTTTGGAAGCCGCCTTGGCGGCTGACTAGCCCGTTGAGGGCGCCGGAGCGTTGCTGGAGCGCGTGCGCGGAGGCATAAGTGAGGACAGCCAAGTCGGGCGTAACCCGACGCCCGGCGCCTGAGGGACATACATAAAAAGGGACTTTTAGAATGCCGAAGATGACGTTTGTGGACCCCAACGGCACCCGCCACGAGGTGGAGGCGCCGGAAGGGCTGTCGGTGCTGGAAATCGCGCACCGCAACAAGATCAATCTGGAGGGGGCCTGCGAAGGCTCGCTGGCCTGCTCCACCTGCCATGTGGTGATCGATGCCGCCTGGTTCGACCGTCTGCCCGCCGCCGCCGACGACGAGGAGGATATGCTGGATCTGGCCTTCGGCCTGACCCAGACCTCGCGCCTGGCCTGCCAGCTGATCATGACGCCGCAACTGGATGGCCTGGTGGCGCATCTGCCCGCCGCCACCCGCAACATGGGCGTGGACAAGTAAGGCACGATGGCGCGCATCGTCGTCGCCATGTCGGGCGGGGTGGATTCCTCGGCCACCGCCGCCCTGCTCAAGGAGCAGGGCTGGGAGGTGGTGGGGGTCACCATGCAGCTTTACGACCATGGCCAGGCCACCTGCCGCGCCAACAGTTACTCCGAAAGC
>JAJXUO010000109.1 GCA_021782815.1 Pseudomonadota bacterium
CGCGGCCAACCAATCGCAAACATCGCTGGCCGCCAACCAGGCCGTGGCGCAGCAGGCCACGGCCGCGCAGCAATCGGTGTCCGGCGTCAACCTCGACCAGGAAGCGGCCAACCTGGTGCAATACCAGCAGGCCTACCAGGCCGCGGCCAAGGCCATTTCAGTCGGCGCGAGCCTGTTCCAGTCGCTGCTGCAAGCCTTGTAAGGAAACACCATGCGCATCAGCACGCCACAGTTCTACACCGCCAGCCTCGCAGGCATGCTCAACCAGCAAGCCACCATCGGCAATCTGAGCCAGCAGCTTTCCACCGGTAACCGCCTCACCAATCCGGCCGATTATCCGGTGGACTCCGCCCAAGTGGTCGGCCTTGCCGGCCAGCTCAACCGCCTGGCGAGCTACCAGCAGAACGGCCAGAACGCCCAGAACTCGCTGCAACTGGAATCCTCCACGCTGCAAAGCGCCGGCACTCTGCTCAACCAGGTTCGCAGCCTGGCCCTGCAAATGAACAACGCCACGGTGAGCGGCCAGGATCTGACCAACGCCGCCAACACCATGGGCGGCTACCTGCAGCAGTTGCTGCAATACGCCAATACCCAGGACGGCCAAGGCAATTACCTCTTTGCGGGCAGCCAGAACCAAACCCAGCCTTTCTCACTTACGTCGAACGGCCAGGTGCAATATTCCGGCGACAGCGCGCAAAACCAGCTCACCATAGGCTCCGCCATGCAGGCGCCGGTAAGCGACCCGGGCAGCGCGATTTTCATGGACATTCCTGCCGGCAACGGCAGCTTCACCGTCGCCGCCTCGGGGGCCAACACCGGCGGCGCGGTGGCGGGGCCAGGCAGCGTCGTCAACACCTCACTCGCCCAGCAACTGCTCGTGGTAAACCAGACCCAATACCAGATCAGCTTCAGCGGCAGCGCCGCCAACGGCGGAACGCAAACCTACACGGTCACCAGCGGCACGGGCAGCGGCATGAGCGCATCGGGGGTGGTCGCCTCGGGCACCTTCACACCGGGCATGAGCATCGGCATTCCATCCAGCAGCGGCACCGCAGTGCTCAACGTGCCAGTGCAGGGCACCCCCGCCTCCGGCGACACCTTTTCCATCGCCGCCGCGGGACATCAAAGCCTGTTCACGATATTCCAGAATTTGCGGCAGGCCTTTTCCATGAACGCCTCCGCACCCGGCGCGAACGCCCAGCGCGCCCAGGCCATCGGCAACGCCATCGCCGGGCTGGACCAGGCCCAGACAACGTTATTGAACACTCAGGCCGCCATCGGCACGCGCCTGCAGCAGGTACAAGCGGTGCAGAACATGAATTCCAGCCTGACCCTGCAGTTGCAGACCCAGCAGTCTCAGCTCACCGACATCAATTATCCCCAGGTGATCACGGCCTACCAGCAAAGCTTGACCGCCTTGCAGGCCTCGACCACCGCGGGGTGGACCAGCGCCGCGTCGGTGGCGGCGATGGGGGCCAGGCCGGGCGCCACGCCGGGCGCCAGGGTCACGGCCACCGGCTGGGCCAGGGCGTCGACATTGCAGGCCACCTTGATGGCATTCTGCGCCGCCGGGGTCAGGGCGCCGTCCTGGCACGCCGCCACCAGGGCGACGACGGCGACGGCAGCGGCGGAAAGGATAGCGTTGCGGAGGGACATGGAGACCTCGCTGGGGTTAGGCGGCCGGGACCGGCTGGGGAACGGGGGCGGACGCCTGCGGCGCCGCGGTGGGCTGCGGAGCGGGATCGACGGCCTGGGCGACCGGCGGCAGGGCGGCGGTGACGGCGGCATGGGCCGCCTGGACGCCGTCCAGGGCCTTGGCCAGGGACTCGGCGACGGCGGCGAAATCGACCGCGGGCGCCGCAGTGGCCGGGCCGGCGGCGGCCGGCGCCGGCAGCAGGGCCGCGATCTCCGCCGGGTCGATCTTCGGCAGGCGCCGGGCGACCGCCTCGGCGATCTCGGACACGGACGCCTCCGCTCCGGGGTGCTGGCTGCGGCCGACCGGGGTGGTGGTGACGAACCGCAGGACGGCGTTGCCGGCGGCGAGCACCAGCACGATCAGATCGGCGTAGCAGCCCACCGTCGCGGGGGCCAGGTGAACCCCGATCAGACCGGCCACGGCCGCGATCAGGTTGAACAGCAGGGTGCGATAGCCCTTCACAGGGGACCTCCGAAGTCGAGGGTTGAATCGTCGTTGAACAGGGCTTTCAGCCCGGCGACGACGGGCGCCAGGTAGCTTGCGGCGACCAGGCCGCAGAGGCCGACGAACAGGGCGGTCATGCCGGCCACTCGGGCGGAACGACGGGCGCCAGCGCCGAGCAGACCAGCAGCAGCGCGGCCGGGGTCACCTTGTTTTCCGGCGCGGCGAGCGGGCGCACGATGCCGGCGTGCTCCAGGGCCGCGGCTTGCAGCTCCGAGCAGAACCAGGCATCCGGGGTGCGCCAGTCGCGGCCCAGCACGAACGCCTCGATGGCGCGCGTGTCGTAGGGCTTGCCGAGCTGGGCGTGCAGGAACGCTTCGAACGCGGCCACCTGGTCGGCGCCGGCCGGGATGGTCACCCGCACGACGTCGAGGCCCCCCGACTCGGCGACGTATGAGGCCGGACGGACCCGCACCCCCGCCGGCTGGCCGCCCAGGCCGTCCTGGTGCTGGGCGCCGAGCAGGCTGCCGTCGCCCAGCACCGCGTCCACATGCCCCACCACCCCTTGGGTGAACCATGGGATCAGGGCGCCGAAGATCGAGCGAAAGGCGCAGAATTGCAGGGTGACGCCGCTCATCAGACCACCCGGTAAAAGACGTGGTGCAGATGCTCGGCCCGCTCGTTGGCCGGCACCGCCCAGTCGGGCTGGCGCGCCACGGCGCGAGGGTTGAGGTAGTGGGTGGCCCCATTGGCCTGGTCGGGCAGCCGGCCGGCGATGGCCTCGCGGGCGATCTCCAGGGCCTCGGGCCACAGGGGATGGCGGGTGAGCGCCGGCAGGTTGGGGTAGTTGGGGTCGCGCTCGTTCCAGCAGTCGAACTGCAGGTGCTTGAGGCAGACTTCACGGGGAGTCTCGCCCCACCAGAAGGCCGAATGGTACTTGGCGCGATGTTCCTTGGCGATGGCCACGCGGGTCATCACCGCGCTGGCGATCATCTCGCGGCCCAGGCGGTCCTCGCCGCGCGCCTCGCCCAGCAGGGTGGCGGCCAGGATGACGTCGTCGGGCTGATCGGCCGCCCAGGTTTCGGTATCGGGGGTGTCGGACACGGCTGCGCTCCCGGTGTTGAACCGGGTGGAACGCTATCCGTGTGCGGGGGTAGGGGTCAGGGTGAAGGGGTTCACCCCACCCCCATGCGAGCCAGCAGCGGGGGCGGCTCAGGGGGGTCCGGCGGCGGCTCGGCCAGCACCGCGAAGACATGGCGGCGCGAGCACCGCATCTCGGCAGCAATTTCCGAAATCGTCAAGCCGCTGGCACGCAGGCGCCGGATTTCGGCGCGCTTGCTGCCCGCTAACGGCACTTCGATGCGGGCGCCCCCGAAGGCGGAAACCATGGCGGAGGCCGCCGCGCTTCCGACCAGAGCCACCAGGGGGCTTGCGGCGCCAGGGGTCTTTTCGGGGACATAGACCGAGCGGCCGCCCCGGCCGGCCGACAGCCGCTCGGCGGCGGCCTTGCCGATGATCCCCACGACTTCGCCCCAGGCGACGTTGCCATTCAGACTCACGCCGCCCCCCGCTTCGCCAGTTCCCGCGCCCGCCAGGCCTTCAGCGCCTCGATCACCCGGGTGGCCTGCTCCGGGCTCATCCATTCGGGATCGTCCACCCCGGCCATGCGCTGGACGAAAGCCAAGAGGCCGGCGCGGCCGGGGATGCGGGGGATGCCGTCGGCCGCCATCTGCTCCCACAGGGCGAAGACCTTGCGGACATGCGCCTTGTCGGACTTCTTCCGACCGTCGGCGCCGGCCCAGCCCAGGCGCTTGAACTCGGCCAGCAGGTCGACCAGCTGGCGGCGCTGGCAGGCGGCGGAGGAGGTCTTGCCGGTGACCCGGACCAGGACGGCGCGATAGGTCTCGTCGTCCAGGCCCAGATCCTTGCGGGCCAGATGGACCTTGGCCAGCATCGGCTTGCGGTCGGGGAAGTCGGGAGCGGTCATGGCAGTCCTCAGAACAGGCTCAGTTGCGGCGCCGGCGGCCGGGCGGCCTTCGGCTTGGGCGGAGGCGACGCTGGTGGTGGCGGCGGTGGCGGGCTGGGCGGCATGGGCAACCTGGTCACCGCCAGCGTTCCGCCCGGCACGACTGCCTCGGGCGGCTCGTCGTCGGCCAGCAGCTGGCGGGCGATGGCGACCACCTCGGCCTGGCCGAGCGTGACCACCTCCGGCGGCTCGGGCAGCGGCCGGCCGGGCAGGATGATGTCCAGCTCGATGCCGGCGCGGCCGATGCGCAGCCAGGGTGTCGGCTTGCCGTCGCCGGGGTGGCGATGGGAGGTGGACTCGTGGGCGATCCGCACCAGGTCGGCGGCGATCTCCTCGTCGCCGGCGGCGCGGTCGTGCCAGAGGGCCAGCTGATCGATGGGCGAGACCTCGGCCTCGCCCCGGCGGTGCCACAGCGCCTGGAACACCGCCCAGCGGGTGGCGTGGCCGTCAACCATGGCCGCCCCCGAACAGGCTCATCTGCCCGGCCGGCGCCGGCGCCGGCGCCGCAGCCTGGTGCGCCGGGCGCCCCGGCCGATGGTCGCCGCAGTACCAGGTGCCCAATTGCCCCTTGAGCAGCCGGACGCCGAACCCGAACGAGCCCGGGGCGCCACAGACGCGGCAGGGGTGGAGGAGTTGGCCGGCGGCGGTGAGGCGGGGGTTGCGGTCAGGCATCACGAGCCTCCGGGCTGCATTTCGGGCATGGCTGGGTTAGGGATTCCCGCTTGGTGGAGAACTCCCACCACTCGGCGTCATGACCGCAGCGGGGACAGACCAGATGGACGAAGTATCGGAAGCTGGTGACGCACCCGTGGTCACCGGCGTCCACCACCCGGAGGAGCACTCGGCGCGGACGCCGGGGCAGGCTGCCGAACAGGGCGAATTGGCGTGCCATCGTCATCCTCTCCCTGCCCCTGTCTCGTGGTAGCTGTTGAGCGCGTCGGCGAGGTCCGGCCAGGACAGGCCGGCGGCCTCGGCGGCGGCGAAGATGCGTTTCAGGTCGGTCTTGGGATCGAAGGCGGCGGCCTCCTCGGCCAGGGCGCGGACGGCCAGCTCGCGCCGCACCGCCG
>JAJXUO010000050.1 GCA_021782815.1 Pseudomonadota bacterium
GGCGCGAAGCCAAGGGTTTCGGAGAAACCCGCCCGGCGCATGAGGGGGCAGTGATCGGTTCCGATCACTGCAATTTGGTATAAGAGCGTGATGCGGATTGATGCATCACGCTCTTCAGCCCGAACGGCCTTAGAAGGCGTCCAGCAGGGCTTTGCGTTTGACCTCAAGATCGCTCTTGCTGATCAGGCCTTGCTGATAGAGGTGCTGCAACACGCGCAGTTTTTCTTCCAGGGTGCCGCCGGCGACGGGCGGCGGCGGCGACGCCGTTGTCTGCGGCGCGGGCTGGGCGGGGGCATATGCGGGCGCCGGAGCGGGGGCATATGCGGGCGCCGGAGCGGCGACGGCCGGGGCGGGGGCGTATACGGGCGCCGGGGCGGGGCGCGCCATGGGCTGGGCGGCGGGCGTCAGGGTCTGACGCAGGAAGTCGGTGGCTTTTTCCGTCAGCGGCGCCATGCCGAAATGGCTCACCTCGGCCTCGGCCTGCTCGGCGGGGATGGGGTCGAATCCCATGCCGGTGCTGCCGGTGGCGTGCAGATCCTGGGTGGTGCGGAAGAATACCGGGCGCAGGAAGTAGGTCTTTCCGGCGGCGACATCCAGGGGTTGTTCAACCTTGCTGAAGGGGTCGTTGCCATGGGCCACCAGATCATACGAGCCGGGGGCGATGTCGAAGGCGAGGAAGCGATCGGCCGCGGTCGAACCCAGGACCACGCCGCGTTCCTTGTCGGCCGGGAAGAGGGAGATCCGGGCGTGGCCGTCGGCCTCGCTGAACAGTCCTTGCGAATGCGTGGGCAGGATGTAGACGCGGGCCTCTCCCGGCGGCGGCGCGAAGGAGGAGAGATAGGCCGAGGTCTGGGCGCTGGCCGGTCTTTCCGGCGGCGTGGAGCAGCCGGCGGTCAGCAGCGCGGCGGCGCAAACAGTAAGTTTGGCAAGACGTTTCATGTTGCCCCCTGATGTGAATGCGGCAGAACCATAACGCAATTGTCGGGGCGGAACCAGCGGCGCGGTGGCGCCGGATGAGCGGATGGCGGCGGGAAGGGCTTTGTGGCCAAAATGCGGCATGGAAAAGTTTAGTTTTTAACTCGGGTAATTCGGAATAATAAAAAAACACTTATAAATCGCATGGCTATCAGTGCTGTGCCCGGAATCCTGCCGTTTCTCGGCGATCATGGGGGTGTCCGGCATGGATACATTTAATGTTCCAGATCCGCGGCGGGCCGCTATCGTCGGCGAGACTTTCCTTTGTTCCAGAGGGATTATCTCCAATTGGAAATAATCGATAGACGTATTCGATCTGAACGAATAAGCTGCCCCTGCGCTCGAACGGTTGTGTGAATTTAAAAATTACGATGCTCTCTCCGGCTTTTGGGGTGCCGTGGAGGGTTTACGTATACGGAGAGTGCAGCATGCTACATCGCATACGTTCGTTAACCGGGGTGCGTTCAGGGGGGCTCGCCACGGCGGGTATGGTCCTGGCCGCAGCAGCCGCGTTGTTCGCGGCGCCGGAATCCGCCCAGGCGGTTCCCAGCTACGCCCGCCAGACCGGTCTGGCTTGCGAAGCCTGCCACACCGTCTTTCCCGAACTCACGCCGTTCGGACGTCAGTTCAAGCTGAACGCTTATACCCTGACCACCAAGCCGGCCGTGACCGACGAGGATCAGTCCAAGAGCACCAGCCTGTCGCTGGCCGACATGCCGCCGCTGTCGGTGATGATCCAGGCCGATACCAGCTGGTCCAACAACAACCGCACCACCAGCAAGAATGGCAGCACGGCCCAGGGGAATGACACTCAGTTCCCGCAGCAGTTGAGCCTGTTCTACGCCGGCAAGATCTCGGATCACCTCGGCGCCCAGATGCAGGTCACGTTCCAGCAGGCCAGCGGCACCTTCGGCATCGACAATTCGGAAATCCGCTTCGCCGATCAGGGCCTCGACAACAAGCTGACCTACGGTCTGACCTTGAACGACGCCGTGACCATGAGCGATCTGTGGAACAGCTCCCTGATTTGGGCGGCCGGAGCCGGCGCCATGGGCCCCGGTGTGGGCGATACGGGGATTCCCGCCACCTTCATCGAAGGGCTTGGGGCTGGGAAGGCGACCGGTGCCGGCGGCTTCCTGAACTGGAGCAGCAACGGTCACGATAGCCTCTATCTGGAAACGGAATTGTACCGTTCCTCCGCCTTCAACAACAACGGCACGACCTACGTGGATAATGCGTGGGCGTCGGCCAACCCGACCATCAATGGCGTGGCGCCCTACTGGCGTGCCGCCTTCGAGCATGATTGGGGCCATCAGACCTTCGAAATCGGCACCTTCGGCATGTATGCCCGGGCTTCGGCCAACGGCGTCGCGGTGAACGGTGAAGACAACGACTATTTCGACAACGCCCTGGATGCCCAGTATCAGTATATCGGCGAGCACAACATCTTCTCGCTGGCCGGCAACCTGATCCATGAGAACCAGACCATCAACAACAACCTGGTTCTGGCCAACAGCTACAGCAAGTCGAGCGTGGATATGAACCATCTGCGTCTGACCGGCAGCTACTTCTATGATCGGAAGTATGGCGGCAGCGTCACCTTCAACCATATCAACGGCGACTCCGTTGTCGGGTCTCCCGCCAATACGCAGTATGAAGTGTTCGAACTGGACTACATGCCTTGGCTGAATACCAAGCTTCTGGCCCAGTACACCCTCTATAACTGGGTCAACGCTCAAAACTACGGCTATAACGGCGTTGGAACCCAGGTCAACGACGGCAACACCTTCATGCTCGGCCTGTGGACCGCGTTCTGACGAGGAGATCTACCGTGAAGAAACTCATCCTTAGCGCTACCGCCGCCCTGGTGGTCGCCTTCGCCGGTGGTGCGTTCGCGGCGGACATCAGCCCCGCCGCGGTCAAAACCGCCGACAATGTCTGCTCGAAGTGCCATGGCGCCGGTGGCGCCACCACCTCGCCGCTGTTCCCCCGTCTGGCCGGGCAGCAGGCCGGTTATATCGAGCAGGAACTGAAGCTGTTCCGCGAACGCGGCCGCGGCGACCCGCATGCCCAGGCCTATATGTGGGGCATCGCCGGTCCCATGAGCGATCAGCAGATCAAGGAACTGGCGGTGTATTTCGCCAACCAGCCGCCGGCTCCCGGTCAGGCCGTGTCCGATAAGGCCCTGGCGGCCAAGGGCGAGGCCCTGTTCCAGAACGGCGACGACAGCCATGGCATTCCGGCCTGCGCCAGCTGCCACGGCAAGATGGCGGAAGGCAACGACGCCATTCCGCGTCTGGCCGGGCAGTCCTCGGACTATCTGATGGGCCAGTTGGAGGCGTTCCGCAGCAAGCTGCGCGAAAACGACACCATGGACACCAATGCTCAGAGCCTGAGCAACGATCAGATCAAGGCGCTGGCCGCCTATCTGTCGTCGCTGTAATCCGCGCGCGGTCCCCGCTTCGCCTGTGGCGGAGCGGGGGCCGCAAACGGCTCCTTCAAGGCGTGACGCCGGGCAACCGGCGCCACGCTTTTTTTTGGTTCATCGCCGATTTCCGGGAGGCAGGTGAGGTGCGGCAGTCCCGCTCGTTCGCCAAGATGGTCCTCCGGCAACGGACGGAACGGTCGCGCCGCCGCGCGGCGGAGCAAAGAGGCGCGGAGCGGTCCCGGGACGGGACTTATACCAAATTGCAGTGATCGGAACCGATCACTGCACCCTCATGCGCGCGTCGCCTTGCTCCTAACCGGCGTCGCGATGAGTCAAACTCATCGCGACTTGGTATTACCGTCTCGGCATGATTTGACCCAACGGGTCAAATCATTGGCCGGGCGGTATTACAGGCAGTAGGGATGATCGCGTGTGGGGAAGATCAGGGTGAAACGGGCGCCGCCGCCCATGGCCCGATCCACCTCCACCCGGCCGCCATGCTCCTGCATGGTGCGGGCCACGATGGCCAGGCCCAGACCGGCGCCGCGGTTATTGCCGCCGCGGCGGTCGCGCCGCTTCTGCCAGAAGCGGGTGAAGAGGGCGGCCCGGTCCTCCTCGGCGATGCCGGGGCCCTGGTCTTCGACGATGATGGCGGCGGGGGCGGCGGTGACGGTGATGCGCACTTCCGTGCCGGGAGGGGTATGGGTCAGGGCGTTTTCCACCACATTGCGCAGGGCGCGAAACAGCACCTCGTCGATGCCGTGCACCGGCACCGGCCGCCCGGGGACGAAAAGGGCGATGGCGCGGTCGCGCCGCAAGGCCAGCGGCGCCAGATATTCCGCCACCTCGCGGGCCAGGGTGCAGAGATCGGCCTGATCCAGTTCGCCGATGCGCAGGACGTCGAGCCGGGCCACGTCCAAAAGCTGCAACACCAGCCGTTCCAACTGGGCCAGATCGCCCATCAGGGCCCGTGTATCGCTGCTTTCCTCCTGCAAGGACAGATGCGCCTTCATCACCGCCAGCGGCGTGCGCAGCTCGTGGGTGACGTCGGCCAGAAAATCGCGCTGGGCGTTATAGGCGGTTTCGATGCGGTCGAAGGCCTGATTGACCGCCTCCACCAGGGGATAGATCTCGCTCGGCATGTCCTCCAGCGGCAAACGTTCCGCCAGGCCGTGCGGTCCGATGGTTTCCGCCAGGGCCGAGGCGCGGCGCAACGGCGCCAGGCCGCGATGGATCACCAGGATATTGACGCCCAGCAGCACCAGGATGAAGGGCAGCCAGAACCAGCCGATATGGTCGAGATATTCCTCCACTTCGGAATCCAGCAGCATTTCCCGGTCGGTGGAGGCCACCTGCACCAGATAGGGGTACTTGTTCAGCACGATGATGCGGCTTAAGCCGTAATGCAGCTCGCCGCCGTCGAGAACGGTGGTGACGAAATAAACCTCGCGGTTGGAGTGGTGGCGGAACGGCCAGGTTCCGGTGGGGCGGCTGGCGGCGCTTTTCTGCATGGAAAGGGGCCACAAGGGTTCGGTCAGTTCGGGCGAGGCCTGCAACATGCGGCCGTTATTGCCGTCCAGCACGTCGTAATGGGTGGCATAGGCCTTGAACAGGGCGGCGGTGCGGTCGGGGATGACAAGGACGGGGTGGCCGTCGGTGCCGGGACGCAGGGCCTCGGCCAGCAGGTCGGCCTGGCCACGCAGGGTTTGCAGGCGGACCAGCGCGTTGTCGGTGTGGAACTGCCAGTACATCAGCAGGCCGGTCAGGGTCACCCCCACCGTCATCACCACCAGCAGCCATAGGGCGATGGTGCGCAGCAGGGAGCGGGGGGCGCGGGTCACGATTGGGTCTCTGCCAGGATATAGCCGATGCCGCGCATGGTCTGGATGCCGACGTTCGACTCCGCCGTGCGCAGGCGTTTGCGCAGCCGATGCATCAGCACTTCGATGGCGTTGGAGGCGATTTCCTTGTCGAAGGGATAGATGGCCTCTTCCAGCGCCGCCTTGCTGACCACGCGGCCGGCGCGGCGGAACAGGAGTTCCAGGGCATCCAGTTCGCGGCGGGTCAGGGGCAGGACGCGCCCGGAAACGCGGGCCTCGCGGAAGGCGCTGTTGAACTGCAGATTGCCCAGGGTGAGCACGGCTTCGAGGGCGCGCCCGGAGCGGCGCAGCAGGGCCCGCACCCGCGCCACCAGCTCCTCCATGGCGAAAGGCTTCAGGAGATAGTCGTCGGCGCCCTCGTTCAGGCCCCGGACCCGGTCGCCGGTGCCGTCGCGCGCCGTCAGGATCAGCACGGGCAGGGTGTCGTGGCGGGCGCGCAGCTCGCGCAGCAGCACCAGCCCATCCTCGTCGGGGAGGCCGAGGTCGAGAATCAGCACATCGTAAGGTGTGGCGGACAGGGCCTCGCGCCCCTCGGCGGCGGTGCCCCACGTATCCACCGCGAAACCGGCTTTGTCGAGTCCGGTGCGGATCAGTCCGGCCAGACGCTCATTGTCTTCGACAAGCAGCACGCGCATGGAGCCTCCATGGGATCAAATGATGCAAAGGAAAGGACGGTTTTCGTCCGGACGCAAGATTTTCCGTCGTCGTCGATGATTTCGATGGGCCGGGGAACGCCCAGGCCCTATCCTGCCGCCATGACGCGCACCGATCGTTTTTCTCCTCGCGGCATTGGAGCGGCCATGGCCGCCGCCGCCCTGTTCGGCGCCAGCACGCCGGTGGCCAAGCGGTTGCTGGGGGCCATGGACCCCTGGTTGCTGGCCGGGGTGCTCTATCTCGGCTCGGGGTTGGGCCTGTCGGCGCTGGGGTGGCTGCTGCCGGGGGATCGCGCCCGGCTGGGGCGACGGGACTGGCCCTGGCTGCTGGGGGCCATCCTGGCGGGCGGCGTGGCCGGGCCGGTGCTGCTGCTGCTGGGCTTGCGGGGCAGCGCCGCCGCCGCCGCCTCGCTGCTGCTTAATGCCGAGGGGGTGTTCACCGCCCTTTTGGCCTGGCTGGTTTTCAAGGAGAACGCCGACCGCCGCATCGTGCTCGGCATGGCGGCCATCGTGGCCGGAGCGGTGGTGCTGTCGTGGCAAGGGCCCGTCGGCGGCACCGTGGCGGTCTGGCCCTCATTCTGCATCCTGGGGGCCTGCCTGTGCTGGGCCGTCGATAATAATCTCACCCGCCGGATCGCCCTGGCCGATCCCTTGCGCATCGCCGCCGTGAAAGGGCTTGGCGCCGGCGCCACCAATGTGGTTCTGGCCTTGATCCTCGGGGCGCGGGGGGCTTCGCCCGGCGTGGTGGCGGTGGGCGCCCTGGTGGGGTTTTTCGGCTACGGTCTCAGTCTGGCCGCCTTCGTGCTGGCCCTGCGCGATCTCGGCGCCGCCCGGACCGGGGCGTATTTCTCCACCGCGCCCTTCGTCGGCGCCCTGCTGTCGGTGCTGGCGCTGGGCGAAGCGGTCACGCCGCGCCTGCTGCTGGCCGGCGGCCTGATGGCCGTGGGGCTGTGGCTGCATATGAGCGAGCGGCACGAGCATGACCACGCGCACGAGACTCTGGCGCACGACCATGCGCATGAGCACGACGCCCATCACCAGCATGCCCATGCCGGGGCGGAGGCGGCCTCGGAGCCGCATCGCCATTTTCACCGGCATGCGCCGCTGGTCCACCGCCATCCCCATTTCCCCGACGCCCACCACCGGCACGGGCACGGCGGCCCCGATCATGACCATGACGGTCATGACCACGAGCACGGCGAGGCTTAGAGGATCTCCAGCACCTGTTCCGGAGGGCGGCCCAGGCGGGCCTTGTCGCCCACCACCACGATGGGGCGTTCGATCACCGCCGGGTGCGCCGCCATGGCCATGATCAGCGCGTCTTCCGGCAAGCCGGGGTCGATGCCGGCCTCGGCGGCCTCCTTCTTGCGCAAAAGATCACGGGCGGCAAGGCCCAGCTGGCGCAGGATCACCGTCAGCTCGGCGGCGCTGGGCGGGGTTTTCAGATACTCTACTACCCGGGGGGCGATGCCCTTGTCCTCGATCAGCTTCAAGGTTTCCCGCGATTTGCTGCATTTGGGATTGTGGTAAATGGTGACGGACATGGTTGTCTCTCCCTTATCGTCGGCTGTTCCGGGGCCGGGGGGCTGGTGTGCCACGGCCCGTCCCTCTTTCACAAGGCGTCTTTGCAAGCGGGCCCGGGGGATCTACACTTTACCCTTCATGAAGAGCGGGGAGGAGCCGTCATGATCAGTACTCAGGCCGCCTTGATCTACGCCATGGTGCTCGTGTCCGCCGCCGATCAGGATATGTCGGACGCCGAGTTGCGCGCCATCGGCGAGATCGTCAATTACCTGCCGGTCTTCGCCGACTACGATCCCCGACTGTTGCCCAATACCGCCGAGGCCTGCGCCGAAATGCTGGAAATGCCCGACGGACTCGATAAGGTGCTGGATCTGGTGCGCCAGTCCCTGCCGGGCAAGCTGCGGGAAACCGCCTATGCCCTGGCCTGCGACGTGGCGGTGGCCGACGTCGAGATGAATCAGGAAAAACTGCGGGTGTTGGAACTGATCCGCCACAAGCTGGAGATCGACCGCCTGGTTTCGGCCGCCATCGAGCGCGGCGCGGTGGCGCGTTACCGCCGGGTCTGATCCTTACCATCCACCAGGCGAAGCAGCCGGGCCAACTCGCCGCCGCCCAGGCCCATTTCGGCCAGTTTGGCCAGGGTGCTGGCCAGATAGTCGCGGCTGGAGCCGCCATGGCCGTGGCCCTGGCGGATCAGCGCCGCCCGCGCCGCCGCGTCGAGCGGGCCGGCATATTGCGCATGGCCGGGGCGGGCTACGAAAATATAAGCCGAAACCCGGCGGCCGTCGGCCAGCCGCACCGGAGCGAAACGGGGGGTATAAACATCCGAGATCAGTTCGCGGCGGTGCAGAATGTCGGTGACCTCGGCCTCCCGTCCGGCGGCGACGCGGAAGGCGACGCCCCGGCAGCTGCCGCCGCGGGTCAACCCCAGCACCAGTCCGGGCTGCCCCGGCGTGCCGCGATAGTGGGTGGACAGGATGCACATGGCGCGGTGCCAGCCGTGCAGCAGCGCCGTCTGGCTTTCCTCGAAGGGGAAGTCCGGCCGCCACATCAGCGACCCGTACCCGAACACCCAGAAACTCACCGCACCCCCTCCTGTCCGGTGGCGGAAAATGTGTTATAAGGCGCCACCATGGATATCAAGATCTCCCGCCGCCGTATTTCGGTCAAGGCCGCCGCAGCGATTGCGCTGGTGGCCGCCGTGCTGCTGTTCGCCCTTTATAGCGCCTGGTGGCTCAGCCTGTCGCGACTGATGAAACAAAGCCTGGACGACTGGACGGCGCAGCGCATGGCGGCGGGCTGGACCGTGACCACCGGCAGCCGGGCAACGCATGGTTTCCCCGGGCCGGTGCGGCTGGTGCTGGACGCGCCCTCGGTGATGGATGCCGCCGGCAACCGCTGGCAGGGGCCGGAATTGTCGGTCAGCCTGTCGCCGCTGCATCCCGACCATGTGAAGATTCAGGCTCCGGGCCGCCATATCCTGACCCTGGCGAAGGGGCTGCCGGTGGAGATCAAGGCCC
The DNA here is from genome assembly GCA_021782815.1 of Pseudomonadota bacterium. GTDB lineage: Bacteria > Pseudomonadota > Alphaproteobacteria > Rhodospirillales > Magnetospirillaceae > JAJZGK01. The sequence goes on from JAJXUO010000050.1 coordinate 8,981, forward strand.
GTCAGGCCAAGGCGGTGGTGGCCATCGCCCCCTCGGGTTGGCGGCAGCTCGATCTCGACCTGGCCGGGGTGGAGGGGCTGGGCGGGCGCCTGGATGCAGCCACCCTGGTTCTGACCCGGCTGACCGCGCCCGGCCGCCCGGTGGACGAGCGCACGGCATCGTTCCGCCTTCGTATCGATCTCGCCGGGGCCACTCTTCCCGATCTGCCCGGCCTGGCCCTGGGGCGCGGCCTGCGCTCGGCCCGGCTGGAGGCGCGGCTGATGGGCGGACTGGGCCGCGGCGATCTGAAAAGCGCCCTGACCGCCTGGCGCGACGGCGGCGGCACCCTGGAGGTGGATCATCTGGCCCTGGACTGGCCGCCCTTCACCCTGGAAGGCCAGGGCACCCTGGCGCTGGACGACGCCATGCAGCCGATGTTTTCCAGCTCCTGCGCCGTCGGCGGCCTGTTCCAGGGGTTGGACCGGCTGGCGCAGAACGGCGCGGTGCGCCGCCAGGACGCCCGGATGGCCCGCATGGTGCTGAACGCCCTCTCGCATCCCGGTCCGGATGGAAAACCCCAGGTCACCGTGCCCCTCAGCCTGCAGCGGCAGACCCTGTATCTGGGGCCGTTGCCGCTGCTGACGGTGGCGAAACTCCCCTGGTGATCCCGGCCTTGTTTCGATAAGGAAATGAACGCGGCGCGCATGTAGTTGCGGGCGGGATCAGGAGGTTTTCACCCAGTCGGCCAGGGCGGCGGCCACTTCGGCGATGGTGTCGCTCCAGTCGCCGCGCCGCGTCTGGCGGAAGATCCGGGCCGAAGGATACCAGGGGCTGTCGTCCCGCTCCATCAGCCAGCGCCAGCAGCCGTCGTGGCGGTTCAGGAGCCAGAAGGGTTTGCCCAGGGCCCCGGCCACATGGGCCGTGGCGGTGTCCACGGTGATCACCAGATCGAGAGCCTGCACCAGGGCGGCGCAGTCGGCGAAGTCCTCCACCTCGTCCATGCGGTGGGTGATGGTCATGCCCGGCGGCGGAATCAGGGCCTGGGCCGCCTTGGGGCCCTTTTGCACGCTGATGAGGGCGATGCCGGGTACGGCGGCCAGCGGCGCCAGGCTGGAAAGATCCATGCTGCGGCGGCTGTCCAGCAGCACCGCCTCCACCAGGCCGGGACGGGGAGCCCCGGCCCACACCAGCCCCACCTTGCGGCCGGGGCGTTCGGCCAGCTTTTCCCTCCAGGCCGCCACGTCGGCGGGATCTGCGGCCAGATAGGGCACGGCGGCGGGAATGGTGTCCAGCGTGCAATCCAGCCGGTGCGCCAGGCTTAAGAGCGAGGCGGCGTAATCGGCCTCGGGCACCGGGGTGCTGGTGTCGCTCACCGCGTCCACGCCGTCGATGGTGGAGAGGAGGCGGCGCAGGCCGGGCTCCACCCGCAGCAGCACCCGCGCCCCCAGGGCCTTCACCTGCGGCAGAAAGCGCACGAACTGGATATCGTCGCCGAAGCCCTGCTCGCCATGCAGCAGGATGGTTTTGCCGGCCAGCGGCTCGCCCTGCCAGCGCGGCAGAGGAATGCGCTGCGTGGGCCGATGGCTGTCGGAGCGCCAGCGCCATTCCTGTTCGGCGAAGCCCTCGCGCAGGCGGCCCCGCAGCAGCAGGGCGATGGCGCGGTGCAGATGCGCCTCCGGCATTTCGGGGGCCAGGCGCAGGGCCTCGTCGTAACCGGCCATGGCCTCGGCGAAGCGTTTCTGCCCCCACAGGGCGTCGGCCAGATTGACGTGGGCCAGGGCGTGATCGGGGGCCAGGGCGATGGCCCGGCGCAGGGTTTCCTCGGCTTCCTCGAAATGGAACAGCAGCATCAGGGCATTGCCCAGATTGTTGAGGGCGGGAACGAAATCGGGCTTCAAGGCCAGGGCGCGGCGATAGGCGGCATAGGCCTCGTCGTAGTCGCGGCAGTCGGCCAGGGCGTTGCCCAGATTGAAATGGCACACGGGGGCCTGCGGTTGCAGGGCGCAGGCGCGGCGGAAACAGGCGGCGGCGTCCACCGGCAAATTCATCCGCATCAGCACCCGGCCCAGCTCCACCTGCAATTCCACGGCATTGGGCAGCAGGCCGCGCGCCATTTCATACATGCGGCGGGCATCGACCAGGGCGCCCCGGTCGTGGCAGGCGCGGGCGTTGACGATCAGGGCCCGCAACTGTTCGATCTGTTCGGGCGACAGGGCCATCACACGGTCTCCAGCTGGAAGGCGGCGGCCATCAGGGCGCGGGTATAGTCGCTGGCGGGGGCGGCGAACAGCCGTTCGGCCGGGCCGCTTTCCATGACATGGCCGTCCTTCATCACCACCACATGGTCGGCCAGGGCGCGCACCACCTTGAGATCGTGGCTGATGAACAGATAGGCCAGATCGTGGCGGGTTTGCAGATCGCGCAGCAGATCCACCACCTGGGCCTGCACCGAGACGTCGAGGGCCGAGGTGGGTTCGTCCAGCACCATGAAGCTGGGCTTGAGGATCAGGGCGCGGGCGATGGAAATGCGCTGGCGCTGGCCGCCGGAGAATTCATGGGGAAAGCGGTCCTGGCTGGCGGGGTCCAGCCCCACCTCCTCCAGCACCTGGGCGATCAGGGCGCGGCGTTCGGCGCCGCTGCCCCCCAGGCCGTGCACGTCCAGCCCCTCGCCGACGATCTGCCCCACCGACAGGCGCGGGCTCAGGGAACCGTAGGGATCCTGGAACACCATCTGCATGTCGCGGCGCAGGGGGCGCAGCTGGCGGGCCGACAGGCCGTTCAGCGGCCGCCCCAGAAACACCACCGGCCCCTCGCTGGCCACCAGCCGCAACAGGGCCAGGCCCAGGGTGGTCTTGCCCGAGCCGGATTCCCCCACCACGCCCACGGTCTGGCCGCGCCGCACCGTCAGGGACACCCCGTCCACCGCCTTGATATGGCCGCGCACCCGGTTCAAAAGACCGCCGCGCTGGGGAAACCACACCTTCACCTCCTGGCAGCGCATGACCTCGGCGGCGTCGGCGGCGGGGCGGTTGGGGGCGCCCTTGGGCTCGGCCGCCAGCAGGCGCTGTGTGTAAGGATGGCGGGGGGCGGCGAAAATCCCGGCGGCCGGGCCCTGTTCGACGATTTCGCCGGCCTGCATCACCGCCACCTCGTCGGCCATCTTGCGCACGATGCCGAGATCGTGGGTGATCAGCAGCAGGGCCATGCCCAGCCGCGCCTGCAAATCCCGCAGCAGGGTCAGGATCTGCGCCTGGATGGTGACGTCGAGCGCCGTGGTGGGCTCGTCGGCGATGAGAATGTCGGGATCGTTGGCCAGGGCCATGGCGATCATCACCCGCTGGCGCTGCCCGCCCGACAGTTCGTGCGGCAGGGCGCCCAGGCGGCTCTCGGCCTCGGCCAGCCCCACCAGGCGGAGGAGCTCCACCACCCTGGTCCGCAGCGCCCGCCCCGATAGCCCCTGATGCAGTTCCAGCACCTCGCCCACCTGCTTGCCGATGCTGTGCAGGGGGTTGAGGCTGGTCATGGGTTCCTGGAACACCATGGCCATTTGGTTGCCGCGTACCCGGCGCAAGGCCCGTTCGGGCGCGCCCAGCAGTTCCTCGCCGTCGAGGCGGATGCTGCCGGCCGGATGATGGGCGCGGGGATAGGGCAGCAATTGCAGCAGCGACAGGGCGGTGACCGATTTGCCCGAGCCGGATTCCCCCACCAGGGCCAGGGTCCGGCCTTTTTCCAGCTGGAAGGAAACGCCGCGCACGGCCTCCACCCGCTCCGCCCCCTGGCCGAAGGTCACCTTGAGATCGCGCACGTCGAGCAGGGCAGTCACAGTTTGGTTCTCCGGGGGTCGAAGGCGTCGCGCACCGCTTCGCCGATGAACACCAGCAGGGTCAGGGTCAGGGCCAGGGTGAGGAAGCCGGTCACCCCCAGCCAGGGGGCCTGCAGGTTTTCCTTGCCCTGGCGCAACAGATCGCCCAGCGAGGCCGAGCCGGGGGGCAGGCCGAGGCCGAGATAATCGAGCGAGGTGAGCGACACCATGGCGCCGCTGGCGATGAAGGGCATGAAGGTGAGGGTGGCCACCATGGCGTTGGGCAGCAGATGGCGCCACATGATGCGGCCATCCGACACCCCCAGGGCGCGGGCGGCGCGCACATAGTCGAAATTGCGGGCGCGCAGGAACTCGGCCCGCACCACCGAGACCAGCCCGGTCCAGGAAAACAGCATGAGGATGCCCAGCAGGGTCCAGAAGCTGGGGGCCAGGATGCCGGCGACGATGATGAGGATGAAAAGCTCGGGCAGGCCGCCCCAGATTTCCAGGAAGCGCTGTAAGAGAAGATCGGTGCGGCCGCCGAAATAGCCCTGTACCGCGCCGGCGGCCACGCCGATCACCGAACTGGCGGCGGTCAGCAGCAGGCTGAACAGAATGGACAGGCGCAGGCCGTAGATCAGGCGGGCGGCCACGTCGCGGCCGTCGTCGTCGGTGCCGAGAAGATTGTCGGCGGTGGGCGGCGAGGGGGCCGGGCTGGGGGTGTGGAAATTGATGGTCTGATAGCTGTAGCGGATGGGCGGCCACAGGCTCCAGCCGTGTTGGGCGATCTTTTCGGCGATATAGGGATCGCGGTAGTCGGCGTTGGTGGTGAAATCGCCGCCGAAGCGGGTTTCCGGATAATCGAACAGCACCGGCACCGACAGATGGCCGTCATACATCACCAGCAGCGGCCGGTCGTTGGCCCAGAACTCGGCGAACAGGCTGGCGGTGAACAGCGCCAGGAAGATCCACAGCGACCAGAAGCCGCGCCGGTTGGCGCGAAAGGCGGCCAGGCGGCGGCGGGTCAGCGGCGAGAGGGGGCGGCGGGCCATGGCGGTCAGCTCCGCGCCTCGAAGTCGATGCGGGGATCGACCAGATGATAGGTAAGGTCGCTGATCAGGTTCAGCACCAGCCCCAACAGGCTGAAAACATAAAGGGTGCCGAACATCACCGGATAGTCGCGGTTGATCACCGCCTCGAAGCCCAGCTGACCCAGGCCGTCCAGCGAGAAGATGATCTCGATCAGCATCTGCCCGGTGAACAGGATGCTGATCAGCAGCGAGGGAAAGCCGGCGATCACCAGCAGCATGGCGTTGCGGAAAACGTGGCCGTACAGCACGCGGCGTTCGGAAAGCCCCTTGGCGCGGGCGGTGATGACGTACTGCTTGTGGATCTCGTCGAGGAAGCAGTTCTTGGTCAGCATGGTCAGCCCGGCGAAACCGCCGATGACCACGCAGGTGAGCGGCAGGGCCAGATGCCAAAAATAGTCGGTGATGCGTTGCGGCCAGGGGAGATGCGCCCAGCCGGGGCTGACCAGGCCGCGCAGGGGAAACACCGACCAGTAGCTGCCGCCGCAGAACAGCACCACCAGCAGAATGGCGAAGAGAAAGGCGGGCACGGCATTGCCGACGATGATGATCCAGCTGGTCACGATATCGAAGCGCGAGCCGTCGCGCATCGCCTTGGCGATGCCCAGCGGGATCGACACCAGATAGATGATCAGCGTGCTCCACAGCCCCAGCGAGATGGACACCGGCATTTTCTCCAGCACCAGATCCACCACGCTTTCATCGCGGTAGAAGCTTTTGCCGAAATCGAAATGCAGATAGTCGCGCATCATCTTCAAAAAGCGGCGGCCGGGAGGAATGTCGAAGCCGAATTGGTGGCGGATCTCGGCCACATAGGCGGGATCGAGGCCCCGGGCGCCGCGATAGGCGCCGCCCGCCTGGCCGGGGGCGCTTTGCGCCGCTTCCGCGCCGCCCTGGCCCGACAGGCGGGCGGTGGCCGACACCGTCTGGTTCTGCGCCTTGGCCAGCATCTGCTCCACCGGGCCGCCGGGGGCCATCTGCGCCACGGCGAAATTGATCAGCATGATGCCGAACAGGGTCAGCGGGATCAGCAGCAGGCGGCGCAGGATATAGACCAGCATGGCCGGGCTCTCAATGCTTGCGCATGGCGGCCAGATTGGCGGCTCGTACCGGATCGATCCACCAGGCGCTGAACTGCGCGCCCTGGCGCGGCACCGTGGGCGGCATGCCGAATTTATTCCAGAAGGCGATGCGGTCGTAGCCGATATGCCAGTGGGGGATCATGTAATGATTCCACAGCAGCACGCGGTCGAGGGCATGGGTGCGGGCCACCAGGGCCGGACGGTCGGGGGCGGCCACCAGTTCGGCGATCAGCCGGTCCACCGCCGGGTTCTTCACCCCGGCCAGATTGGCGCTGCCCGGCTGGTCGGCGCTGGCCGAGCCCCAGAATTCCCGCTGCTCGTTGCCGGGAGAGAGGCTTTCGGGCTTCACGTCGACCACCATGTCGAAGTCGAAATTGTCCAGGCGGTTCTTGTACTGGGCGCTGTCCACCGTGCGCACGCTGGCGCTGATGCCCAGGCGTTTCAGGTTTTGCACGAAGGGCAGGGTGATGCGTTCCCACACCGGCTGATCCAGCAGGATCTCGAAGCGGAAGGGCTGGCCGGTGGCGCCGTTCACCAGATGGCCGTCCTTCACCACCCAGCCGGCCTGGCGCAGCAGGGCGGCGGCGATATGCAGGTTCTTGCGCACGCCGTAATCGGAGCCGTCGGTGCCGGGGGGCTGATAGACGGTGGTGAAGACCTGGGGCGGCACCTCGGCCTTCAACGGCTCCAGCACCTGCAATTCCTCGCCCCGCGGCAGGCCGGTGGCGGCCAGATCGGAGTTGGAGAAGTAGCTGGCGGTGCGCTGATACTGCCCGTAGAACAGGTTCTTGTTGGTCCATTCGAAATCGAAGGCGTAGGAGAGGGCGTTGCGCACCCGGTCATCCCGGAACAGCGGCCGGCGCAGGTTGAAGACATAGCCCTGCATGCCGGTGGGACGCTGGTTGGGGAAGGTGCGCACCAGAACCTCGCCGTTGCGCACCGCCGGGAAATCGTAGGCGGTGGCCCATTTCTTCGATTCGTTTTCCGGGCGGTAGTCGTAATCCCCGGCCTTGAAGGCCTCCAGCGCCACGGTGGAATCGCGGTAATAATCGATCTGGATGCGGTCGAAATTATAAAGGCCGCGATTGACCGGCAGATCCTTGGCCCAATAGTTTTTCACCCGCTGCAGCACCACCCGCTTTCCGGCATCGAAGCTGGCCACCTGATAGGGGCCGCTGCCCAGCGGCGGCTCCAGGGTGGTCTGGTCGAAGGCGCGGTGCTGCCAGTATTTTTTCGACAGAATGGGCAACTGCCCCAGGATCAGCGGCAGTTCGCGGTTGTCGCCGGGGGCGAAGGTGAAGCGCACCTTGCGGTCGGCCAGTTTCTCGGCCTTGACCACGTTCTGGTAATAGGCGCGGTAATTGGGCGAGCCCTTGGCGCGCAGGATCTGGAACGAGAACAGCACGTCGTCGGCGGTGATGGGGCTGCCGTCGTGGAAACGGGCCTGCGGCCGCAGATTGAACACCACCCAGCCGCGGTCGGGGGGCACCTCCATGCTTTCGGCCACCAACCCGTATTCGCTGAAGGGTTCGTCGGCCGAGGCGGTCAGCAGGGTGTCGAAGGTCTGCTCGATACCGGCGGCGGGCAGCCCCTTGACGATGAAGGGGTTGAAGCTGTCGTAGGTGCCGAGCGCGGCCAGACGCACCGTGCCGCCCTTGGGGGCGTTGGGGTTGACGTAGTCGAAATGGGTGAAGCCGGGGCCGTATTTGGGAGCGCCGTACATGGCGAGACCCGAAACGGTCTCTCCCGCGTCGGCCCGGGCCAGAACGGGCGAGGCGAGGATCAGGCCGGCCAGCAGGGCGGCGGACAGTTTCAGCATCATGCCGGTTCGCCCCTTCAGGTCCGCGCCGTCAGCACCGCCTGGGCGGCGGCATGGCAGACGGCATCGCCGGCGGCGATCACCCGCCCGTCGGACGCCAGGCCCAGGGGGCGGCCCTGCCAGTCGGTCATCACGCCGCCGGCCCCCTGCACCACCGGCACCAGGGCGCAATAATCGTAGGGCTGCAGCGAGGCCTCCACCACCAGATCGACGAAGCCCAGGGCCAGCAGGCCGTAGGCGTAGCAGTCGGCGCCGTAGCGCGGCAATTTGGCCAGCGGGCGCAGGCGGTTCCAGGCGGTTTCGTCGTCGCCCTTGAACATTTCTGGGGCGGTGGCGTAGAGGGTGGCCAGCGTCACATCGGGGCAGGCGCGCACGCGCACCGCCTGGCCGTTGAAGGTGGTGGGGCGGCCCGCGATCCCCAGCCAGCGCTCCCGCTGCACGCACTGATCGATGATGCCCAGCACCGGCACCCCCTTGTAAAGCAGGGCGATCAGGGTGCCGAACGAGGGCTGGCCGGCGATGAAGGCCTTGGTGCCGTCCACCGGGTCCAGCACCCACACCCAATCGGCGTCGGCGTTTTCCACGCCCCATTCCTCGCCGTAGATGCCGTGGCCGGGAGCCTCGGCGGCGATCAGGCGGCGCATGGCGCTTTCCGCCTCGCGGTCGGCCACGGTGACCGGACTGTCGTCGGCCTTGTCGAACACCGTGACCGGCGTGCGGTAATAGCCGCGGATCACCGCGCCGGCCGCGTCGGCCAGACGATGGGCCAGGGCGATATGGCTTTCGGGAACGGAAAAATCGGCGGGAAGAACGGACAGGGTCATGGGCCGGGCGCTCGACGTTGCGAAAAAAATCCCGGCGATTTTGCACCGGCGGCGGCCGGATTACCACCCCTTGCGGCGGGGGCGTTTGTTCCCATCTTTCCGGGCTTGACCTTCCCTGCCGGGCGGCTACCCTGCCCCGGACAAAAATTTTCGGATCTTTCGGCAGTATGACGGTGTCTTCCCCTTCCTTCCGGCCCGCTTCCATTCTGGTGTATGTCGGCCTGGATTACGTTGGTGACGGGCTGATGAAGCTGCCCTTCGTGCAGGCGCTGCGCGCCGCCTTCCCCGAGGCGAAGATCACCTGGCTGGCCGGCAAGGGCAAAACCGTGTATGCCGGATCGCTGGCGCCGCTGGTGCGCGGTCTGCTGGACGAGGTGATCGAGGACGCCGGTATCGGCGGCAAATGGTGGGAATTGCTGCGCCGCCCTTTGCCGGGCCGGGCCTTCGATCTCATCATCGATACGCAAAGCCGGGTGCTGACCAGCCTGATCGTGAAGCGCATCCGCCATGGCCGTTTCATTTCCCCGGCGGCGGGCTGGCACCTGTCGGATGCCCGGCCCGGCGCGGATTGGACCAAGCCCCAGGCCATGATCGCCCGTATCCTGGACCTGGTGGAACTGGCCGCGGGCCGGCCGCTGGGCGCTCCGGCGCCGTTGCCCGAGGATGCGGCGCTGGAGGCCGAGGCCGCGCGGCGCCTGCCCTCCGGCCCGCTGTATGTGGGATTGGCGCCGGGGGCCGGTGGCAAGCATAAATGCTGGCCGCTGGAACATTACATCGCCCTGGCCCTGCGCCTGGTGAAGACCGGCAAGGTGCCGGTGGTGCTGCTGGGGCCGCAGGAGCAGCAATGGGATGCCGAGATTCGCGACGCCGTGCCCGGCGTCATGCTGCCGCTGGACGCTTTGTCGCCGCCCATGCTGACCATCGCTCTCGGCAAGCGCCTGGCGGCGGCGGTGGCCAACGACAGCGGCACCGGCCATATGCTGGCGGCCTCGGGCGTGCCGCTGATCTCGCTGTTCGGCCCCACCGCCCCGGAAAAATTCGCCCCGCGCAGCCGGCATCTGACGGTGCTGCGCGCCCAGGATTACAGCCAGGGCGAAGACATGGCGGGCATTCCTCTGCAAATGGTGGCCGATGCCGTCGACCGGGCCCTGGAGCGGGGGCGGGATTGAGATGACGTCTCCGGTCATCGTCTGGTTCCGCCGCGATCTCCGCCTGGACGATAACCCGGCCTTGAGTCGCGCCCTGGCCAGCGGGGCGCCGCTCCTGCCGGTCTATATTTGGGAAGAGGATCTGCCCCGGCCCTGGGGCGCGGCCAGCCGCTGGTGGCTGCATCACAGCCTGGAGTCCTTAAGCGGGGATCTGGCCCGGCGCGGGGCGCCGCTGCTGCTGCTGCGGGGGGTGGCGGCGCGGCTGCTTCCGGCTCTGGCCCGCAGGCTGGGGGCGGCGCGGGTGATCTGCAACCGCCGCAACGATCCCGCCGCCGCCGGCCTGGACCGCGCCGTTCGCGAGGCCTTGGCCGCGGAGGGCGTGGCGCTGGAGGTGCTGGCGCACGGCCTTTTGTTCGAGCCGGAAAGCGTGAAGAGCCGGGCCGGACAGCCGTTTCAGGTGTTCACGCCGTTCTGGCGCGCCGCGCTGGCCCTGCCCGAGCCGGGCGCGCCGCTGCCCATGCCCGAACGCGTGCCGGGATTGGTTCCGCCGGAGCCGGGGCTGGACCTTGCCGCCCTGGCCCTGCGCCCCACCGCGCCCGACTGGGCCGGGGGGCTGGCGGCCACGTGGCAGCCGGGGGAAGCGGGGGCCTGGCGGCGTCTCACCGCCTTTCTGGCGGAGGGGGCCGCATCCTACCCGCGGCGGCGCGATCTGCCGGCCGAGGACGGCACCTCGCGGCTGTCGCCGCATCTGGCCTTCGGCGAGCTTTCGCCCCGCCGCCTGTGGCACGCCGCCCGCGCCGCCGGGCTGCACCCGGCCGAGGGCTTCCTGCGCGAACTGGGCTGGCGCGAGTTCTGCCATCACATGCTGTTCCGTTTCCCCGAGATGGCCACCCGGCCGCAGCGCGCCGCCTTCGAGCGCTTTCCCTGGCGCCAGGATCCGGCGCAATGGCGGGCGTTCCGGCAGGGGCGCACCGGCTATCCCTTCGTCGATGCCGGGCTGCGCCAGTTGTGGCACAGCGGCTGGATGCATAACCGCGTGCGCATGATCGTCGCCTCGTTCCTGGTCAAGGATCTGCGCCTGCCCTGGCAGTGGGGCGAAGCCTGGTTCTGGGACACCCTGGTGGATGCCGATCCCGCCAACAATCCCGGCGGCTGGCAATGGGCGGCGGGCTGCGGCATGGACGCCGCCCCCTATTTCCGCGTGTTCAATCCCGTGCTGCAGGGGCGGCGCTTCGACCCCGACGGCGCCTATGTGCGGCGCTGGTGCCCGGACTTGGCGGACCTGCCCGCCGCGTATCTGCACGCTCCCTGGCAGGCGCCGCCGCTGGAGCGCATCGGGCTGGCCTATCCGCCGCCGCTGGTGGAGCACGAGCGCGCCCGGAAAGAGGCCCTCGCCGCCTTCGCGGCGATCAAAGACTAACGCCGCCATTGCGCAGGGTCATCGTGTGAACGCGCGATCGTTGTTCGCTTGAACGGGATTTTCGCCGCGTTGGCGCATTGAGCGCCCGCGCAACCGTTTGCGCGAAAGCCAAGCTGGCGGTACGCCAGCGCCCGGCGCCTGAGCGGACATGTGAAAACCAGGGCAATCGGGTCCCCCCGATTGCCCTGCGCCATTGCGGCGGGAAAATCACGCCTCGGCCATAATTTCGCCATCCGCCGTCCCTAGGATTCCGAGCGTGGGACGACAGGAGGTCATCATGTTCCGCAAAACCGCCCTTTGTACCGTTGCCGCTCTGGCGTTTGCCGCCGCCCCGCTGGGGGCTGCCAACGCCCATCCCTGGCGCCATCACGATGGCTTGGGCCTTCTGGCCCTGCCGCTGATGGCCGGGGCCGTGGCCGGTGCCGTTCTGGCCGCGTCGGGGCCGCCGTCGCCGCCGGTGGTCTATCAGGCTCCGCCGGTGGTGGCCTACGCGCCGCCGCCCGCCGTGGTCTACCAGGCTCCGCCGGTGGTGGCCTACGCCCCGCCGCCCGCCGTGGTCTACAGCGCGCCGGCGCCGGCCTACGGCTATTCCCCCTATTACGGCTATTACCGGGTGCGGTAATTACCGCTCCACCGTCAGCAACTGATAGAGCCCGCCGAAATAAGAGCGCCGCTCCAGGCGGGCTCCGGCCCAATCGGCGGGCAGCAGCGCGGTGATATCGTGGCGCCACAGGTCGGGGGCGAAGGGTTCCAGACGGCGCAGCAGCGGCAGCCACAGATAGCGCAGCGGGTTCCACCAGGCCGGGCGGGCATAGTCCAGCAGCACCAGTCGGCCGCCGGGCCGCACCACCCGCCAGGCTTCCCGCAGGGTGGCGCGGCGGATATCCGGCGGCTGTTCGTGCAGCAGGAAGAACAGCAGGGCGCGGTCGAAGGCGGCATCGGCCATGGGCAGGGCGCTGGCATCGGCATGATGCAGGGTCAGCCCCTCGCGGTCCGGCAGTTTGCGGGCCAGATTGGCCAATTGCACCGGCAGCACGTCCACCACGTCGAGGCGGCCCCGGCCGCGCCGGACCCGATCCAGAAGATGGCGGCTGAGGTCGCCATAGACGCAGGCCACCTGCAAGCTGCGGCCGGGCAGGGTTCGGCCCAGGGCATCGAGGGCGGCATCGCGCAGTTTGCGGAAATTTCCCCACAGGATCAGGTTGACCAGCCATTGCCGTTCGAAAAAACGCACGGCACGGGGGTGGACGTAAGCCCACCAGTAATAACGTGTCAGATAGCGGGGCGGTGAAGACGAGGGGGCGGCGGCATCGAAGGCGGGCGGCGTCGTGATGGGCCTCCTCATCGTCTGGCCGGGTGGGCGCATAAGGCCCCGGGCTGCAACCCCGGCTGGTTTCCGGATCATCCTTATCCCAGTAGAGCAGCGATTTCCGGGCGGATCAAGAGGGAGGCTGGGGCTAAAAATATTGCGTACAGCGAGTCTGTCCGGACATGTTCGCGCGCAAAATCCTTCATAAAGGACCGTTTATTATAAGGGGCGAATTGTACACAAGGCAAGCGTCGTTCCTGCCATGCCGCATGAGCGATCGGCACGGCTCCCGGACCTCTCCGGGTGGTAGCGTCCCACCCGTTTCAAGGCGCCGGACATGCGGAAAAATGCAGCCGGGGTCTGTACGAGGACCAAAGGATAAAGGAACGTTCGGATCATGTATCGCAACCGGATCGCTATGAGTGCGCTGTGGGGCAAGGTGATGAGCCCGCGCGAAGCCAGCGGCTTCATCAAGGACGGCATGACGGTGGGGCTGTCCGGCTTCAACCGCGCCGGCGAGGCCAAGGTGGTGCCCATCGCCCTGGCCGAGCGCGCCCGCGAGCAGGCGTTAAGGATCGATCTGATCACCGGCGCCAGCATCGGCAGCGAGGTGGATAAATCGCTGGCGGAAAGCCGCAGCCTGGCCCGGCGCATGCCGTTTCAGGCCGATCCCGCCTTGCGCGCCGCCATCAACCGCGGCGAGGTGATGTATATCGATCAGCATCTGTCCGAAACGGTGGATCTGTTGCGCACCCATCACCTGAAGCCCATCGACGTGGCGGTGATCGAGGCCGTGGCCATTACCGCCGACGGCGGCATCGTGCCCACCACCTCTGTGGGTAATTCGGCCAGTCTGGCCATGCTGGCCGAGCAGGTGATCGTCGAGATCAATCTGGCGCAGCCGTTGACGCTGATGGGTATGCATGATCTTTACATCCCCACCCGCCGCCCCTACCGCGAGGCCTTCCCGTTGACGCAACCGGCGCAGCGCATCGGTCTTTCGGCCATTCCGGTGGATCCGTCGCGCATCAAGGCCATCGTCATCACCGATAAGCCCGATGCCTGGGTGACGGTGGTGCCTCCCGATCATGAAACCGCCGATATCGCCGGTTTTCTCATCGAGTTCCTGAAGCACGAGGTGCGGCAGGGCCGCCTCGACAACCGCCTGGCGCCGCTGCAGGCCGGGGTGGGGTCCATCGCCAATGCCGTGCTGCACGGCTTCCAGGACAGTCCGTTCCACGATCTGGTGATGTATTCCGAGGTGTTGCAGGACAGCACCTTCGATCTCTTCGATTCCGGCAAGCTGGTGTTTGCCTCGGCCTCGTCCATGACCCTGTCGCAAGGCAAGGGCGAGCAGGTTTATGCCGATCTGGCCAAATACCGCGACCGCATCGTGCTGCGTCCGCAGGAGGTGAGCAACAGTCCCGAGATCATCCGCCGCCTCGGCATCATCGCCATCAACACGGCGCTGGAGGCCGACCTTTACGGCAATATCAATTCCACCCATGTGGGTGGCACTCATATGATGAACGGCATCGGCGGTTCGGGCGATTTCGCCCGCAATGCGCGCATGTCGATTTTCGTCACCAAGTCCATCGCCAAGGGCGGGCGCATTTCCTCCATCGTGCCCATGGTCAGCCATACCGACCATGCCGGGCTGGATGTGGACCTGCTGGTGACCGAGCAGGGCCTGGCCGATCTGCGCGGCCTGGCCCCCATCGAGCGGGCCCGGCGCATCATTGCCCGCTGCGTGCATCCCAGCTACCGCGATGCCGCCGCCGCCTATCTGGACGAGGCGCAGGCCCGGGGCGGCGAAACCCCGCATGTGCTGGAAAAGGCCTTTTCCTGGCATGTGGCCTTGCGCGAACGGGGCTCGATGCTGCCGGACACCGTGCTGGCGGCGGAGTGATCCCAAAGAAGAGCCTGCGGCCGGGGAGCGCGTTCCGGCCGCAGGAATTTTTTGGTTTCACCCCGCGCGATTATGATAAGAACGCCGGCATCAGAGGCGCGCTCCATGTTGGGGGGGCGCGCGGGATGAAGGGATGATGCGGCGTTTGCGGCGCAAACTGGAGGCAGGCCTGGTCTGGCTGCTGTTTCACGCCTTGCGGGGCCTGCCGGTGGAGGCCGCCTCAAACGTGGGCGGATGGTTGGGGCGCACGCTTGGCCCCCATCTGCCGGTAAGCCGCCGGGCCCGGCGCAACATGCGCATGATTTTTCCCGAGTGGAGCGAGGCCGAACGGGAGCGGCATCTGCGCGCCATGTGGGACAATCTCGGCCGTGTGGCCGGGGAATATCCCCATATCGGCGCTTTCGGCTACGGTCCCGGCCAGCGGGTGGAGGTGGAGGGGCTCGAGCATCTGTTGTCGCTGCGCGACGACGGCCGTCCCGGCCTTTTCTTCAGCGCCCATTACGGCAATTGGGAACTGGCGGGCTTGAGCGCCGCCCGCAACGGCCTGCCCATCAGCCTGATCTACCGCGCCGCCAACAATCCCGATGTCGATTGGATCTTCGCCAAGGGGCGCAGTGTGGCCGGGATCGAGGTGATTCCGAAGGGCCGCCAGGGGGCGCGCCAGGCTCTCTTCAAACTGAAGGAGGGGGGGCATCTCGGCATGTTGGTGGATCAGAAGATGAACGACGGCATCGCCGTGCCGTTTTTGGGGCAGGCCGCCATGACGGCGCCGGCTCTGGCGGTGTTCGCCTTGAAATACCGCTGCCCGGTGGTGCCGGCGCGGGTCATGCGCCTGAAGGGCGCCCGCTTCCGCATCAGCTTCGAACCGCCGCTCCGGTTCGAGGACAGCGGTGATCATCATGCCGATGTGCGGGCGGCCATGACCACGGTCAATAGCATTATCGAACGGTGGATCCGCGAAGCGCCCGAGCAATGGTTGTGGTTGCACAACCGTTGGCCCGATTGAAAAAGGCGGAACCTGAAGAGGTTCCGCCTTGATCGGAAAATCAGGCTTACTGCGCCTTCTTTTCCATCTTTTCTTCGGCCTTCTTCATCTTCTTGTGCTGATGATGGGCCTTCTTTTCCATCTTATGATGGGCTTTTTCTTCCTTCTTCATCACCTTCTTTTCGGCCTTTTCGGCCTTCTTCTCCATGGCCTTGGCCGGAGCGGCGGGCGCGGCGACGGCGGGCGCCGCAGCCGGGGCGGCGGGC
>JAJXUO010000051.1 GCA_021782815.1 Pseudomonadota bacterium
AGCATGACCGGGGCTGCCAAGTTTCTTTCTAGGAGCAAGGCGACGCGCGCCTGATGGCGCGAAGCCAAGGGTTTCGGAGAAACCCGCCCGGCGCATGAGGGTGCAGTGATCGGTTCCGATCACTGCAATTTGGTATTACACCAAGTCGCGGTGAGCAGGGCTCATCGCGACGCCGGTTAGGAGCACGTTGAGGGACTCCGTTGATCGGTTCCGATCAACGGGATTTGGGATTAATCCCCGAAAAACCAGGTCATGGCCCGGCGGAAGGGGCTGGTCAGCAGATCCAGGGTGGGGCTGGTGACGCGGAGCGGCGACGGCGGGGCCATGTCCTCGGCCGTGGCGGTGTCGGCCTCGCTCTCTTGCTCCGCCGGTTCCGTTTCCGTGGCGATCCGCTCCGAAGCCTCCGTCGCCGCCGCCTCGTCCGGCGCCGCCGGGAGGGGGGCTTCGGCCGTTACGGGGTCATCCGGCACCGGCGCGTCGGCCACCGGGAGCGGTTCAGGCTCCGGCTCCGGGGTGGGGTGGCGTTTGTCGAGGATGGCGGCGATGATGATGCGCGCCTGGGAGACGGCCAGCGACGGCGGGGCATGGCGGCGCAGTTCGCGCACATTGCCCATCATCAGCTGCAACTGTTCGTCGGGCAGATCCTCGGCGGCATGTTGAAACGCCACTTCGAAGCTGTCTTCAATCTCGTCCAAAGTCAACATGGCGCCATTGGGACCGCATGGGCCGCCCTCGTCAAGCGTTATTACCACATCCCGGCGATCGGAACCGATCACCGGTTGCCCCTCAAGCGCCGGGCGCGGCTTCCAGCCGCTTGGCTTTCCTCCGCTTTCCTCCTGCGCTTACGCTGTCCGCCTTGCGGCGTTCGTCTGCGACACCCGTCGTCGCTGCGGCGCAACGTCAAACGTCAGGCCAGCCGCATCAGATAAAAGACATAGCCGTAGCGGTCGCCCCAGCGTTGGAAGAGGGATATTTCCTCTTGTAAAACAGCGACCTGCTCGGCCAGAACCGGGTTTGTGGCGGCGGCTTTCTGCAAGCCGGCGATCTTGCGGCTTAAGGGGGCGTAATATTCGTCCCACCAAGCCGATCGGGGCAGGGAGAAATGATCGAACACCGTCAGACCGGCGGCGCGGGCCCGCTCCAGATTGCCCTCAAGGTCGCCCATGCCGGGATAGGCGCGGTCCCAATAGCTTTTCAGCTCGGCCGGGCTGGCGTCGCCCAGCCAGGTGCAGTCGCTCACCGCCAGCACGCCGCGCGCCCTGAGCAGCGGCGCCCACATCTCCAGGCTGGTCTGGAAGCCGTTCACCGAGGCGGCGCCTTCGCTCCACACCAGATCGAAGCTGCCGGGGGTATCGGGCAAATGGGTGAAATCGTCGCGGCGGGGCTGCACCAGGGCGGCCACGCCCGCGGCCTCGGCGGCGTCCATCATCTGGTCGAGACAGCTTTGCCGCAGGTCCACCGCCTGGATCTGCGCACGGAAATGCTGGGCCAGCACGATGGTCTGGCGGCCGGAACCGCAGCCCAGATCGATCACCGCCGGCGGTTTGCGCAGGGGCGGCAGCCGGCGCAGGGCTTCGCGCGTGCACCAGTCGGCGCCCACGCCCTGGCGGGGCAGGTCGCCGTAGAGAAGGGAAAATGCCTGATCGACGGCCAAACGCATATCCTTGGGCTTTTGGGGCGGAACTCGAACCCCACCACGGGTAGCGCAGATCGTCGTCGGATGCCCGCGCCAATTCTCCGGGGCAGCTATGCCCTATCCGCAGCCATTACGGGCGATTTTTGGCTATGTCTTTGTCCGTGCTTGCGATTTAGCCGCCCTTGCGCTCCTCGTACAAGGCGGCCAGGGCCTCGCCGTAGCGGGCGACGATGACGTGGCGGCGGATTTTCAAGGTCGGCGTGCTCATGCCGTTATCCACGGTGAAGGGATCGGCGGTCAGCAGCATGCGGCGGATGCGCTCGTGCTGGGCCAGAACCTGGTTGACCCGGTCCACCGCCTGGCTGATATGGGCGCGGAAATCGCGGTTTTCGATCAATTGCCCCAGGGCGGTGGGCAGGCCGCGGGCGGCGGCCCAGGCGGCGGCCTCGTCGGCGTCGGGCACCAGCAGCGCCACCAGATGCGGGCGGCGGTCGCCATAGGCCATGGCCTGGGCGATCTCGGGCTGCAGGGTCAGCAAGCCCTCGATGCGCTGGGGCGAGACGTTGTCGCCGCCGGAATTGACCAGGATATCCTTCTTGCGGTCGGTGATGTGGATATAGCCGTCCTCGTCCACATGGCCGATATCGCCGGTATGCAGCCAGCCGTCGTGCAGGACGGCCCGGGTGGCCTCGGCATCGTTCCAGTAGCCCTGCATCACCAGTTCGCCGCGCACGCAGATCTCGCCGTCGGCGGCGATCCTGAGCTCGACCCCGTGCACCGCCGGTCCCACGCTTTTCAGCTTCACCCGCCGCGGCGGATTGCAGCTGATCAGCGGCGCCGCCTCGGTCTGGCCGTAGCCTTGCAGAATGCGCACGCCCAGCGCGGTGAAGAACAGCCCGACATCGTAATTGAGCGGCGCCCCGCCCGAAACCAGGGCCTTCAGGCGGCCGCCGAAGCGCAGCGCCACCTTGCGCCGCACCAGCCGGTCGAGCAGGGCGTTTTCCAGGCGCGCGGGCAGGGACAGGCGGCCCTCCACCCGGCGGCCGCCCAGGAGCAGGGCGCGCTGGAACAGCCAGGCCTTGAGACCGCCGCTCTTGGCCACGCCCTTCAGCACGCGGCCGCGGATCATCTCGTAGAGGCGCGGCACGGCGGTCATGATGGTGGGGCGCACCTCGGCCATGTTGGCGGCCAGTTGCTCCAGCCCCTCGGCGTAATAGATCTGGGCGCCGATGCTCAAGGGGAAGAATTGTCCGGCGGTATGCTCGTAGGCGTGCGACAGCGGCAGGAACGACAGGAAGATTTCGTTGTCGGCCAGGCCGATCTCCTCCAGCAGGCGGTGGGCGCCCTGGCAGTTGCTCAGGATGGCGCCGTGGCTCAGCATCACCCCCTTGGGGGCGCCGCCGGTGCCCGAGGTGTAGATGATGCAGGCGGTATCGGTGCGGGCCGCCTCGGGCAAGGGCGCGGGATCGGCGGCGGCGCCCTGGGCCATGAGATCGGACCAGTGGCGCACCTCGAGGCCGGGATTTTGCCGCAGGGCCAGCTCCTCGATGACGATCAGCAGCGGCGGATGCTCGGCCTTGAGACCGGCATGGATCACCTTTTCCACCAGGGCCCGGCTGGAGACGATGACCATGGAGGCGCCGGAATTGTTGAGAAGGTGCAGATGGTCGGCGGCGGTGTTGGTGGTATAGGCGGGCACGGTGATGCCTCCGGCCGCCATGATGGCCAGATCGGCGATCAGCCATTCCGGACGGCTTTCCGAGACCAGCAGCACCCGCGCCCCGTTCTGCAGGCCGGCGGCGCGCAGGCCCTGGGCCATGTGGCGCACGGCCTGGGCCACCGCGCGCCAGCTCAGGCTCTGCCACTGTCCCTCCCGCTTGCGCCACAGCAGGGGGCGTTCGTCCAGACGCGCGGCCTGTGCGAAGAACATGGCCGTCAGACTGCTCAAAGATTGGTAATCCATCGTTGCCGCCCTAATATATTTTTCTCTTCCGGCCCTTTCCGGGCCGTGGTTCTTGTGTACATTCCCGAAATAGCCCGCGTGTGCAAGGAGTATTGATGATGACCAGCGCCGTTTCTCCCACCTCCGCGCCGCCGCCCGCCGCCGATCTCGGGACGATGCCGGAATGGGACCTTGGCGATCTTTACGACGCTCCCGACTCGCCCCGCCTGGAAGAGGATCTGAAGGCGGCCGACGCCAGGGCGCGGGCCTTCCAGCAGCGCTTCGAGGGGCGGCTGGCCGAAATCTCCGGCGACGAACTGGGCGAGGCCATCGAAACCTACGAGGCCATCAGTGAAACCTTGAGCCGGGTGCTGAGCTACGCCCAGCTGCGCTATGCCGCCAATGTGGCCGATCCCGAACGCGGCCGCTTCAGCCAGATGATGCAGGAGCGGGTGACCGCCATCACCACCCAGACCTTGTTCTTCACCCTGGAGCTGAACCGCCTGGACGAGGCCCTGCTGGCCGAGAAGATGACGGCGCCGCGCGCCGCCCGCTACGCCCCCTGGGTGCGCGACTCCCGCGCCTACAGGCCGCACCAGCTGTCGGACGAGGCCGAGCGCCTGCTGCACGATCTGTCGGTGGTGGGGGGCACGGCCTGGTGCCGGCTGTTCGATGAAACCATCGCCGATCTGCGCTTCCCGGTGAACGGCCAGGAGCTGACCTCGGCCCAGGCCCTGCATCTCCTGAGCGATGCCGACGGCGCCGTGCGCAAGGCCGCCGCCCAGTCGGTGGGCGCGGTGCTGGGGAAGAACATCCGCGTCTTCACCCTGATCACCAACGTGCTGGCCAAGGAAAAGGAGATCGACGACACCTGGCGGCATTATCCCCGCCCCACCTCGTTCCGCAATCTCTCCAATCAGGTGGAGGACGAGGTGGTGGACGCCCTGGTGGCGGCGGTCAAGGGCGCGTGGGACCGCCTGGCGCACCGCTATTACGCCCTGAAGGCCCAATGGTTCGGGGTGGAGCAGCTGGATTACTGGGACCGCAACGCCCCCCTGCCCGACGATGCCGACCGGGTGATCCCCTGGGCCGAGGCCAAGACCATCGTGCTCGACGCCTACGGCGCCTTCTCGCCGGCCCTGCGGACGGTGGGCGAACGTTTCTTCCAGGGCGGCTGGATCGACGCCCCGGCGCGGCCCGGCAAAAGCCCCGGCGCCTTCGCCCATCCCACCGTGCCCTCGGCCCATCCCTATCTGCTGCTGAACTATCAGGGTAAGATCCGCGACGTCATGACCCTGGCGCACGAGCTGGGACACGGCGTGCATCAGGTGCTGGCGGCGGATCAGGGGCAGTTTCTGGCCGATACGCCGCTGACCCTGGCGGAAACCGCCTCGGTGTTCGGCGAGATGATGACCTTCCGCGCCCTGCTGGCGGCGGAAAGCGATCCCAAACGCCGCCGGGTCATGCTCGCCTCCAAGGTGGAGGACATGATCAACACGGTGGTGCGCCAGATCGCCTTCTACGACTTCGAGCGGGTGGTGCACGACGAGCGCCGCCATGGCGAGCTGTCGTCGGAACGGCTGGGCGAGATCTGGCTCGACGTGCAGCGCGCCAGCTTGGGGCCGGCCATGCGCTTCTCGCCGGAATACGCCCACTACTGGGCCTATATCCCGCATTTCATCCATTCGCCGTTCTACGTCTATGCCTATGCCTTCGGCGATTGCCTGGTCAATTCCCTCTACGATGTGTACCAGCGGGGCGGCGTGGCCGATTTCCAGGGGAAATATATCGAAATGCTGAAGGCGGGCGGCACCTTGCGCCACAAGGACCTGCTGGCGCCCTTCGGTCTCGATGCCGGGGATCCCGCCTTCTGGCGGCGCGGCCTCGAGGTGATCGCCGGCTTCATCGACGAACTGGAGGCGATGGGCTGAGCGTTTATCTCAAATTCCGTTGATCGGAACCGATCAACGGCGTCCCTCAAGCGGCGGGCGGGGTCTTCCAGACCCCTTGCCTAACGCGGCATCAGCCGCGCGTCGCCTTGCTCCTAACCGGCGCCGCGATGAGTCAAACTCATCGCGGCTTGGTATTATCCCAAAGAGGGCAGTTTTTCCGCCGTGGCGGCGGCCATGGCGGAAAACAGGTCCTCGGCCGACAGCTCCAGCGCCTGGGCGATGCGCAGCAGTTCCAGCACGTCGACCCGGCGCTGCCCGGCCTCGTAGGACGAGACGAAGGATTGCGGCTTGCCGAGGCGGCGGGCCATTTCAACCTGGGTCACGCCCCGGTCCTTGCGCGCCTGCGATAAAATCCGCCCGACGGCCTTATGATCTTCTGGAGGTATCCACACCGGTGCTGATCTCTTATGCACGAGAATAGGGCTGTCCTTATCCTAAAAACTCTAATATCGAAACTCCCGATATATGTCCCGTTTCGGCGGAATACGAGTTTATCTTGAGCCGTGGCCGGGCGGATAATTTAATAAAATTGGAACTGTTCCACAAAAAAGCCCTGAAAAAGGTGCTTTCCCTTGTCTGTTTCGCTAGAGATGGCAAGAGGACTTTTCTTGCTCGAAATATGTTTGGATAGCTGCCGCGATTTCTATTTTTGGAAAATTCGCCGCCCCTGGCCTGCAACGTTACCGTTCATTGTCCGCGGGCACTGCGTGCGCGGCGGAGGGCGGTATCAAGGCGGGGATGTCGCTGAAACTTATGTTGTGCCGCCGCTCAAAGGCGGCAAGAGTGATGGGGGCGGGTGCGGGGAAAAATGTCGTCGCGCACGAAAGATGCGTGCACCGCAGCAAAATTGATATATTGTGATGAAAACCGAGGCCGTCCGGCGATGCCGCCGCAAACGGAGCCTTAACGCAAAGACAACAGGGCAGGCGCTGGACTTTACTCCTATTCCTCTTGGCAAAACCGGGCCGTGGGGTATGGTTAAGTGGGCGAAATCGCCTGACACATCATTGAAGGGGACCGATTCATGAAGATCGCCATCCCGAAGGAGCGCCGCGCCGACGAAGCGCGGGTGGCTGCCTCGCCGGACACTGTGAAGAAGTATGTCGGCATGGGATTCGAGGTCGTGGTGGAAAGCGGAGCGGGCGAGGGGGCCTCTCTTGCCGATGCCAGCT
The DNA here is from genome assembly GCA_021782815.1 of Pseudomonadota bacterium. Taxonomy (GTDB): domain Bacteria; phylum Pseudomonadota; class Alphaproteobacteria; order Rhodospirillales; family Magnetospirillaceae; genus JAJZGK01. Next base: position 6,703 of record JAJXUO010000051.1, read on the forward strand.
TCACCGAGGCCGGCGCGACCATCGCCGCCGACGCGGCGGCGGCGTTGAAAGACGCCGACATCGTGCTCAAGGTGGCGCGGCCGCTGACCGCCGCCGAAGGCTGCGATGAGCTGGCGCTGATGAAATCGGGGGCCATCCTGATTTCCCACCTGGCCGCCCTGCAGAGCCAGGAGCAGGTGGCGGCCTATGCCAAGGCCGGGGTGACCGCCTTCGCCATGGAGCTTTTGCCGCGCATCAGCCGCGCCCAGAACATGGATATTCTGTCGTCGCAGAGCAATCTGGCCGGCTACAAGGCGGTGCTGGACGCGGCGGCGGAATATGGCCGCGCCTTCCCCATGATGATGACGGCGGCGGGCACCGTGCCGCCGGCCCGCGTGCTGGTGCTGGGGGCCGGCGTGGCCGGTTTGCAGGCCATCGCCACCGCCAAGCGTTTGGGGGCCGTGGTCTATGCCTTCGACGTGCGTCCGGCGGTGAAGGAGCAGGTGGAGTCCCTGGGCGGCAAGTTCGTCGAGGTGGAGGCTCCGGCGGAAAACGCCGAAACCAGCGGCGGCTACGCCAAGGAAATGGGCGAGGACTACAAGCGCCGCCAGGCGGAGAAGATCGCCGAGGTGCTGAAAAAGACCGATATCGCCATTTCCACCGCCCTCATTCCCGGCAAGCCGGCCCCGGTGCTGATTACCGAGGAGATGGTGAAGGGCATGCGCAAGGGCTCGGTCATCGTCGATCTGGCGGTGGAGGCGGGGGGCAACTGCCCGCTGTCGGAATTCGGCAAGGTGGTGGAAAAGCACGGCGTCAAGCTGGTGGGCCACGCCAATGTGCCCAGCCGCCTGGCCGCCGACGCCAGTCTGCTGTTCGCCAAGAATCTGCTGAACTTCCTCACCCTGTCCTACGACAAGGAGGCCAAGGGGCTGAAGATCAATTGGGATGACGAGATCATCAAGGGCACGGCGCTGACCCGCGACGGCCAGGTGATCCATCCGGCCCTCCAGGCCGGTTAAGGGGAGAGTTCATGATGGATCAACAAATCGTTGAAGCCTCCGCCCGTCTGGCCCGGCAGGCGCAGGATCTGGCCACCGCCGCGCACGGCCTGGCCGATCAGGCCGCCCAGGCGGCGGCCATGGCCCCCGGCGGCCATGCCGGGTTCGTCTCGCTGTTCACCGTGTTCGTGCTGGCCTGCTTCGTGGGCTATTACGTGGTGTGGCGCGTGACCCCGGCCCTGCATTCGCCCCTGATGGCGGTCACCAACGCCATTTCCTCGGTGATCATCGTCGGCGCGCTGCTGGCGGCCGGGTCGGCCGGCCTGTCGCTGTCGAAGATTTTCGGCTTCGTGGCGGTGACGCTGGCCTCGGTCAACATCTTCGGCGGGTTCATCGTCACGCAGCGCATGCTGGCGATGTTCAAGAAGAAGCAGAAGTAAGGGGAACCGGCATCATGACCGAGAATTTGACGTCTCTGGCCTATCTGGTCGCCTCCGTCTGCTTCATCATGGCGTTGCGCGGCCTGTCCTCGCCGGAATCGGCCCGTCAGGGCAATCTGTGGGGCATCGGCGGCATGGCGGTGGCCATTCTCACCACCCTGCTGTCGCCCGGCGTGGTCAGCTTCGGCATGATCATCCTGGGCCTGCTCATCGGCGGCAGCATCGGCGCCATCGTGGCCCGGCGCATCCAGATGACGGCGCTGCCGCAGCTGGTGGCGGCCTTCCATTCGCTGGTGGGCCTGGCCGCGGTGTTCGTGGCCGCCGCCGCCTTCACCAACCCGGTGGCCTATCATATCGGCATGCCCGGCCAGATCCACGGCGGCTCGCTGGTGGAAATGAGCCTGGGCCTGGCCATCGGCGCCATCACCTTCACCGGCTCGCTGGTGGCCTTCGCCAAGCTGCAGGGTCTGGTGTCGGGCAAGCCGCTGGTGTTCGTGGGCCAGCATAAGCTGAACGCCCTCCTGGGCATCGCCCTGGTGGTGCTGGTGGTGTGGTTCGTGGTGGGGCAGAGCTTCCTGACCTTCGGCCTGATCACCGCGCTGGCCCTGGTGCTGGGCCTGCTGCTGATCCTGCCCATCGGCGGCGCCGATATGCCGGTGGTGGTCTCCATGCTGAACAGCTATTCCGGCTGGGCGGCCTGCGGCATCGGCTTCACCCTGCAAAACCCGCTGCTGATCATCACCGGCGCCTTGGTGGGGTCGTCGGGCGCCATCCTGTCCTACATCATGTGCAAGGGCATGAACCGCTCCATCATCAATGTGGTGCTGGGCGGCTTCGGCGGGGATTCCAGCGCCGCCGCTGGTCCCGGCGGTGCCGCCGGCGACCGTGCCGTCAAGGCCGGTTCGGCCGACGATGCCGCCTTCATCATGAAGAACGCCTCCAAGGTCATCATCGTGCCGGGCTACGGCATGGCGGTGGCCCAGGCCCAGCACGCCCTGCGTGAAATGGCCGATACCCTGAAGGCGGAAGGGGTGGACGTGCGCTACGCCATCCATCCGGTGGCGGGGCGCATGCCCGGCCATATGAACGTGCTGCTGGCCGAGGCCAACGTGCCCTACGACGAGGTGTTCGAGTTGGAGGAGATCAACCACGAATTCGGCACCGCCGACGTGGCCTTCGTCATCGGCGCCAACGACGTCACCAACCCGGCCGCTAAGACCGATCCCTCCAGCCCGATCTTCGGCATGCCCATCCTCGATGTGGAAAAGGCCAAGACCGTGCTGTTCGTCAAGCGCTCCATGGCCTCCGGCTATGCCGGGGTGGAGAACGAACTGTTCTTCCGCGACAACACCATGATGCTGTTCGGCGACGCCAAGAAGGTGACCGAGGAAATCGTCTCGGCTCTGAACTGATCGGCTGTCCAACGAAACCGCCCTTCCCCGTGCCGGGGAGGGGCGGTTTTTTTTTATGGGTGTGCGTCCAGCCATAAAAAAACGCCGCCCGGCGAGGGGCGGCGTTTTTAAAGCGGACCGGCGGGGCTTTAGAAGCCTTCGCGCTCCAGGCGCTTGCGCTCCAGCTTACGGGCGCGGCGCACGGCCTCGGCCTGTTCGCGGGCGCGCTTCTCCGAGGGCTTCTCGTAGTTGCGACGCAGCTTCATTTCGCGGAACACGCCTTCGCGCTGCAGCTTCTTCTTCAGGGCCTTCAGGGCCTGATCAACGTTATTATCACGGACGAGGACTTGCACGGTCGGTCACCGCTCCTATGTCGGAAATTGAAAAAACGTGGGGACGGCTTGCAACCGTCCCGTTGGCGGGGGTGATAGCATGGTGGAAACGGCAAAAGCAAGGATCTAACGCACCGTTGGCACAAGTTTTTTTGCTTTTCTCCATACCATACGGTATGGTCTGCTTCTTTTGAACGGTCCAAGGGGGCGGTGATGGCGCGGGCGGATTGGCTGGAAGCGGGAACGGCATTGCTGGCCGGCGGCGGCGCGGCGGCGCTGACCATCGAGCGCCTGTGCGCGCTCACGGCGCGCAGCAAGGGCGCCTTCTATCATCATTTCGGCGCCATGCCGGCCTTCGAGCGGGCCCTGCTGGGGCACTGGGCCGAGGCCAACCGCGCCCGTATCGCCGCGGCCGAGGGGCAGGATGCCGCCGCCTTGCCGGAGCTGGCCCTGGGGCTGGCGGCCGGGCTGGAGCAGGCGGTGCGGCGCTGGGCCGCCGTGCATGAGGCGGCGCGGGCCGAGGTGGCGGCGCTGGACGGCCTGCGCATGGCCTGGCTGGCCCAACGGCTGGAGGGCGCCGCCGCGGCGCGTCTGTTTTACGCCGCCTTCATCGGCCTTCTGGAGCTGGGTGGGCCCGAGGGGCTGGACGAGCCGCTGGCCCGGTTGCGACGCTCTTTACCTGGGTAATCGCATATGGAAGCCGCTTTATGCGGCTGACTAGCGCGCTGAGCGCGCCGGAACGGCCGGAGATGCCCTTGGGCATCGGAGGGTAAGTGAGGACAGCCAAGCTGGCGGCACGCCAGCGCCCGGCGCCTGAGTGGACATGTGAAAACCAGGGTAATCGGCTTCCCCCGATTACCCTGAGCTCTTTACCTGGGAACGGCGACAGGCCATAGTCCGCGGATGACCGTTTTGACCATCGTGCACATGGGCCACCCGGTGCTGGCCCGTCCGGCCCGTCCGGTGGCCGACCCCACCGCGCCCGAGATCGCCCGCCTGGCCGCCGATATGGTGGACACCCTGGCCGCCACCACCGGCGTCGGCCTGGCGGCGCCGCAGGTGGGCGTCGATCTCCGGCTGGTGGTGCTGAACGCTCCGGCGGCGCGCGGCGAAGCGGTGCCGCTGACCATTTTGATCAATCCCTGGCTGGAGGTGCTGGGCAGGGAGTGCGAAAGCGCCTACGAGGGCTGCCTGTCGCTGCCCGGCCTCACCGGGGTGGTGCCCCGGGCCTGGCGGATCCGCTATGGCGGTGTCGGCTTGGACGGCGCGGCGGTGGTGCGCGAGGCCCAGGGCTTTCATGCCCGGCTGGTGCAGCATGAATGCGATCATCTGGACGGCCGGCTCTATGTCAGCCGGATGGCCGACCTCTCCACCCTGGCCTATAGCCAGCAACTGCTCCGCCTGCAGGCGGAGGCGCAACCACAGGATCGACCGGCATGAGCGAGACCCCTTCCATGGACGATATCCGCGACCGCATCGTGTTGGCGGCCCTGGCCCATGTGCCGTTCGACGGCTGGTGCCCGGCGGCCTTGCGGGCCGGGGCGGTGGATGCGGGGTTCGACGCCAGCATGGCCGAACGGGCCTTCCTGGGCGGCCCGGCGGCGGCGGTGGACCATTTCGCCCGGCTGGCCGACCGCCGGCTGGAGGCGGCGGCGGCGGACGACACCGCGCTGGCCGCGCTGGGGCTGACGGCGCGCATCGGCCGGCTGGTGCGGATGCGCCTGCTGCCCTGGGCCGAGCACCGCGAGGCCCTGCGCCGGGCCTTGAGTCTTTTAAGTCTGCCGGCGCATGCCCGGCGCGCCGCCGCAATCGGCTGGCGCACCGCCGACAGCCTGTGGTTCGCGGCGGGCGACCGCGCGGCGGATTTCAGCTATTACACCAAGCGGGTCAGCCTGGGGGCGGTCTATGCCTCCACCCTGCTGTTCTGGCTGGAGGACAACTCGGAGGGCTTCGCCGAGAGCTGGGCCTTCCTTGATCGTCGTCTGGCCGATTTCGCCCGGCTGCCGCGCCTGCAAAAGCAGATCGGCGCGCAGGTGCGGGCCCTGCCCAATCCGCTGGCGGCGCTGCGTCAGACCGCCCTCGGCCTGGGCGGCGGCCGCAAAGGCGGCCCGCGCCGCCGCTTCGGCGTGCGGGCTTAAGACGCCGGTCTCGGTCGAGGAAAATCGGTTTTTATCAAGACTCGTCCTCGATTTCGCGGCGGACATCGGCCATGGCGGCGGCGTCGGTCGGGGCGGGGCCGCGGCGGCGTTGCCGCCAGGCCCCGATCAGGGCCGCGCTGAGGGCGATCAGCACCAGCCCCACCAGGGCGTAGATCTTCGATTCCCCCAGATAGATTTCCAGGGCGCGGCCGATGAAATAGCCGCCCCAGCTGAAGGTGTTGGCCCAGACCGTGGCCGACAGCAGATTGAGCAGCAGGAATTTCGAGCGCGAGGTGCCCGTCATGCCGATGATGAAGGGGCTGATGTTGCGCACGCCGTAGATGAAGCGGAACGACAGGATGAACAGATTTTCGTGGCGGCGCAAAAGGTGGAAGGCCCATTCCACCTTTTTGGCCATGGTGGGCCAGCGTTCCAGCAGCGGCGTGCCGTAGCGCCGGCCGATGTAAAACCACGTCTGATCGCCGCCGAAGCTGCCCAGCACGGCGAAAAGGGTGAGGCTGGTCACGGAAAGTTTGACATCGCCGCCCGAGATCAGCGCGCCGGTCAACAGCACGATGGTTTCACCCTCGAAGAAGGTGAAGGCCAGGATCAGCAGATATACCAGGGGCCCGTAATGGTTGGCGGTATCGATGATCCACTGTTCCAAGGAACTGGCCCCGCGTCAGAAGGAGGAAAGCGGATGGATGCGGTTGACGTGCCCCATCTTACGCCCGGGCCGGGCCTGCGTCTTGCCGTAAAGATGCAGGTGGGCTCCCGGTTCGGCCAGCAGGGCGGGCACCGCCAGGATGTCGTCGCCGATGAGATTGGTCATCTCGGCGTCGGCGAAGCGGGCGGGCGAGCCCAGCGGCAGGCCGCAGACGGCGCGCACGAACTGTTCGAACTGGTCGGTGCGGCAGGCGTTCATGGTCCAATGGCCGGAATTGTGCGGGCGCGGCGCCATTTCGTTGACCAGCAGACGGCCGTCGCGGGTGACGAACAATTCCACCGCCAGCAGGCCCACCAGATCGAGGGCCTGGGCGGCGGCGGCGGCGATGGCCTTGGCCTCCTCGGCCAGGGCGGGGGGCAGGGTGGCGGGCGCCAGGGTGACGTCGAGAATATGATTTTTGTGGCGGTTTTCCACCACGTCGAAACAGGCGATGGCGCCGTCCTGGCCGCGCGCCACGATCACCGAGACCTCGCGAGCGAAATCGACGAAGCCTTCCAGAATGGCCGGGGCGCCGTTCAGGGCCGCCCAGGCCCGGGCGGCATCGTCGCCGGCGGCGATTTTGCACTGTCCCTTGCCGTCATAGCCGAAGCGGGTGGTTTTCAGCACCGCCGGGCGGCCCAGCTCGGCCAGGGCCCGCTCCAGCCCGGCCACATCGTTCACCGCGCGCCACGGCGCGGTGGCGATGCCCAGGCCGTTGAAGAAGCTCTTTTCCACCACCCGGTCCTGGGCGGTGTCGAGCACGCGCCAGCCGGGGCGCACCGGCACCAGGCGCTCCAGCACCCTGACGCTGGCGGCGGGAATGTTCTCGAATTCGAAGGTCACCACATCGACGGCGGCGGCGAAGGCGGCCAGGGCCGTCTCGTCCTCGTAGGCGGCGGTGGTGAGGGCGGCGGCCACCTGGCTGGCCGGGCCTTCCCCCTCGGGGCAATAGATGTGGCAGCGATAGCCCAGGCGGGCCGCGGCCAGGGCGGTCATGCGGCCCAGTTGGCCGCCGCCGATAATGCCGATGCAGCCGCCCGCAGGCACGGCGCGGTCAGCCGGCATGGCCGTCGTCGTCGCTGGGCTGGTCGGCCACGGCGGCGGTCTGGCGGGCGCGCCAGTCGTCCAGGCGCCGCGCCAGGGCCTCGTCGTGCAGGGCCAGCACGGCGGCAGCCAGCAGGGCGGCGTTGATGGCGCCGGCCTTGCCGATGGCCAGGGTGCCCACCGGCACCCCGCCCGGCATCTGCACGATGGAGAGCAGGCTGTCCATGCCCTTCAGGGCCTTGCTTTCCATGGGCACGCCGAACACCGGCAGCGGCGTCATGGCGGCGGTCATGCCGGGCAGATGGGCGGCGCCGCCGGCCCCGGCGATGATCACCTGCAGGCCGCGTCCGCGCGCCGAGGTGGCATAGTCGTAAAGGCGCTGCGGCGTGCGGTGCGCCGAAACGATGCGCTGCTCAAAGGGCACGCCCAGGGCGGCCAGGGTTTCGGCGGCATGACGCAAGGTGGGCCAGTCGGACTGACTGCCCATGATGATCCCGACCTTGACACCCTGATCCATCGCCTGCGCCATCCCTTTGGCCAACGGGCCTTAACGCCCGGAAAGGGCGGCATTATAGGACGCGGGCGGCGGGATGCAAGCAAACCCTGGCCCTTGGGGCGCGTCGGCTCAGGACAACAGGGCGATGATTTCCGGGGCCAGCTGCGTAACGCACCAGGCCGACAGTTGCGCCAGCATGTTGGCGGCCTCGGCGTCCTGGTGGATGTCGAAGGTGGAGTAGCTGGGAAAATTGGCCAGGCTGCCGCTGGGATCATCGCCCTGGCCCTGGGCCAGATCGGCGCGCAAGGCCATGTCGGTGAGGGCGTCCTGCCATTGGTCGACCCGGTTGTTGTAGATCCATAAGACCCGCGCCGTGCGTCCGGCCTCGATGCCGGCGACCGGGTTGGCCACGGTGGTCAGGCTCTGCCGGGCCCAGGCGATACCCTGATGCGGCGCGCCGGTGCCGGCGCGGCTGTTCTCCTCCATTTGCCGCAGCAGGTCGGCGAAGTCTTCCGGTGGGAACAGTTGGACGAAGCTCAGGGGCTGATCGGCCCGCATGCCGCCGAACGAGGGATAGGCGCCGTCCTTATAGGCGTTGAGGCCGAACAGGTAGGGCAGCTGCGCGTCCACCACCAGGGTGCCGCCGGCATCGAGGGCGAGGGCGGTGGAGGTGTTGACGAAGACCAGCGCCCGCACATCGCCGCGGGTGCGGGCCAGCAGCCCCAGCAAGCCGGTATTTTCGAAGGCGCCGCCGTCGGAAAATCCATAAGTGGTGGTAACGGGATGGGCCGGATCGGCCTGCGCCACCGGCCAATAGGCGTATTGCGGCACGATGGCCAGGGGTTTCTCGTCCAGCGCGGCCAGTTCGGCGCGCAGCCGGGTCAGTTCGCTGCGGGCCAAGACCCCCTCGGCGGCGGCGAACCCGAACTTGGTGGGGGCCTCTTCCGCCTCGGCCAGGCTTTTGTCGAGATAGCCGCCCAGATGTTTTTGCAGCCATTGGGCGAAGAAGGCGCTGGAGCAGCCGGTGATGTCGCACAGGGAATAGCGCCGCCGCAGGGTGACGGTGGCATCGCCCCCGCCCGAGGGGGCGGTGAGCAGGGTGCCGCCGAAGCCGAAGGATTCGCAGGCGCCGCCGCCGCGCAGCCGTCCGTCCGGGGTCTGGCCGGGGGCGCCGGTGCCGATGCCGGTGGCCTGCAGCGGCATCTGCGGCGCGCCGCTGATCTCCTCCATCAGATTGAAATTGACGATCAGCTCCGGACGGCCGGGGCGGGGAAGGTAGAAATCCTCCTCGCCGAGATCGCTGTTGCCCGGCAGGATGGCCTCGCGCACATGCGCGGCCGACAGGCTGAAGAATTTCTCGGGCAGGATGCCGTCGCTCTCGGAATAGCGGGCGGCATAAAGCGCGTAGCCCCGCAGGATGAAATGGCCGACGGCGAAGATCCACAGCCACGACCACGGCACCTTGTCCCACAGCCGCAGCCACAACCATTGCAGGGCGAAGTCGGCCAGCCCGGCCTCGTCGAAGCGGCCCGGCACCGCGCCCAGGCAGGTGGCGGGCATGTGGCAGACATTGCGGGGATCGGCCTGGGAGGCGCTGCCCTTGATCAGATCCCGCGGCGCCTGCGGCTCCATCAGGATATCGGCGTCGGAGACGGGGACACCGTTCAGGCTGTCGGGCAGGAAGGTGTAGGGCACCGCGGCCCAGCTGCCGCCGGAAACCGCCGAGATCACCCCGACCCGCTGCAGCAGGGTCTGGTCGGGCAGCACGGGATCGGCAAGGCGGCTCAGGGCCGAAAGCTGGCCCAGGGTGCAGGTCATGGAGCGCGCGCCGCCACCGGAAAAGCACAGGGCGAGGTTGGCGGAGGCGGGCAACGGCCGGCCCAGCGGCGGCGTCTGGACGGGAACCTGATGGCTCATGGCGGACCCTCACCGAATGCGGGAATTTGAAGTCGGTAGTGTGTATCCTTAGGGGATAAGCTTCAAGATAATTCCTTTGTGAGTCGTGTTCGCCGCCGGTGGGGCGCGGTTGCAAAAAAACGGAAAAAAGCGTCAACTCATGAGCCATGAGCGACGATTTTCCCACCAGCACCCAACCGGCCAGCCCGGTGGGCGGCGCCGGGTCCGACCAGCAGCAGCCCGGCCCCTTCGCCGGGCGCCGGATGACGCCGTGGCGCTCCTACGGCGCGGCGGCGCCCCTGCGCCCGGCGCCGCCCGCCGATGTCGCCAGTTTGCTGGGCATGCCGCTGGGGGCCATTCCCAAACCCATCCAGGACAAAGTGGCGGAGCTGGCCGGAGAGATCGAGCTTTTGCGCGCCGAGCTGGATCACGCCCAGCACCATGTGCGCTGGCTGGAGGAGCGGGCCGACCATCATCCGCAACTGGCGGCGTTGGCCCGTCCGGCCCTGCTGCGGGCCCTGGGGCATGCCTTGGAGCAATCGGCCCGCACCGAGCTGCCGGGGGCGCTGATCCTGTTGCATGTGGGCGGTCTGGACGCGGTGCGCCTGGCCTGGGGGCTGGAGGCGCTCGACGCGGTGCTGGCCGAGCTTACCGCCCGCCTTACCGCCGCCTTGCGGCAAAGCGATGCCCTCGGCTATTTCGACAATGGCGATTTCGCCCTGGTGCTCACCCTGGTGGACGAGGCGGCGGCGGCCGGCAAGCTGGAGCGCCTGGTGGCCGAGTGCGCCCTGCCGCCGCCCCTGTGGCGGGATCAGGAGGCGGCGCTGACCTTTAGCGCCGGGCTGGCGGCCTTCCGGCCCGATGAGGATGGCACCGCCCTGCTGCGGCGGGCCGATGCCGCCCGCCGTCCAATGTCAGGACAATGAAAAAACCTTGCCCTCAGGCAATGATATCGGGAACCAAAGCATTCTCCAGGGTGAGAATCTCGTCCTTTAAAAGAAGCTTGCGCTTTTTCAGGCGTTGGATCTTCAACTGATCGAAGGCGTTGCCGTCTGATAAATGGCCGATAACATCGTCGAGGTCGCGATGTTCGAGGCGAAGAACTTCCAATTTGTGGCGTAACTCGTCCGTGGTATCGTCGATCATGCCTGTCCGTCCCGAGGTCACGGGAATGACACTAGCAGAAAAGCGGCGGAAACGGTATGGCATGTTGTCGGACCGGTCCGGGCGGGATCGCGGCATTTCTTCATGCGGGAGCATTCATGTCGGATATCAAACGGCTTGGCATTCTGACCAGCGGCGGCGACTGCGCCGGTCTCAACGCGGCAATCCGCGCGGTGCTGCATCGCGCCATCACCCATTACGGCTGGACCGTCTACGGTATCCACGACGGCTCGCTGGGGCTGATGAACCGGCCCCTGCAATATAGCGAACTGACCCTGGATCTGTTCAGCGGCAATCTGCTGCGCATGGGCGGCACCATGCTGGGCACCACCAACAAGGGCGATCCCTTCGCCTTTCCCATGCCCGACGGCTCGAAGAAGGACCGTTCCGCCGAATTCGTCGAAGGCTTCAAGCTGCTGGGGCTCGACGCCCTGATCGTCATCGGCGGCGACGGGTCGATGAAGATCCTGAACAAGCTGTGCAAGCAGGGCGGCCTGCCCATGGTGGGCATTCCCAAGACCATCGACAACGATGTGCATTGCACCGATTTCGCCATCGGCTTCACCACCGCCGTCAATGTGGCGGTGGATGCGCTGGACCGCCTGCAGCCCACCGCCGCCAGCCACCACCGGGTGATGATCCTCGAGGTGATGGGCCGCGACGCCGGGCATATCGCCCTCAACGCCGCCATCGCCGGCGGCGCCGACGTCGCCCTCATTCCGGAAATCCCCTACAGCCTGGAAGGGGTGATCAACCGCATCGAGGAGGTGAAGCGCGAAGGGCGCAACCACGCCCTGGTGGTGGTGGCGGAAGGCTGCCATACCGAGGACGGCCGCCCGCTGACGGTGGCCTGGGACGCCAGCGAACGCCGTTATGGCGGCATCGGCCACTACCTGTCGCAGAAGCTGTCCGACCGGGTGGAGGCGGAAACCCGCGTGACCGTGCTGGGCCACGTGCAGCGCGGCGGCGAGCCTTCCAACCGCGACCGCATCCTGGCCTCGGCCTTCGGCGTGCACGCCGTCGATCTGGTGGCCGACGGCCAGTTCGACCGCGTGGTGGTGTGGCAGAACCGCGGCGTTACCGATGTGGCCATCTCCAAGGTGGTGATCGGTCCGCGCTCGGTGGACCCCGGCGACGACATGGTGCGCATCGCCCGGGGTCTCGGCATCTATGTGGGCGAGCCGGGCTGATCTTCACATCTTCTTGAAGATCAGCGAGGTGTTGATGCCGCCGAAGGCGAAGTTGTTGGACATCAGATAGCCGGTGTCCAACCGCCGGGGCGCCCCCATCACATAATCCAGCGCGCCGCAGCGCGGATCGACGGCGGCGAGGTTGGCGGTGGGGCAGAACCAGCCTTCGCGCAGCATCTCGATACCCAGCCAGGCCTCGATGGCGCCGCAGGCTCCCAGGCTGTGGCCGAAATGGCCTTTCAGGGAATGCAGGCGGGCGCTGGAGCCCATGACGGCGTGGGTGGCCTGGGTTTCGGCGATATCGCCCCACTCGGTGGCGGTGCCGTGCCCCGAGATCATGCCGATCTCGCCGGGGGCCAAGCCGGCGTCGTCCAGGGCCAGGCGCAGGGCCTGGGCCATGGTGTCGGCCTGGGGCTGGGTCACGTGGCTGCCGTCGGAATTGCTGCCGAAGCCGACGATCTCGGCCAGGGGCACGGCGCCGCGGGCGCGGGCATGCTCGTACTCTTCCAGAATCAAGGCGCCGGCCCCTTCGCCGATAACCAGGCCGTCGCGGTCCTTGTCGTAGGGGCGGGGGCTGTGTCCGGGCCGGTCGTTATAGAGGCTGGTGGCGTAAAGGGTGTCGAACACCGCCGTGTCGGTGATGTCCAGCTCCTCGGCGCCGCCGGCGATCATGATCTCGGCCCGGCCCAGGCGGATGGCCTCGTAGGCGAAGCCGATGCCCTGGCTGCCCGAGGTGCAGGCGCTGGAGGTGGGGATCATGCGCCCGGTCAGGCCGAAGAACAGGCCGATATTCACCAGGGCGGAATGGCTCATCATCTGGATGTAGCTGGTGGCGTTGAGATGGCGCGAGGCGCCGTCTTTCTTCAGTTCGTAAAAACCCAGCACGGCGTCGGGGCTGCCGAAGGACGAGCCGTAGGCCACGCCGGCCCGGCCGCCTTTCAACACCGGATCGTCCAGCAGCCCGGCCCCGGCCAGGGCCTTTTCGGCGACATAGACCGCCATCTGCGACACCCGGCCCATGGTGCGGGTCTTCTTGCGGGGATAACGCTGTTCGATGGAGAAACCCTCCACCGGCGCCGCCAAGCGGGTATTGATGCCGGTGAAGCGCGCCCAGTCGGCCATGGCGCGGATGCCGGTGCGGCCTTCGGCGAAGGCCTGGCGCACGCTCGGCCAGTCCTCGCCCAGGGCGGTCAGCCCGGCCATGCCGGTGACGACGACGCGGCGGCTCACAGCAGGCCTCCATTGACCGAAAGCACCTGACGGGTGATGTAGGCGGCCTCGTCGGAACAGAGGAAGGCCACGGCGGCGGCCACCTCGTCGGGGCGGCCGGTGCGGCGCAGCGGGATCTGCCGGGCGATCTCCTCCAGCGGCAGGCCGGCGGTCATCCGGGTGTCGATGATGCCGGGGGCCACGCAATTGACGGTGATGGCCCGCTTGGCCAGCTCGATGGCCAGGGCCTTGGTGGCGCCGATGATGCCGGCTTTGGCGGCGCTGTAATTGACCTGGCCGCGATTGCCCGCCAGCCCGGAGATGGAGGACAGGGTGACGATGCGCCCGCCCTTCCTGGCCGAGACCATGGGCATCACCACCGGTCGCAGCACATTGTAGAAGCCGTCGAGATTGGTGCCCAGCACGGCGTCCCAGTCGCCGTCCTCCATGGCGGGAAAGGCGGCGTCGCGGGCGATGCCGGCATTGAGCACCACGCCGTAATAGGGGCCGTGCGCCGCCATGTCGGCCTCCAGGGCCTGGCGGCAGCCGTCGCGGTCGGCGATGTCGAAGCCGAGGGTGCGTCCGTCGGCGCCCGCCGCCCGCGCCTCGGCCAGGGCGGCCTCGGCGCCGTCGGCGTCGGTGTGATAATGCGCGGCGATGGCAAAGCCGTCGCGCCCCAGACGTCGCGCCACGGCGTGGCCGATGCCCTTGCTGGCCCCGGTGACCAAGATGGTCCTCTTCACCTCTTAAACCCCCCTCGGTTTTTTTGAGAGCCTCACCCCTCCGGTTGATACAGCGTCAGCTGGGCGGTGGCGACGGTCCCCTTGTCGTCTCCGCGCACAGCATGGTCACCCGTGTCGCGCACAGCGCAGTCGAACACCGCCATGCCGCCGTCGCGCAACACCAGACGCGCCTCCACGCGGAGGCGTTCGCCCAGGCCGAACCAGGGGCGGTGCGCCTGATAGCGCCGGGTGCCCAGCAGATAGCCCACCCGCACCGGCTTCCCTCCGGCCTTGGCCTCCAGCCCGGCGAACAGGCCGCAGCATTGCGCCATCCATTCCAGCCCCACATGGGCGGGCACGCCGCGTTGCGGCTCCAGGAAGGGCGTGTCCGGGCCGATCACTACCTCGGCGCCGACCAGGCCTTCCGGGCTCCAGTCCAGCACCCGGTCCAGCAGCAGCATGGGGGCGGCATGGGGCAGGAGCTGGGCCGGCGTATAAGGGCAGGCGGTCATGACGCCCGCCCCAGGATCAGCGAAACATTGCTGCCGCCGAAGCCGAAGGAATTGCTCAGCATGGCCAGCGGCGCGCGGGCGGGCAGGGCGGTGCCGGGGGGCACCAGCCGCAGTGGCGGCAGGGCCGGATCGGCGGCGCCGTCCCACACATGGGGCGGCAGGGTGGCGCAGCCCGTGGCCGGATCGAGGCAGAGCCACAGGAAGGCGGCCTCGACGGCGCCGGTGCCGCCCAGCATGTGGCCGGTCAGGCCCTTGGTGGAGCCGCACCAGGTTTCGGGCGGAAACAGGGCGGCCACCGCCTTGGCCTCCATGGCGTCGTTCAGAGGCGTGGCGGTGCCGTGCAGGTTGATATAGGCGATGTCGGCGGGTGTCAGTCCGGCCTCGGCCAGGGCCTGGGCCATGGACAGGCGGGCGCCGTCGCCCTCGGGATGGGGGGCGGTGGCGTGATGGGCGTCCGAGCTTTCCCCGGCTCCCAGCAGTTCCACCGCGCCGGGATCGGGCGACAGCAGAAAGGCGGCGGCGCCCTCGCCGATGGTGATGCCGTCGCGGTGGCGGCTGAAGGGGCGGCAGGCCTCGCCCGACAGCGCCTCCAGGGCGTTGAAGCCGTTCAGGGCCATGCGGCACAGGCTGTCGGCGCCGCCCACCAGGGCGGCGTCGGCCAGTCCCAGGCGGATCAGGCGGCGGGCCGAGGCGAAGACCTTGGCGCTGGAGGAGCAGGCGGTGGCGATGACATAGGCCGGCCCGCTCAAGCCCAGATGGCGGGCGGCGAAATCGGCCAGGCTGCCGGTTTCCTGCCGGGAATAGAGAAATCCCTCCGGCCAGGCGCCGCTCTGGCGGCGCGCCGCCAGGGCCTGCTCGCCCTCGGCGATGCCGGACGTGCTGGTGCCCAGCACCACTGCCACCCGGTGCGGGCCGAAACGCCGGGCGGCGGCGGCCACGGCCGGGGCGATCTGTTCCAGCGCCGCCGCCATCAGGCGGTTGTTGCGGCTTTCCGCGTTCGCCGGCAGGGCGGGCACGGCGGACACCATCCCCACCGGCACGGTGCGGCCGGGAATGAGGTCGGCGCGGGGCGTGAAGGCCGGACGGGCGGCGGCCAGCCCGCGCGCCACGGCGGCCACGCCGCTTCCCAGCGGGCAGACCACGCCGCAGGCGTTGAGGAACAGCCTCATGGCGCGCTCTCCACCGACTGGATCTCCAGCCGGTAGCCCCAGGCCAGGTTGCGGTAGACCAGCCGGCCGTTCCAGGGATCGTCGCCGGAATAGCGGGCCTCGATCACCGGGCCCTTGGCGTCGGAAATCACCCGGCGGTGCGGTTCCACGCTGAGCCGCCCGCCCGAGGCGGCCAGGGCGGCCCGCACCGTTTCGGGCGGCCAATAGAGCATGACCATGTCGGCCAGCATGTTTTCCGGGCGCAGCTGGCGCGGCAGCCAGGGCGCGGTGTCGGCATGGATGCCCGCCGGGCTCCAGTCGATGGTCATGGCCTTGCGGCCCATGCTGTCCAGCCCCTCCAGCCGCAGATGGCGGCGGTCGGCGCGGAAATGCCCCTCGAACAGATAGGTCTGGTCGCCGTAATGGGCGGTGACCAGCTGGGTGGCCTCCAGGCTGCGCCCGAGCGAGGCGGGCGGCGGCAGTGTCAGGGTCAGATCGGGCGCCACCCGTACCACGCCGGCCGGGGTGGTGGGCGCGGGGCCGCCGGCACAGGCCGACAGCGCCAGACCGCAGCACAAGGCAAGGACGCGACGCAGCTTCAAGATACTATAACCTTCGGATGGCTCAGCGCGTTGGATATACCATTGTTTCGTGGAAAAGGGAGCGCTCATTATCGCCCGACACGCTCCCCCAGCGGCGCCAGCAGCACCGCCAGCAGAATGCCCAGCAGCATGGTGGTGCCGAAGGCGTGCACCGCCTCGACGCCGCTCAAGGCCAGCAGTCCGAACGACAGTAAGGCGGTGCAGGCGGCCAGCAGCACCGCCAGCATGGTCACGCGGGCGCGCTCGCCGTCGCTTTCCGCCAGAAACACCGCGTAGTCCACGCCGATGGACAGCACCAGCACCAGCCCCATGGCGTCGAAGAAGGTGAAGGCGCTGCCGCCCAGGGCCCGCAGGGCCGGGGTCAGGGCCACCGCCAGGGCGGGGGCCAGCAGCAGGCGCAGGCCGGGGCCGGGGCCGTAGCGCAGCATCAGCAGCGGTGCCATCAGCAGCGCCGACAGCGCCAGCAGCCCCAGGGCGCGCTGGCGGTATTTGCCGAGCAGGGCGCTGAACTGTCCGGCCGGATCGACATAACGCACGCCCTCCAGCCCCTGGGCGGCGGCGGCCACCAGGGCGGGGCGGGCCACGCCGTCGAGGCGCACCACATGCAGCCCCGGCCGCAGCACCAGCAGCGAGAGGAAGGGCAGCGGTCCGCCGGGCCGCAGGGCCTGGGCCAGGGTCAGCACCGGCAGATCGCCGGAAGAGGCTGGCGGCGGCGGCGCCGTCAGGCCGAGGGTGGCCAACTGGGCGGGCAGCAGCGGCCGCAGAGCGCGCTCCACCAGGCGGCGGTTGTCGCGCTGGCGCGCCGCCGAGGGCACATATTGCGCCGGCGCCTGGAACCCGGCCAGGGCCTGCGCCGCCACCAGCGGCCGCAGCCGTTCGGCCAGGGACTCCTCGCGCTGCAAGGCGGTTTCGTCGTCGGCGGCGCTCACCAGGAAAAAGCGGCTGCCGTCGCCGCTGCCGGTCAGGCGCTGGATGGCCCGCTGCTGGGCCACCAGCGGCGCCGACAGCGATTGCAGATGATGCACGTCGTCGTCGGCATGCAGGCGGGGAACGCCCAGCGCCCCGGCCAGCAGCAGCAGGGCCAGCAGCGGACGGCTGAGGCGGGGCGTGCCGCGCCAGAAGGCCAGCAGGGCGGCGGCGGCGGCCAGCAGGGCCCGGCCGTGGCGCGGCGGCCGCGAGCGGTCCAGCGCCGGCAG
>JAJXUO010000110.1 GCA_021782815.1 Pseudomonadota bacterium
TACGACCAGATCGTCGCCCTCTGCTGCCATGCCTGGAATCTTCTCATCGATCAGCCGTGGAAGATCATGTCCATCGGACGTCGCCAGTGGGCTCATGGGTTCTAATCAGTGCAGGTTGGTATAATTCCCAGCCCTGACGATGGTGGTATCCTGAACCATGGGCAAGCCAGAGAGAATTATTCCTCCGCCGAATGCGACAAGAGTTCCCCAGGCTCCGATACTGAGATGCGGATCAAGCAGTGCCCAGCCATGCCGCCCTATCAGGACGCGGACACCCACAGCTACCCACGCAATGGTAAAGACTCCACGCCGTGTTAGGAACAACCGCTTAAGCACACTTTTTAGCCATCCGTTATGCTGCGGCACAGCTGCCTCTACTATCTGATAATGATGAAGTCTGGGAATTCCAGGTTCCTGAGAATTTCCGAAGTAGGGGTGATCCGTTTGAGTCACATATCCCAGTTGTCCTTGTATGCCGCGAAGACCGTATCCAACCCATATTGGCCGGGGAAATTCACGTCTTTTTTCGGTTCCCGGAAATGCAAATGCAGGATCGCCCAGTCATTGGGCAAGCCAGCATCATGGATATGCTTTACCAATTTCGCCGTTGGCACCAAGTAGGTGGCTTGGTCTGTCGCAGACACATTCACGACAATAGCGGTCCAATCGGTGTTGTCACTGGGGTCAAAGTCCGGCAGCGGGTCAGTGATGCCGTTGCGGACATTCCAAGTGATATCGGTGGATGACGCCCCCTTCACCCGGATAACTCTGGTCTTGTTTCCCTTCTTGGCAAACAGGTCCCAGGCGGGAGCGTTTGTGACGGAGTTGTTGAAATTCCCACAAAGCCAATCGTTTTCGGTCAGCTTTTGCTCGACAAAGATTTCGGTCAGCCGACCGACTTTCTGGCTTTCAGACATCCGCATTCCCTTAAAGCAGCAAAGACTGCAGTACAAACTAAGGTAGAAGGCATCGTGTTATCAGGGTATGATTCCGTGCCCATTTTATCAAGGTGGAAGATTTTCCATGGATGCCGGGCGACAGCGTTTGGCTCGCATGGATCATTGTAGGCGGGGGAACCCAGAACGTGATTGACCCTATCCATTCTTTGGCCTTCTCGATGAGCTGAGCGCGGATAATCCCTTGCGGTCGATAAGGTCCAGTAAGCGCTGCGCCGTCCCGCCTGGTTTCTTCTGCCCCTGTTCCCATTGCTGTACCGTCATTTTGCCAATGCCGAGGAAGGCGGCAAAGACCGCTTGGCTGACATGGTTGGTCGTTCTGATCCGCTGAATGTCGGCGGGTGTGAAGGGGTGTTTGACGGGGAGGCGGAGCGCATCCAGCGTGTGCATGGTGATTTCATCCAGTGCGCCGACCTTGACCAAATCCCGCGCCATCTCGTGGGCGATGTCCAGAATTTCACTCATCGCTTTGCACCTCCCAAATTGCGCCATTGGCCAGCAGCGCGGCGACCTGTTCCTCGGTTGCGGCGAGGAGCCCCTCGCGCGGCGCCGCGTCCCCTGTCGGCCCCGGTCCTCCCTTGCACGTCGCCGGGCCGAACCCAATCTTCCCGGGATCCAAGGGCCTTTCGGCCCTTGGCGGGTGCGGGCGGCGCCCGCTTAAGGGTTGCAGCCCGGGCGGCTTTTTTTCGTGAACACCTCGGCGAAGCTGTCTTTCAGGGCCATGTCCACCTCTTCCAGGGTGGGGGTATGGCCGAGGTCCCATAGCGAGGTAACGCCGTGCTGGCGGATACCGCAGGGGATGATGCCGTTGAAGTGGGAGAGGTCGGGGTCCACGTTCAGGGCCACGCCGTGGAAGCTGACCCATTTGCGCACGCGCACGCCGATGGCGGCGATTTTATCTTCGCGGCCGCCGGGGCGGGCCACCCAGATGCCCACGCGGCCGTCGCGGCGTTCGCCTTTCACGCCGAAGCGGTCCAGGGTGCGGATCAGCCAGTCCTCCAGATCGTGCACGAAGCAGCGGATATCGGCGCCGCGTTGTTTCAGGTCCAGCATCACATAGGCCACGCGCTGGCCGGGGCCGTGGTAGGTGTACTGGCCGCCGCGTCCGGCCTGATAAACCGGGAAGCGCTGATGGTCCAGCAGGTCTTCCGGGCGGGCGCTGGTGCCGGCGGTGTAGAGGGGCGGGTGTTCCAGCAGCCACACGCATTCGGCGGCGCCCTGGTCGCGGATGGCGGCGGCGCGGGCTTCCATGAAGGCCAGGGCCTGGGGGTAGGGGATCTGTTCGTCGCTGATTTTCCATTCCGGGCCGGAAGAATCACTCTTTTCAAACACGGTGCTTGAACCTTGCGCTGGGTTTTGGTAGATAGCTCCACCTTACCGGCTGACGCTGGCGTCGGCTAGGTGTTATGCGGCCATGGCGGAATTGGTAGACGCGCAGCGTTGAGGTCGCTGTGGGGCAACCCGTGGAAGTTCGAGTCTTCTTGGCCGCACCAAATCATGAAAAAGGCCCGCCGGTCGTTCCGGCGGGCCTTTTTCGTTGCCGCGAGGCGCGGGAAGGCGGCATATAGTCCAAAAGTTTCGCCGATTTCAACGAAGCGACTGGCCTGAGCAAGAAAGAAAATTTCAATGTCCGATGATCTGCGGGAAAGCGCCCTCGAATACCACCGTTTGCCCACGCCGGGCAAAATCAGTGTGACCGCCACCAAGCCGCTGGCCAACCAGCGCGATCTGGCCCTGGCCTATTCGCCGGGCGTGGCCTATGCCTGCGAACTGATCAAGGACGACCCGCGCGAGGCCGCCAGCGTGACGGCGCGCGGCAATCTGGTGGCGGTGATCACCAACGGCACGGCGGTGCTGGGGCTGGGGCCCATCGGCCCGCTGGCGGCCAAGCCGGTGATGGAGGGCAAGGGGGTTCTGTTCAAGAATTTCGCCGGCATCGACGTGTTCGACATCGAGATCAACGAGACCGACCCCGATAAGCTGGTGGACATCATCGCCGCCCTCGAACCCACCTTCGGCGGCATCAATCTGGAAGACATCAAGGCGCCTGAATGTTTCGTGGTGGAAAAGAAGCTGCGCGAGCGCTTGAGCATTCCGGTGATGCATGATGACCAGCACGGCACCGCCATCATCGTCGGCGCCGCCCTTTTGAACGGCCTGCGCGTGGTGGAGAAGGATATCGCCGAGGTGCGGCTGGTGGCCTCGGGCGCCGGGGCGGCGGCCCTGGCCTGCCTCAATCTGCTGGTGCGCCTGGGGGTGAAGCGGGAAAACATCACGGTGTGCGATATCGAGGGCGTGGTCTACAAGGGCCGCGCTACCCTGATGGACGAATACAAGGCCCCCTTCGCCCAGGACACCAACGCCCGTTCGCTGGCCGAGGTGATCGAGGGCGCCGACGTGTTCCTCGGCCTTTCGGCCGCCGGGGTGCTGAAGCCCGAGATGGTGGCGCGCATGGCCGAACGGCCGCTGGTGTTCGCCCTGGCCAACCCCACCCCGGAAATTCTGCCCGACGCGGCCAAGCAGGCGCGCCCCGACGCGGTGATCGCCACCGGCCGCTCCGATTTCCCCAATCAGGTGAACAATGTTCTGGTGTTCCCCTATATCTTCAAGGGGGCGTTGGATGTGGGGGCCACGGCCATCAACGAGGAGATGAAGCTGGCGGCGGTGCATGCCCTGGCCGAGCTGGCCTTCGCCGATTCCGACGAGCAGGTGGCGGCGGCCTATGGCGATCAGCCCTTGAGCTTCGGCCCCGAATATCTGATTCCTAAGCCCTTCGATCCCCGCCTGATCCTGAAGATCGCTCCGGCGGTGGCCCGGGCCGCCATGGATAGCGGCGTGGCCACCCGGCCCATCAAGGACTGGCAGCATTACCAGGAAACCCTGAACGCCTTCGTCTTCCGCTCCGGTCTGGTGATGAAGCCGCTGTTCGACCGGGCGCGGCGCAACCCCAAGCGGGTGGTCTATGCCGAGGGCGAAAGCCGCCGCGTGCTGCGCGCCGTGCAGATGGTGGTGGACGAGGGCATGGCCCGTCCCATCCTGGTGGGGCGGCGCGACGTGATCGGCATGCGTCTGGCCGAGCTGGATTCCCGCCTGCGTATCGATGTGGATTTCGATGTTTGCGATCCGCAGAACGATCCGCGCTATTCCGATTATTGGCGCCATTATTACGAACTGATGTGCCGCAACGGCGTTTCGCCGGAATATGCCCGTACCGTGGTGCGCACCCGCACCACCGCCATCGCCGCCCTGATGGTGCGGCGCGGCGAGGCCGACGCCCTGGTCTGCGGCGTGATCGGCCGCTACTGGAGCCATCTGCGCCATATCACCGACATCATCGGCCTGCGCCCCGACGTCAAGGTGCCTTCGGCGATGAATCTGCTGCTGCTGGACAAGGGCGCCTATTTCCTGGCCGATACCTATGTCAGCCACGATCCCAGCGCCGAGCAGCTGGTGGAGATGACCCTGCTGGCCGCCGAGGAGGTGCGCCGCTTCGGCATTCCGCCCAAGGTGGCGCTGATCTCGCACTCCAATTTCGGCGGCCGTCCCACGCCGTCGTCGCTGAAAATGCGCCGGGTGCTGGAGCTGCTGCGCGAGCGTGCCCCGCATCTGGAGGTGGATGGCGAAATGCACGCCGATGCCGCCATCTCGCAGGAAATCCGCGATCGCGTCTTCCCGGATTCCGTCTTGAAGGGCGAGGCCAATCTGCTGATCATGCCGTCGCTCGATGCCGCCAATATCGCCTTCAACCTCACCAAGGTGCTGGGTGACGGCCTCTCCATCGGTCCCATCCTCATGGGGGTGGCCAAGCCGGCCCATATCCTGACCCAGTCCACCACCGTGCGCGGCGTGGTCAACATCACCGCCCTGGCCGTGGCCGAGGCGCAGATGGCGGCACAGAAGAAGTAATACCAACGGCTTTAACTGATGACCGATGCCCACTGGCGAGAGGCAATTGAGCGGATGCGGCTGGGCGTGGCGATCAAATCGTTCCAAGCATCGCAGCAGGCATCGACGACGGCCTCGTAGCTCT
>JAJXUO010000052.1 GCA_021782815.1 Pseudomonadota bacterium
AACGGGTGCGGACGGCGTCACGGGCGCGGGGGCCGCCGCGACTTTAGGGGCGGGCGCCGGAGCAGGCGCGGCGGCGGTCTGGACCGGTGCCGCCGGTTTGGCGGCGGGGGCAGGGGCGGGTGCTGCCTTGGCCGCGGCGGGCGGCGGCGTGATCGGCGTGGGGGCCTGGGCGGCGGGCTGCTGCTGCGGCGGCTCCGGCGCCTTGGTCGCGGGCGGCGCGGGTTCGGCCTTGGCCACGGCCGCGGGGGCGGGCGGGGCGGCCTTGCTCCGGGCCCGGGTCTGGCTTTCGCCGGGCACGGCGGCGGTCACGGTGCCATGATGGGCGGCATGGTGATGCGGGCGGCGCAGGCGCGGCCGCTCCTCGTGCGGGCGGTGCAGGTGGATCACCTCGTCGGCCGGGGGGGCATTGGCCGCCGACAGGGGCGGCGCGGACGACAGGCGGTTCAGATAAAGGTCGCCCAGGGAGGGGGGCGCCCCCAGGCTGTTCAGCACCGAACGGTTCACGACAACGGCGGGACCGGCGGCGGTGCCCACGACGATCTGCGCTGAAACGGAGGCGGGAGCGGCCAGAACAAGGGCCAGGGCCAGTAGAGTTCCTGTGGCGTGCAAATGCCTCATGCTCACCGTTCTTCCCCCAAGGCGGATTTGTTCCATAAAAGTCCCCACACACTAACCGAAGGGAGGAGTCTGGACAACTCGTTTACTCCCTAAACCGGAAAGTGCGCGGGGCTATTTTATTTCAGTTCAGTCGGCCGAGCGCAGCAGCGTGGCCAGCGGTACATGCAACTGGTCGTTCGAGGCCATCAGATTGCCCGAGGCCAGCATGTTGCCGCTGCCGTCCAGATCGCTGACATACCCGCCCGCTTCCCGCACCAGGATGATGCCGGCGGCGATATCCCAAGGCTTCAGGCCGATTTCCCAGAAGCCTTCGCAGCGGCCGGCGGCCACATAGGCCATGTCCAGCGAGGCGGCGCCGAAGCGGCGGATGCCCGCGGTCTGCTCCATGGCCCGGGTCAGCTGGCGCAGGAAGCGGCCGTGTTCCGGGCGGCCCTGATGGGGAATGCCGGTGGCCAGCACCGCCTCGTCCAGCTTGCGCCGGGCCGACACGCGCAGGCGGCGGCTGTTGACGAAGCTGCCCTTGCCCTTTTCGGCCCAGTACATCTCGTCGGTCAGGGGCTGATAGATCACCCCGGCCCAGGGCTCGCCGTCCTTCACCAGGCCGATGGAAATGGCGAAGTGGGGGATGCCGTGCAGGAAATTGGTGGTGCCGTCCAGGGGATCGATGATCCAGTTCACGGTTTCGTCGGCGCCGGGCAGGGTGCCGCCCTCTTCCAGGATGAAACCGTAATCGGGGCGGGCCTTCTTCAGTTCGGCCACCAGGGTTTTTTCAACGCGATGATCGGCGGCCGACACGAAGTCGCCCGGTCCCTTCTTGGACACCTGCAACTGTTCGACTTCGCCGAAGTCGCGCAGCAGGCCGCGCGCCGCCTTGCGGGCGGCGGCGGTCATCACATTGATGAGGGGGGAGGTGCCTTGCATCAATCCTTGGCCCGTTCGGCATAGGTGGCGTCGGCGGTGTTGACGACGATGCGGGTGCCCGATTCGATGAAGGGCGGGATCATCACGCGCACGCCGTTGTCCAGCAGGCCGGGCTTGTAAGAGGAGGCGGCGGTCTGGCCCTTGACCACGGGGTCGGCCTCGACCACGGTGCAGGTCACCTTGTCGGGCAGGGTGACCGACACCGGCGAGCCCTCGATCAGGTCCACGGTCACCGGCATGCCGTCCTGCAGGAAGGCGCCGGGTTCGCCCACCAGCTCTTCCGGCACGGTGAACTGCTCGTAGCTTTCGGCATCCATGAAAGTCAGATGCTCGCCGTCCTTGAACAGGAAGGTGGCGTCCTTTTCATCCACCTGCAGCTTTTCCACGGTATCGGCGGTGCGCCAGCGCTCGTTGGTCTTGGTACCGGTGCGCACGTCACGCATTTCCACGGTGATGAAGGCGCCGCCCTTGCCGGGCTGAACGATGGCGGTCTTGAGCACGCCCCACTGGCGGCCGTTGTGCTCGATGATGTTGCCGGGACGGATGAGGTTGGCGTTGATCTTCATGAATCTGTCCAAGAGCTTTGCTGGAAAATTGGCGCGGACCCTAGCAGGTTGGCGGCCTCAACGCAACTGGGGCGGCGGATAGGGATGAATTTGCCCCTGCCAGTCCTCGATTCCCTGGTCGGAGAGATAGGTGGGGCCGATGGGGGATTTGCCGTGGCCGCCGGGAATGTCCAGGATATAGCTGGGCTGGCACAGGCCCGAGGCGCGGCCGCGCAGATGGCGCATCAGGGCCTGGCCGCGGACGATGGGCAGACGGAAATGCCCGGTGCCGGGGGCCAGGTCGGGGTGGTGCAGGTAGTAGGGCTTGACGCGGTTCTTCACCAGGGCGCGCATCACCGCCTCCAGGCTGGCGGCATCGTCGTTCACGCCCTTGAGCAGCACGGTCTGCCCCAGGAGGGGGATGCCGGCCAGGCTCAGGCGGCGCAGCGCCGTTTCGGCGGCGGCGGTCAGCTCGCGGGCATGATTGCAATGCACCGCCAGCCACAGGGCCTTTTCGGTGGCCAGGGCGGCCAGCAGGGCGGTATCGATGCGCGCCGGGTCGCTGATGGGCACGCGGCTGTGCAGGCGGATCACCGCCACATGGGGAATGGCCTCCAGCGCCGCCATCAGCCCGGCCAGACGGGCCGGCGGCAGCATCAGGGGATCGCCGCCGGTGATCACCACCTCCCACACGCTCTCGTGGGCGCGGATGTAATCAAGGGCGGCGGCCAGCTCGGCCTCGCTCAACACCGCCTCGCCGCCGCCCACCGTTTCGCGGCGGAAGCAGAAACGGCAATAGACCGGGCAATGGCGGAGGGGGGTGAGCAGCACCCGATCGGGATAGCGGTGCACGATGCCCTTGACCGGCGAGAAGCGCTGATCGCCGATGGGATCGGGATGGTCCTCCGGCGCGTCCTCCAGCTCCCGCGCGTCGGGCAGGAACTGGCGGGCGATGGGGTCGGCGGGATCGGCCGGATCCATCAGATCGGCCAGCAACGGGGTGACGGCCACGGAAAAGCGCGCCGCCACCCGGTCCAGCGCCGCCACCGTCTCGGGGGGGATCAGCCCGGCCTCGGCCAGGGCGGCGGGGCTGCGCAGGGTGCGGCGGGGCGGGGAGGCGGGGCGGTCGGTCAATTCTGTCTCTGGTTCTTGCGGGGCGGTTGGGGCATGGTGCCCTTTTGCCGACAGTCATATAGGGAAACAACATGCCTGGCAAAGAGTGGTGGCGTCCGGAAAACTTTGCCCGCAAACGGGCCGGGCTGGAAAGCCGGGCCCGCATCATGGCTGCCTTGCGCGCCCAGTTCGCCGCCTGGGGCTTCACCGAGGTGGAAACCCCCTGCCTGCAGGTGTCGCCGGGGCTCGAACCCCATATCATGGCCCTGGCGGTGGAGCTGGGCGAGCCGCTGGCCGGCGGGCGTCATCCGCTCTATCTGCACACCTCGCCGGAATTTTCCATGAAGAAGCTGCTGGCGGCGGGCATGGAGCGCATCTATCAGATCGCCCATGTCTGGCGCGACGGCGAACGCTCGGCCACCCATCACCCGGAATTCACCATGCTGGAATGGTATCGCGCCGGGGAGGACTACCAGCGGCTGATGGAGGATTGCGCCCGGCTTCTGGCCGCGGCGGCGCGGGCCGCCGGGGTGACGGAGCTGCGCCGGGGCGACCGGCGCTGCGATCCCTTCGCCCCGCCGGCGCGGCTGACCCTGCAGCAGGCCTTCCAGCATTATTGCGGCATCGATCTTCTGGCCACCGCCCCCGATCCCCTGGCCCCCGACCGCGACGCCCTGGCCGCCGAGGCGGAGCGCATCGGCCTTTACGTCAGCCCCAACGACAGTTGGGAGGATGTGTTCTTCCGCATCATGATGGACCGTATCGAACCCTTCCTGGGCGATGGCGTGCCGCTGATCCTCTGCGAGTATCCGCTGTCCATGGCGGCCTTGTCGCGGCCCTGTCCGCAAGACGGCCGCGTGGCCGAGCGCTTCGAGCTTTACGCCTGCGGCGTGGAGCTGGCCAACGCCTTCGGCGAACTGACCGACGCCGCCGAGCAGGAGCGGCGCTTTACCGCCGACATGGATCTGAAGGAACGGCTCTACGGCCTGCGCTACCCGCTGGACCAGGATTTCCTGGCGGCGCTGCGGGCCGGATTGCCGCCCTGTTCCGGCATCGCCCTGGGGGTGGACCGGCTGGTGATGCTGGCGGTGGGCGCCGAGGCCCTGGAGGCGGTTCTGTGGGCGCCGGTGGCCGGCGGCGAGGGGTGATCCCCGGAAAGACGGCGCTCCGTCTTTCCGGGGGGATTTTCAGGCGGCCGAGCGGATCTGGGCGATGAAGGCGTCCACCTGGGCCTGCAGCTGATTGGCCTTGTGCAGCAGGGTGTCGGCGGCGCTGGCCACGGCGTCGGCCTCGCGGTTGGTGCCGTCGGCCATGGTTTGCATGCGCAGCACCGAACTGCTCACCGAGCCGGTGCCGCCCGCCGCTTCGGTGACATTGCGGGAAATTTCCAGGCTGACGGCGTTCTGTTCCTCGACGGCGGCGGCCACGGTGGTGGAGCTTTCCTGAATGCTGCCCACCGTCTCGCCGATTTCGCGGATGGCGGCGGCGGCCCCGTCCGAGGCGGCCTGGATGGCCGCCACATGTTCGCCGATTTCGCCGGTGGCCTTGGCGGTCTGGCTGGCCAGATGCTTGACCTCGTTGGCCACCACGGCGAAGCCTTTGCCGGCCTCGCCGGCCCGCGCCGCCTCGATGGTGGCGTTCAGGGCCAAAAGGTTGGTTTTGGCGGCGATATCCTGGATCAGGGCCAGAACGTCGCCGATGCGGCCCGCCGCCTGGCCCAGATGGCGCACGGTGTCGTCGGTGGTGCGGGCCTTGTCCATGGCGTCGCGGGCGATGCTGGTGGCCAGATTGGCCTGGCGGTTGATCTCGCCGAACGAGGCGGCCAGTTCCTCGGTGGCGGCGGCGACGGCGTTGACATTGGCCGAGGCCTGTTCCGCCGACGAGGCCGAGGTCATGGCTTCCGACAAGGTTTCCGAGGCGTTGTTGGTCAGCTGCTGGGCGCTGCTTTGCAACTGGCTGGAGGCGCTGGACACTTCCATGGCCAGGGTGCGCACGTTGTTTTCGGCAAAATGGAGGGCGGCGGCGTCGCGCTTGCCCATCATGTCGAGGCAGCTGTTGATGGTTTCGGCGAAACGCACGAATTCGCCGCGCAACCCGGAGGTGAGGATTTTGCGGAAATACTGGCGGTTGCGGGCGTGCTGCATGGCGGCCTCGGCCTCCTTGCAGAAGGCTTCGGTGAGGTCGAGCACGCGGTTGATGTTGCGCAGCATCTGGCCCACTTCGCCATGGCCGCGAATGCCGAGAATGCGGGCGTTGAGATCGCCCTGGGCCACGCTGGCGCAGACCGCGCTGGCCTTGGAGATGCTGTCGTGGGCGCGGGCCAGGGAGCGCAGGGCCAGGCCCATCGGCACATAGACCAGCAGCACCGGCAGGGCGTCGTACCAGGCGCCGAAAGCCACCGGCACCAGCGCCGCCAGGGCCAGCAGCCCGCAGGCGGCAAGGATCGCGGCCCGGGTTCTAGAGATCGAGGACAAATTCCGCATAATCGCTTCCCTGTTGCGCCAGAATGGAGGTGAGGACGGCGGCGGCGGCGGCCATGCCTTCCTTGCGGTCGCTGTATTTCCGCTCTTCCTGCAAAAGGCGGGCGTAAAGCGCCCCGGCCTTGCCGATGGCCTCGCGCGTGGGGGCGCGGCGGCTGGAGTGGTAGCCGATGATCTCGCGGTTGGGGCCGAAATTGGGGGTGACATGGGCCAAAACCCAGTAATGATCCCCCTCCTTGGCGCGGTTGTTGACGTAGGCGAAGATTTCCCGGCCCGCCTGCACGGTATCCCACAACAGCTTGAAAACGCAGCGCGGCATCTCGGGATGGCGGATGATGTTGTGGGGCTGCCCCATCACCTCTTCTTCCGTATAGCCGGAAACGGTGAGGAAAATATCGTTCACATAGGTGATGCGCCCCTTGGCATCGGTTTTGCTGACGATGATCTCGCTGCTTGGAAATGTGCGTTCCACGCCGGTCAGATGCGTCTGTTCCGCCAAAACCCCTCTCCCTTAAAACAGTTCCGCGCCCAGAACGTCCGATCAGAATGGTACATGTTTTGGAATATGGCCGAAAGTATAAAAAATGTAGTTTCTGAATGCGCCTTTTTGCCGATGGGGCAATACTCTCTTAGCGTTTTGGTTGGTGCGGCGCCGAGGCGGCCCGTCCGGATAGATGTTTCGCCATATGGCGAAAATCCTGGGTTCAGGCGATCCTCGCGGCATGGGTCTGGACAAAACCGGACGGCGCGGCGGGCAGGCGCGTGGGGCGGCTGCTCCAGATATTGCCGCGGTCGGCGCCGGCCAGAAGCTGATCGGGCAGATCGGCCATCAATCCTACGAAAGGTTTAGGCTCTCCCAGGGCGCGCGACAGCACGATGGCGCCCTGAATGCGTTCCACGCCGTCATGGGCGCGGCGGGTGGCGATGTCGCGCGCCAGACCGGCATCGATGAGCAGCTGGGTCATGCAGTCCAGCCAGCGGCTGAACAGCGCGGCGATGGCCTCGGCGAAGCGGTCGCGCTCCGGGGTCAGGGCCAGCAGGGCGGGCAGGCAGTTGCGGGCGCCGTTGTCGTAATCCTGGGCCAGGGTCTTCAGCATGGAGACGAGGCGCTGGCGGGGCGGATGCACCGTTTCCAGGGGGCGGAACAGAGCGGCCTCGTAGCGATCGCGCACATGGTCCAGCACGGCGTCCACCATCTGGTCCTTGCCGCCGGGAAAGTGGTGGTAAAGGCTGGCCTTGCCCAATCCGGTGGCGGCGGCAAGCCGGCTCATCGAGGCGCCCTCATAGCCATGGAGGCGGAAGGTCGCGTGCAGGCGGGTCAGAAGGTCGTCGCGGCTCAAAAGCGGTGCAGGCATGGCATGATATCCCCAAAAGTATTCCCCAATGATCCCGTCCAGGCCTTTTGGCCCCATTTTAAAAGGACGAGGGGTGGTCTCGGGGCGTCGGCCCGGACAGGCCGGGCGGCGCCCGCCACTCTTTTTTTGTGGTTCTGCCGGTCTGTACTTATGTGACAATCGTCAAAAAGACATCCTGGCGGAACAAGACTTCAGACCTGCTTCATGCTATGTGCCGGCGATAATCGACGTCAATTATTTTTTACTTTTCCCAGAATGGTTTGCTGCCTTCTGTTAAAGCGTCTGCCGTCGTCAGGCCAATATCGCGCAGCATCCGTTCATCCATTTGTAACAACTGTTGGCGGCCGATGCTGCGCCGCCGCCATTCCATCCATAAAGCGTGGTATTTTTTTAATATTTTATGAAGATCGACACTTGTCCGGCGGAGGGGGGATCCTTGGCGGGGGGACTCCGTCTGACGGAGAGGGCGGGGCGTGGAAGGGCATGGGGGGCTATCTGCGGGAATTGACTCGATTGTCATGGAAATTGAACCCCTATTTTTGGCGATTGCCGAAATTGATATGGTTCAATTGTATGGTATTGACATGGTCTTGCCGTCAATGCCTATATTGACACCATGTCAATCTGGTGCCCCGTTCTGACCGGCCGGTCCGGCCCGCTCTATCGCGCCATCGTCGACGCCCTGGCCGACGATGTGGCGTCGGGGCGGCTGGCGGTGGGGGCGCGCCTGCCGCCGCACCGGGATCTGGCCTGGCGCCTGCAGTGCACGGTGGGCACCGTCGCCCGGGCCTATGCCGAGGCGGCGCGCCGGGGGCTGGTGGACGGGCAGGTGGGGCGCGGCACCTTCGTGGTGGAGCCGCCGGACTCGCCCCGCCATGTGCACGACTACGTGGCCGCCCGCGCCGTGGAAAATGACGGCGTGGTGGATATGGCCATCAACCGGCCCTCGGGCGATCTGTCGGCGCCGGCGGTGGCCGCCGCCCTGCGCCGTCTGGCCGATCGCAACGATCTTGGCGCGCTCCTGGGCTATCAACTGGATGGAGTGCTGCCGCGCCACCGCGCCGCCCTGGCCCGCTGGGCCGCCCTGGAAGGGGTGGCGGCGCGGCCCGAACAGATCATCTGCACCGTGGGCGGCCAGCAGGCCATTCTGGTGACCCTGGCGGCGCTGTCGCGGCCGGGCGAGGTGATCCTGGCCGAGGAGCTGACCTATCCCGGCCTCAAGGTGGCGGCCGCTCTGCTGGACCGGGTGGTGGAGGGGGTGGCCATGGACGGGCAGGGGCTGTGCCCCGAGGCTTTGGACCAGGCCTTGCGCGCCACCCGCGCCCGCGTGATCTATTGCCTGCCCACCAACCAGAATCCCACCATGGTGGTGATGCCGCTGGAACGCCGCCAGGAGATCATCGCGGTGGCGCGACGGCACGGCGCGGTGCTGGTGGAGGACGGCATCTACGCCTTCCTGGCCGAGGCGCCGCCGCCGCCGTTGTGGAGCCTGGCGCCCGAATGCTGCATTTATCTGTCGTCGCTGTCCAAGGCGGTGTCGCCGGCCTTGCGGGTGGGGTTCGTGGCGGCGCCCGAGGCGCTGGTCAACCGCATCAACGGCCATGTCAGCGCCAGCACCATGATGGTGCCGCCCCTGATGGGCGAGGTGGCGGCGATGATGATCGAAAACGGCGCCGCCGAGGAGGCCATGCGGCGACAGGCGGCGGAAGCGCGCGAGCGCATGGCCCTGGCCCGCGCCTTTCTGGGCGAGGCGGCCTGCCCGGCCGGACCGGCCTTCAATCTATGGCTGCCGCTGCCGCCGCCCTGGCGGGCCGACGCCTTCGCCGCCGAGGCCTATCGCCGCGGCGTGGTGCTGGCCCCGGCCGGCTCCTTCGCCACCACCCGCCAGGTGCCCGAGGCGGTGCGCGTCTCCATTTCCGCTCCGGCCAGCCGCGAGGCCCTGCGCGCCGGCCTCAAGGTGGTGGCCGAGCTGCTGGCGGCGGGGCCGGACGGCGGCGGGCTTACGGTTTAGATCTGTCCCTCGCCGTGCGTCACAGTGAACGCCCGGCGCTAAAAATCATCCTCGCCATGGAGGATTTCCTCGATGGTGGGCTGGCGCGGCGGTTCCGGCGGCTCGGCGAAGGGATCGTCGTCGTCGTCGAGCGCGGGGACCAGGCCGGGGGGCAGCATGGGCCCGCCTTCGGCGAAATCGAACAGCCGCGGCGCCTTGCGGATCAGGGTGCGCAGCAGGCGTTCCACCCGGTCGGCCTCGCGCAGGGCGGACTCGTCCAGAAGTTTGATATGGCGCGGATGCAACAGCTGGATCTTGGCGTCGTGGATGATGCGGATGCTTTCCAGGAACAGCTCGCGCGCCCCGTAGGGCAGGCCTTCGCCCCGCTGCAGGCGGTCGTCCCAGATTTTCAGAAGCCGCAGGTTGGTGCTGATCACCTGGCGCAGCATGGGCACCTGCAACTGGTGGAAATGGTCTTCGAGGTCGCGGTGGTCTTCCCAGTGCTGCCCGGCGGTGCGCTCGTAATTGGCCAGGGAATCCTCGGTCAGATAGCTGAGGAGCTGGAATTCCTCGGTGCGCTCGGTGAAGCTGAGGAACAGCTGCTTGAAGGCGGAATATTCCTCGGCGTTAAACACCTTGAAGCGTTTGGCCTTGCGCGACATGGCGTCCAGCTCGGTCAAACGGCGCGCCAGGGCATCGACAAAGCGCCGTGCGTCCGCGCGCACTTTGTCGGCCGTTGCTTTTCGCCAATCTGTCATTCGTTCGTGGGGCATGTGACATAAAATAGTAATTTCATGTCACTATACTCCCTTGGTGGTTCCCCGTCTTCCGGGAAGAGGGTTTTTATGCGGAAGTTTTCGCCAAACGCTCGAATCCCGCCGCCAAATCGGCGATGAGATCCTCGGGATCCTCCAGACCGGTATGGATGCGCAAGGTGGGGCCGGTGGCCCGCCAGGGCACGGCGGTGCGGCAGATATCGGCCGCCGTGGGGATGATCAGGCTTTCATAACCGCCCCAGCTGTAGCCCAGGCCGAAATGCTGCAGGCCGTCGATCAGGGCGTTCACCGCCGCCTCCGGGCAGGGCGCCAGTTCCAGGGCGAAGAGGCCGCAGGCGCCGCTGAAATCGCGCCGCCACAGGGCATGGCCGGGATCCTCGGGCAGGGCCGGATGCAGCACCCGCGCCACCTCCGGCCGCTGCTGCAGCCAGCGCGCCAGAGCCAGACCGTTTTCCTGATGCTGACGCAGCCGCACCCCCAGGGTGCGCAGACCGCGCAGGCCGAGATAGACCTCCTCGGCTCCGGCGCAGACCCCTTGCGCGGCGATCACGCCCTTGATGCGCGTCCAAAGCGCGGGCTCGGCGCAGGTGATCACCCCCAGCATGGCGTCGGAATGGCCGACGATGAATTTGGTGGCGGCCTGGATCGAGACGTCCACCCCCTTGGTGAAGGGCTGGAAGAACAGCGGCGTGGCCCAGGTATTGTCCATCACCACCAGGGCGCCCCGGGCATGGGCGGCGGCGGCGATGGCCGGAATATCCTGCATCTCGAAGGTCAGCGAGCCCGGCGCCTCCACATAGACCACGCGGGTGTTGGGGCGGATCAGGGCGGCGATGTCGGCGCCGAGGGTGGGATCGTAATAGGTGGTTTCCACCCCCCAGCGCTTCAGATGCTGGTCGCAGAAGCGGCGGGTGGGGAAATAGGTGCTGTCGGTCATCAGCACATGGTCGCCCGCCGACAGCAGGGCCGACAGGGTGCCGGTGATGGCCGCCAGGCCCGAGGCGGTGGAAATGCTGCGGCAGCCGCCTTCCAGGGCGGCCACCGCCTCTTCGAAGGCGAAGCTGGTGGGGGTGCCGAAGCGGCCGTAGCGCATGCCGTCGAAGGGTTTGGCCTCGGCGCGGCGCATCTCGCCCACCGTGGGATAGGTCACGGTGGACACGTGATAGACCGGCGGATTGACGGCGCCCTGATGCTGTTCGGGGTGACGACCGGCGTGAACGATGAGACTGTCTTTTTTCATGGTGGGGCGGAACCGGAGGGAAGGCGGGGAGACGGATTAAGCCGGATCGTCGTCCGGCGGATCGAGAAAGGCCGGGCTGGGGGAGATGGCCTTGGCCATCATGATACGCGGCGCCACCTCATAGCCCAGGCTTTCATAGAAGGTTTTCATGCCGCTGTTGGTCTGGCGGATCAGAAGGTGGGTTTTCCACACGCCGAGGGTGGCCAGCCAAGCCTCGGCATGGGCCACCATGCGCCGTCCGATGCCCTGGCGGCGCAGTTCCGGATCGACGGCCACGTAATAAAGCCAGCCGCGGTGGCCGTCGTGCCCCACCATCACCGAGGCCACCACGTCGGTGCCGATCTGGCCGACGAACAGGCGGGAATTGCTTTCCGACGAGCGGCAGAAGGCGATATCCCAGGCCACGTCGTTATAGGGCACCCGAAGATTGCAGGCGTCCCACAGCCGCACCACCACGGTTTCGTCCTGCGGCTCGTAGGGGCGGATGATCAGGTGGTCGTCCCGCGCCGCCTTGCCGCCGGTCATCCCGCGACCGCCAGGCCGACCGCCACGCTGTCGTCGGCCTGGCCCCATTCGGCCCAGGAGCCGTCATAGACCGAAACCTCGTCGCGGCCCAGCAGGGCCAGGGCCAGGGCCAGCACGCAGGCGGTGACGCCCGAGCCGCAGGTGGCGATGATCGGGCGGGCCAGATCCACGCCGGCCCGTTCGAAGCGGGCGATCAGGTCGGGGGCCGGCAGAAAGGTTTTGCCGGCGGGATCGAGCATGTCGGTCCAGGGCACGTTGAGGGCGCCGGGCATATGCCCCACCTTCTTGCCGGGCCAGGGCTCGGGCTCGGTGCCGGCGAAACGGCCGGGGGATCGGGCGTCGACGATCTGTTCGCGGCCCAGCTCCAGATTGGCCTTCACCTGATCGAAACTGCGCACCAGCAACTGATTGACGCGCGGCATGAAGTGGCGTTCGCGCGGCATGGGGGGCAGATCCTCCTGCGCCCGGCCTTCCGCCAGCCATTTTTCGAAGCCGCCGTCCAGGACCGAAACGTCGCGGTGGCCGAACACCCGCAGCATCCACCACACGCGGGCGGCGGCGCCGCCCCCGCCGCTGCGGTCGTAAACCACGATGCGGTTGCCGTTGCCCAGCCCCAGCTTGCGCGCCTTGCTGGCGAATTTTGTGGCGTCGGGCAGCATGTGCGGCAGCGGACGGCTGGTGTCGGCGATATCGTCGATATCGAAATGGATGGCGCCGGGAATGTGGGCGGAATCATACTCGGCCCGGCCGCTGCGGCCCGAGCGGGGGTGGAACCATGTGGCGTCCACCACCCGCACATCGGGCGCGTTCAGGTGCTGGGCCAACCAATCGGTGCTGACGATGGCGGCGGGATTGGCATAAGTCATCGGAACGCACTCCCCTTCCTGGTCACGAGGGCCGGGGCGCCGGGGATCGTTAAACCAGCCACTCCGGCGCCGGCAATCCCCGTTCGCGCAGGAAGGCGGGGTTGAACAGCTTGCTCTGGTAGCGGTGTCCCCAGTCGCACAGGACCGTCACCACAGTATGGCCGGGCCCGAGCGTTTTCGCCACCTTGATTGCGGCCATCACGTTGATTCCGGACGATCCCCCCACGCACAGCCCCTCGTGGCGCAACAGATCGAAGATCACCGGCAGGGCTTCCTCGTCGCTCACCCGCACCTGGCCGTCGATGGGGGCGCCGGCCAGATTGGCGGTGATGCGGCCCTGGCCGATGCCTTCGGTGATGGAGCTGCCCTCGGCCTTCAAGTCGCCGTGGGCATAATGGTTGTAAAGGGCCGAGCCCATGGGATCGGCCAGAACGATCTTCACGCCGGGGTTGCGTTCCTTCAGGGCCAGCCCCACCCCGGCCAGGGTGCCGCCGGTGCCCACCGCGCAGGTGAAGGCGTCGATGCGGCCTTCTGTCTGCTCCCAGATCTCCGGGCCGGTGGTGCGGGCATGGCCCTGGCGGTTGGCCGGATTGTCGAACTGGTTGGCCCACAGCACGCCGTTGGGCTCGGTGGCGGCCAGCTCTTGCGCCAGCTGTTGGGAGTAGCGCACGTAATTGCCGGGATCGCTGTAGGGTTTGGCCGGCACCAGGCGCAGATCGGCCCCCACCAGCCGCAGCATGTCCTTTTTCTCCTGGCTTTGCGTTTCGGGCATCACGATCACCGTGCGGTAACCCCGGGCGTTGCCCACCAGGGCCAGACCGATGCCGGTATTGCCCGCCGTGCCCTCGACGATGACGCCGCCGGGGCGCAGCAGGCCGCGGTTCTCGGCATCCTCGACGATGGCCAGGGCGGCGCGGTCCTTGATGGAGCCGCCGGGATTAAGGAACTCCGCCTTGCCGAGAATGGTGCAGCCGGTCAGCGCGGAGGCCTGGCGCAGGCGGATCAGCGGGGTGTTGCCGATGGTCTCGGCGAAGCCGTTGTTGAATTTTTGCATAATGCATCCTTCGTGTGTTGTTATTGATGATAATTACACACATCGAATTATGCAATAGCCTGTTATTTCCACTTGTCGAGTAGACTATCGTGATTCAGCGCCAGCCATTGCAGGGCGATGATGGTCATGGAGTTGGCGATGCGTCCCTCTTGCAGCCAGGCCATGGCTTCGTGGCGCGGCAGGGTGAGCACGCGGATATCCTCGCCCTCGTCCGGGAGGCCGTGCAGGCCGGACAGCTGATCGGCGTTCACCTCGGCGCAAAACAGTTCCATGCTTTCGGTGGAGCCGCCGGGGCTGACCAGATAGCGGCAGATGGGTTCCAAACGCCCCACCGCGATGCCGGCCTCCTCGCGGCATTCGCGCACCGCCACGGCCTCGGGGGTTTCGCCGTCGTCGATGATGCCGGCCACCACCTCGATCAGCCAGGGATGCCATCCGGCGGCCAGGGCGCCGGGACGGAACTGCTCGATCAGGCCGACGCGGTCCTGTCGGGGGTCATAAAGCAGAATGCCCACGGCATGGCCGCGCTCGAAGATTTCGCGGCTCATGGGGGCGGTCCAACCGCCGTCGTGGGTGCGGTGACGCAAATGGTAGCGGTCGATGCGGAAATAGCCCTGGAACGGCGTGCTGCGCTCCAAAATCTCCACATCGTCGGCGGTGAAGGGCATGACGGACCTCGGGGGCGTGGAATGACGGATCGGGGCACTGTGCGGTTTTGCCGGCAAAATGGCAATCCCGCCCGTCTGTTGCGGCACTAACCGAAAGAATGTACCTTATTTCGATCAAAATGCATGGACCCGGGGGGCCGGGGACCGAACGAGGCCGGATCGGCCGTTCGCAGTGGGGGAGGGGCGTGGTCGATTTGCAGAAAGATGGCTCTTTCGGCGAGGACGGCGCGGCGGCGGTGCCTCCGCCTCATGCCCTGCCGCCGCGATCCGATCACGATGGCCTGTCGCTGCTGGTTATTCTGCTGCTGATCGCCGGCACCTTCCTGTTTCTGGAATGGCAGGCCTGGCGCGACGTGCGCAGCGAGATCAGCGGCGATCTCGATAATCTGGCGCAAGGCACGGCGCGCACGCTGCAGCAAAGCCTGGCCCGCGCCCAGGACGATCTGATGTTCTTTTCCCGCCACCTCGATGCCGTCGATTTCGCCAAGGGCGAGGCTTCGGACGAACGGCGGGCGGCGCAGATCCAACTGTGGACCGATCACTTAAACGGTTTTTCCGATCTGCGCGGTTTCCAACTGCTCAACGCCAATGGCGACGTGGTGCTCTCCACCGCCGGCCTGCCCCCGTCGCCGGACGAGTCCGGCTGGCTCGCGGTCTTGCGCGGCGGCGCTCATCCCTCCCGGCGGATGCTGATGTCGGATGTGCGCATGGATGGCGGCGCCGATGCCGCCTCGCTGGTGCTGGCCGATCCCCTCTATGATCGGAACGGCGTGCCGCTGGGGGCGATGACGGCGGTGGTGGATCTGACCTATTTCCAGAAGATCGTCGATCATTTCGGCCTGGGGCGCGAGGGGCTGGTGGAGGTGCGCCGCATCGATACCGGCCATCTGCTGCTGCGCCACCCCCAGGATGCGGCGCGGCTCAACCGCGGCGGTACCGGCCCGGTGCTGGCGCGGGTGGCGGCCGGGGAACTGTCCGGGGTGGGCGACGGCCTGCTGGCGGAAGACGGCATCAGCCGCCGCTATGCCTTCCAGGTGGTGCCGGGCTTTCCCCTGGTGGCCATCGCCTCGCTGTCGGAGGGGGATTATCTGGCGGCCTGGCGCGGCCAGGCGGTGCTGACCGGGCTGCTGCTGGCCGGGGTGTCGCTGCTGATGGTGTGGCAATTTCTGCGCCAGCGCCGCATCCAGGACGTGTTGCGCGACGCCAACCAGGCGCTGCGGCGCGGCGATGCCCTGCTGGCCGAAAGTGAACAGCGCTTTCGCGCCACCTTCGAACAGGCGGCGGTGGGCATCGTCCATAACGGCTTCGACCGGCGGATTTTAAGGGTCAACCGCAAGGTTTGCGACATTCTCGGCTATGCGCCCGAGGAGCTGATCGGCAAAAGCTATCTCGATTTCACCCACGGCGACGACGCCACGGTGAGCGACGAGGCGGTGGCGCCGCTGCTGCGCGGCGAAAAGACCAGCGTGACCTGGGAAAAGCGCTTTCTCGGCTCCCGGGGACAGGTGGTGTGGGGGCGGCTTACCGCCTCGCTGCAGCGCGATGCCGCCGGGGTGCCGCTGCATTTCATCACCGTGCTGGAGGACGTGACCCAGCGCCGCCAGGTGGAGGCGGCGCTGCAGGCCGAGGCGGTGCGCTATCAGCACCTTCTGCGCACCGCCAGCGACGGCATCTATGTGGTGGACGAGGACGGGGCGCTGTGCGAGGCCAGCGAATCCTTTCTGGCCATGCTGGGCTATGGCGCCGAGGAGGCGCGGGGCCTCAATATGCGCGACTGGGAGGCGGACATTCCGGCGGCGGCCATTTCCGAGCGCATTCGCAGTTTCATGAGCGACCTTTCCAGCGTGGTGGAAACCCGTCATCGCCGCAAGGACGGCTCGGTCTTCGACGTGGAACTGCATGTGCGCAAGGTGGTGCTGGAGGGGCGGCGCTACCTTTACGCCTCGTGCCGCGACGTCAGCGGCCGCAAACAGGCCGACGCGGCGCGCGAACGGGCCGAGATGGAACTGCGCGCCACCGGGGCCCGCATGCGTCTGGTGCTGGATACGGCGGCCCAGGGCATCGTCGGAATGGACGACGAGGCGCGCATCGTTTTCGCCAATCACGCCGCCGCCGAGATGCTGGGCTGGCGCAGCGCCGACATGATGCTGAGCCGGCAGGCCTCGGAAAGCCTGGGGCATCGCCTGGCCGACGGACAATCCTGCCGGATCTCCAAAGGGACATGCGCCATCCGCGCCACCTTAAGCGACGGCGAGGTGCGCCGGGTGGCCGACGAACTGTTCTGCGGCCCCAACGGCGTGCTCCATCCGGTGGAATATGTGGTGGCGCCGCTTCTGGTGGAGGGCATTCCGGTGGGCGCGGTGGTGGTGTTCCACGATATCTCGGAACGCAAGGCCATGGAGGAGGACCTGCGCCGCTCCAATGCCGAGCTGGAACAGTTCGCCTATGTGGCCTCGCACGATCTGCGCCAGCCCCTGCGTATGATCTCGAGCTATCTCAACCTCATCGAGCGCCAGTTGGGCGAAACCCTCGATCCCGAGCTGAAAACCTTTTTCGGGTTCGCCATGGGCGGGGCCAAGCGCATGGACATGCTGATCCTCGATCTTCTGGATTATTCCCGCGTGGGCCGGGCGCATCCGCCGCTGCATCCCGTGGCCCTCGACGAGGTGGCGCGCGACGCCGTGGAAAATCTGCAGGTGGCGGTGACCGAGGCCGAGGCCGCCGTTACCCTGGAGGGCCCGTTCCCCACCGTGCTGGGCGACCGCGGCGAACTGACGCGCCTGTTCCAGAATCTGATCGGCAATGCCGTCAAATACCGCGTGCCCGGCCGGCCCTGCAGGGTGTCGGTGCGCTGCCTGGCCGTGGGCCGCGACTGGCAGATCGCGGTGCAGGACAACGGTATCGGCATCGATCCCAAGGATTACGACCGGGCCTTCGGCGTCTTTCAACGCCTGGTGCCCAAAAGCCATTACGAGGGCACCGGCATTGGTCTGGCGGTGTGCCGCAAGATCATCGAACATCATCACGGGCGCATCTGGATCGAATCGAAACTGGACGAAGGCTCCAGTTTCCTGTTCACCCTGCCCATGATGCCCGCCGAGGCCGATCCGGCCGGAGTGGTGGCGGCGGTCGAATGAAGGTGCCTATAGTCGCGGCCCGATGCTATCGGAGAGCAGGTTAGATGACGGTTCGCAAAGGGAAGGGCAAGCCGGCGGCCCCTCCGCAACAGCAGGGCATGACCATCGAGCAGGCCATCGCCACCGCCTACGGCCATTGGAATGCCGGACAGGCCGCCCAGGCCGAACATTTGTGCCGGCAGGTTCTGGCGGTTTGGCCGGAACATCCCGATGCCCTGCATCTGCTGGGGTTGCTGGCGCATGGTTTCGGCAACCGCCCGGCGGCGCTCGACTATCTGCGCCGGGCTTCGGCGTCGCCGCGCGCCCCCGCCCTGTTTCACAGCAATCTGGCCGAAATGCTGCGCCAGAGCGGCCTGCACCAGGAGGCCGAGGCCGCCGGACGGCGGGCGGTGGCGCTGGACAACCGCTCCGCCGCCGCCTGGGGCAATCTCGGCATCATTTTGCAGGAATCCGGCAAGCTGGAGGAAAGCCTCGACTGCCTGCTGAAGGTGCGCGGCCTGAGCCCCGACAGCCCGGAGACGCGCAACAATCTGGCCAATACCTATAAGCGGCTGGGGCGGCTGAACGA
Organism: Pseudomonadota bacterium; assembly: GCA_021782815.1. Classification (GTDB taxonomy): domain Bacteria; phylum Pseudomonadota; class Alphaproteobacteria; order Rhodospirillales; family Magnetospirillaceae; genus JAJZGK01. Next base: position 17,857 of record JAJXUO010000052.1, read on the forward strand.
GGCCCAGGCGGAATACGAGGCGGCGATCCGCCTCAATCCCTCCTATTCCGAGGCGCACAGCAATCTGGCCAATCTGCTGAACGATCTGGGGCGGCTGGACGAGGCCCTGACCCTGGCCCGCCGCGCCATCGAGCTTAATCCGCGCAATGCCGACGCCTACCTGAACGCCGCCGCCATCGCGCAAAGCCGCAAGCGCCCCGACGAGGCCAGCCGCTGGATCAACAACATCCTGTCGTTCGCGCCCGAGCATCCCGGCGCCCTGATGGCCTTGGCCAAGGCCCAGCGCGAGGATGAAAACCATGCCGCCGCCCTGCAGGCGGCGCGCCGCGCCGTGGCCGCCGTGCCGCAAAGCGGCGAGGCGCACGAAATCCTGGGGCTGGTGCTGCAGTCCATGAACCGTTCCGACGAGGCGATGGCGGAATACCGCCAGGCGGCATCGCTGCCCATGCCCAAGCCGGAAAGCCCGCTGGAAAAAACCGCCATCCTGTTGCTGGAACTGGGGCGCGGCGCCGAGGCCCTGACCGCCTTCGATGCCGCCCTGGCCCGCAACCCCCGCGCCGCCAGCGTGTGGTTCAACCGCGCGGAGGCGAAGAAATTCACCGACGGCGACGTCGATATCGCCGCCATGGAGCAACTGCTGGCCGAGGCCGACGGGACCGGCATCAGCCGCGACGACCGCCTGTGCCTGCTGTTCGCCCTGGGCAAGGCCTGCCTGGATGCCGGGGCCGATGCGCGCGCCTTCGCCTGCTTCGCCGAGGCCAACCGCCTGAAACGTGGCACCATCGAGTACGATGCCGCGGCAGTGGACCAGTGGCTGACCAGCATCGCCGCCACCTTTTCCCCGGCGCGGCTGGCCCGGCTGGCCGGGCGGGGCGATCCTTCGGAGCTGCCGGTGTTCATCGTCGGCATGCCGCGGTCGGGCACCACCCTGGTGGAGCAGATCCTGGCCTCTCATCCGCAGGTGCATGGCGCCGGAGAACTGCGGCTGATCCAAAGCATGGTGGAGCGGATTACCGGGCCGGACGGCATGCCGCAGGGCTTCCCGCAGCTGATCGAGGCCACGGCGCCCGAGGATCTGCCCAAACTCGCCGGCTATTATCTCGAGCGGGTGGCGGCGCTGGCGCCGGGCAAGGCGCGGGTGGTGGATAAGATGCCGGCCAATTTCCTCTATGCCGGGTTCATTCACGCCCTGCTGCCCCGGGCCCGCATCATCCATTGCCGCCGCGATCCGGTGGATACCTGCCTGTCCTGCTACACCAAGAACTTCTCCGGCGAGCAGAAATTCGCCTACGATCTCGCCGAGCTGGGCCGCTTTTATAAGGGCTACGAGCGCCTTACCGGCCATTGGGCCTCGGTCCTGCCCGCCGAGCGCTATACCGAGGTTTCCTACGAGGCGGTGGTGGCCGATCACGAGGGCGAGGCCCGCCGCCTCATCGCCTTCTGCGGCCTGGAGTGGGATCCGGCCTGCCTCGCCTTCCATCAACTGGAGCGCCCGGTGCGCACCGCCAGCGTATCCCAGGTGCGCCAGCCCATCTACAAGGGCAGCGTCGGGCGCTGGCGGCGCTACGCCAAACATCTGGGGCCGCTGCTGGCCGGTCTCGAGCCCGCCGAACCGGCATGACCGCCGTGCTCACCCCGGACGAGGCCCTATGCCGTCCGGCCTGGGTAATACTGCTGGGACGGCGTGGTCCGCCGCATGGCCGACGCCCTGCGGCGGTTGGAACCGTAAGAGCTTATACGATCAGCGCCGACAGGCGGTAGCAGACGAAGCCGATCAGGCCGGCGGCGGGGATGGTGAAGATCCAGGCCCAGACGATGTTGCCGGCCAGGCCCCAGCGCACCGCCGAGGCCCGCCGCGCCATGCCCACGCCGACGATGGCGCCGGTGATGGTGTGGGTGGTGGAGACGGGAATCCCCAGCCAGGTGGCGGTGAACAGCGAGATGGAGCCGGCGGTTTCGGCGCAGAAGCCCTGGAACGGCTTCAGATCGGTGATCTTCGAGCCCAGGGTATGCACGATGCGCCAGCCGCCGAACAGGGTGCCCAGGCCCATGGCGGTCTGCGAGGCCAGGATGACCCACAGCGGCACATGGAAGCTGGGGCCCAGCAGCCCTTGCGTGAACAGCAGCACCGAGATGATGCCCATGGTCTTCTGGGCGTCGTTGCCGCCATGGCCCAGGGAATAGAGCGAGGCCGACAGCAATTGCAGGCGGCGGAAGCGGCGGTCCACGGCGAAGGGCGGGGTGCGGCGCAGCAGCCAGGAGGCCAGGATGACGATGATCAGGGCCAGCACGAAGCCGCCCAGGGGCGACAGCACGATGGCGGCGCTGGCCTGGGTGAAGCCGGCCACCACGATGGCGGAAAAGCCGGCCTTGGCGATGCCGGCCCCGGCGATGCCGCCGATCAGGGCGTGCGACGACGACGAGGGCAGGCCCAGCCACCAGGTAAACAGGTTCCACAGAATGGCCCCGGCCAGGGCCGACAGGATCACCGCCGGGTCCATCACGGAGGGGCTGACGATGCCGGTGCCGATGGTGCGGGCCACATGCAGGCCGAAAAACAGGAAGGCGATGAAATTGAATCCCGCCGCCCAGGCCACGGCGACTTTGGGCGGCAGCACGCGGGTGGAGACCACGGTGGCGATGGAATTGGCGGCGTCGTGCAGGCCGTTGATGAAGTCGAACCCCAGGGCCACGGCGATGATCAGCAGCAGGGCGGGCAGCCCCAGATGCAGGGAATGCATGGGTCGGCCCCTTTATACGTGGTCCAGGAGAATGCCTTCGATCACGTCGGCGACATCGTCGCAGCGGTCGGTCACCGCCTCCAGCAGCTCGTAAACCTCCTTGCGGCCGAAGAAGGTGATGGTTTCCGGCCGCTCGCCCACCAGCTGGTGCAGGGCGCGGCGCAGGGCCTCGTCGGCTTCGCCCTCGATGCGCGAGATATCCTCGCACAGGCCGTTGATGCGGGCGGCGTTGCGGCTGATATCCTCCAGCAGCGGAATCACCTCGGCCACGCGGGCGGCGCAGCGGCCGATCATGCCGGCCAGGGCGGTCATATGGTCGTCGAAGGCCTCCAGGCGGTAAAGCTCGGCATGCACCGCCACTTCCTCGATGAGGTCGACGGCGTCGTCCAGGGCATTGGACAGGGCCAGAATATCGGAGCGGTCAAACGGGGTGATGAACGCGCGGTGCAGGCCGATGATGGTCTGGCGGCCGATGGCGTCGGCCTCGTTCTCGATGCGCTTCAGATCCTTGACCCGCTGCGGCCGCTCGTCCGGCGGGGCGGTCATCAGGGCGCTCAAGGCCTCGGCGGCGGCGACGATTTTGCCGCTGTGATCGACGAAATGCGCAAGGAAACGTTCCTCCTTGGGCATCAGGGCTCGGATCAGACGGATCAGCATGGGGCGATCTTTCTCTCTCAGTCGTCGGTATCGGTCTTGGAAACGGGGGCGCAGGCCGCCTGCAGGGCCTGGCGCGTCTCCGCGTTCTCGGCCAGTTGGGTAAAGAGGTGTTTCAGGCCCAGTTCGGCCACCCGCCCGGCGGCCTCGGCCGGCGCCACCCACTGGCGGCGGCGCTGGTGCTGTTCGGGCCAGGCTGCCAGCTCCTCCTCGACCTCCAGGGGAAAGACCAGGACGGTGCACAGGCGGCGTTTGCCGTTGTCCAGGCGCTTCTGGTAATCGAAGCTGGCCACGGGCTGTCCCGCCACCCGGCCCTTGAGACCGGCTTCCTCATAGGCCTCGTGCGCGGCCACCTCCGCCGGGGTCAGGTCTTTCTCCGGCCAGCCCTTGGGGATCACCCAGCGGCCGGTTTCGCGCGAGGTGATGAGCAGTACCGACAGGATGCCGTCTTGCAGGCGAAACGGCAGGGCGGAAAATTGCAGAGCGGATTTTTTCAAAGGCATGGGCGCCGGAAAACTCCCGAGAACCGTAAGGAGGCCTTGTTTTGCAAGAAAACAGCCTTGTTGATGAAACTATAGGGTGCAGGCTGTTTTTCCAGTCCGTTCCGTGGAAAACTACTGGCTGAACGGCGTTAGAATGGCAACAGTTTTGTTACAGTTTTTTGGCGGCGCGCTCTATGCGGCGCGTTCCGATGAACAGGATGTGCGGCGGTTGATTGATCTTGCCGGAACCCTGGCATATTCTGCCTGCGGGTGGTTTTTGGGCGGGGTGATATTGTGTCTTTTTCCCAGACGGTCGCAGCCGGTCATCAGGCTTTAGGGGTGCCGCAATCCAGCGCCGATACGGTGGTGCTGGAGGCGAACGGCGCGCGGACCCTGCATGTGCCCGGCGGCAATTTTCTGCTGACCGCCGATTTTCATCGCGTGTCCGGTGATCTGCTGCTGGTGGGGCACAACGGCCATTCCGTGCTGGTGCACGGCTATTTCGATGCGCCCACCCCGCCCGATCTGGTCAGCGGCAGCGGCGGCGTCATCGCCCCGGCTCTGGCCTCGCGGCTGGCGGGGGTGGTGGCCCCGGGGCTTTTCGCCGCCAACGGCCCAGGCGCCGCGGCGCTGCATGCCATCGGCGTGGTGCAGCTTCTGCATGGCGGCGTGACCGTGCATCATGTGGACGGCACCACGGAAACCCTGCATCAGGGCGCCACCGTTTACCAGGGCGATCTGCTGCAGACCGGCGCCGATGGCGCCATCGGCCTGGTCTTTGCCGACCGCTCCACCTTCAGCCTGGGCCATGACGGCCGCATGGTGCTGGACAGCCTGGTTTATGATCCCCAGTCGCACACCGGGCATTCCTCCATGTCGGTGGTGCAGGGCGCCTTCACCTTCGTTTCCGGCCGCATCGCCAAGACCGGCCCCGACGCCATGACCGTGCACACCCCGGTGATGACCATCGGTATCCGCGGCACCACCGTGGCCGGCATGGCGGCGGCGGAAGGTTCGCAGAATACCGTGGTGCTGCTGCCCGATGCCGATGGCGGGGTGGGGCAGATCGTGGTGTTTTCGCAGAACGGCCTGCCGCAGGTGCTGACCCAGCCCAACGAGGTCTTGCAGCTTTCCAGCGCCTTCCAGGCGCCGCCGGTGCCGGAGGTGCTGCCGCCGCAGCAATTGCAGCAGTTGTTTCCCTCGCTGCCTGAAGTGCAGCAGATGCGTCCCAGCCAACCGACGTCGGATCCGCAGATTCACGTCGACGGCAATGGCACGGTGACGACGTCCACCCCCGCCACGACCACTACGGCCGTGCCGCATCCCCCCGCATTTACGGGCCCGGAGTCCATTCCCACGGTGACCACGGCGCCGGGTGAAAATCTGACCGGCGGCCAGTTGGTGACCCTGCCGGTCAACGCGGTGTTGAGCCAGACCACGGGGCAGACCGATACCGCCATCGCCTCGCTTAGCGCCGCCATCGTCACGGTGCAGGCCGATCTCAGTTCGGTAGCCGACCGGGCGGGGGTGTCGAGCGGATCGGGGCATACCGTCACCGGCACGAGCACCCCCACGCTCGGCAGCGCGTCCTCCACCGAGCCGGTGGTGGTCAACGTCGTGCAGCAGACCACCGGGGCGACGGACCAGACCTCGTCGTCGTCGGGATCGTCCTCGTCGTCGTCGGGATCGTCCTCGCGGCGTTTAGG
>JAJXUO010000006.1 GCA_021782815.1 Pseudomonadota bacterium
GCATGTCCCCTCCGTGAATCGCTACAAGATATAGAGAATCACGACGAGTCAGCCGCCACAAGCCCCTTAACGCGAGTCATCCGTTTCAGCCGCTGGTATGACACTCTCTTTCGAGGCGCTCAGGGCTTAGTGGACACGCCTTTCTCCAGCGCCGAGAGGGAGGATGGTATGCGTTTTCATTTCCCAAATCTCACCCGTCCGAAAAAGGCCGCGAAGCACCTGTCTGCGGTGTTCCCGGACATTCCTCTGTCCATCTGCCAGCGGGCCGTCGCCGTGGCCTGCGGCTACCGCGACTGGCATGAGCTTGAGGTCAGCCACGGCGCCGCCGAGCCGATCGTGCTGGACGAGCAGCTGCCCGAGGGCGCCTTCCGTGAGCGGGCCATCGCCCTGTCGCGCAGCCTGGCTGCGGCGTTGAACGTCCATGACGGCGACGTGCAGGCCGCGTTGCCCGACATGAGGCTGACCGGCAACCGTCCGTTCACCCGTGACGACCACGAATCCATCCGCACGGCTTGCTGGCGGGCCGGGCCAATTCCCTGGGAGGCAGGTCGCCATCCTGGGGTGATCTTCCGCATCAAGAGCGCCGGTTTCACCAAGACCGAACCCCATTGGTGGCGAAAATCCAGCCGGGCTGTTCGGTTTCTCGACCACTCGACGTCTAACGGCGCGTGCGCCACGTTCGAGGCCGTCGTCCCTCGCACCCGGATGGAAGACTTCGTGCCACGACGGTTCTGGTTGCCCTATGGCTGGATGGACATGGAGGATGGCAGCAGGGTGCTGTTTTCCCGCGACTATCTGCCCCTGTGGCGAATTGCCGACGGCAAGGTGGAGCGGCTCAAGCCGACGGCCGAGGTGTATTCGTACCGTGACCGGCACTGGTTCAGTGAAAATGGACGGTGGTCCTATGGGCCGCCGCGAGAGGCCGCTGAGCGGATGCTGGCGGAGTACGGCATCACGGCGCTTCCCCGGCTGGCCGACGTTCTGCCGATCATGATCCTGGGCGAGCATATCGACGTCAAAGGCGCCGCCAAAGTCCTGGATGGTGTCCGGGAACTGGATGCGGAGACCGAGACGATCGAACCTGTCTTTGGCACCTGAAGGAAAGTGGTGCCCGGGGGAGGCATGGGGCGTCTCCCCCGGCGACGACAGTGAAGTGCCCGACCCCAAAAAGTTGAAGCCGCAGGTTCCCTAGGGTTCCTGCGGCTTCTGCCGTTTTCGAGGGGCTATCCCCCTTACACCTCACTGTAGGGGCTGGGCCGGCGGCCGGGTTTTTTTTGAGCGTCAGGGCTTGTGGCGGCCGTCCTGCCACAGGCTGTCGAGTTTCCTGCGGATATCGGCCAGGCTGACCCGTCCGGCCAGATCCTTGGCCAGCCGCGCCACCATCCAGGCGCGGTGGGCCGCCTCGTCCATGCCGGCGGGGCGCTTCAGGCCGTGCGCGTAATCGCTGGCGGCCTGGCCGATCAGCCCCAGCAGTTCGGCGGCCCAGAAGGCGGCGCGCTGATGGCCGTCGGGCTGCGGCGGCAGGGGGGTGCGTTCGGACATGGCCAGTCTCCCGATTTTTCCTTTATCTCCACGATTTTACCCCCATCCGGGCGGAGGGGAAAGGCGGACAACCATCTCCATCGTTGCTCTGACGGCGCTTTCCTCCTATCTTCCGGCAAAATCCATGGATGTTCAGGCCCGATGACCGATCTCAAGCATATCCGCAACTTCGCCATCATTGCCCATATCGACCACGGCAAATCCACCCTGGCCGACCGCTTGATCCAGAAATGCGGCGGCATCGAGGAACGCGAGATGCGCGAGCAGATCCTGGATTCCATGGATATCGAGCGCGAGCGCGGCATCACCATCAAGGCGCAAACGGTGCGCCTGGCCTATCAGGCCAGGAACGGCGAAACCTATCAGCTGAACCTGATGGACACCCCCGGCCATGTGGACTTCGCCTACGAGGTCAGCCGCTCGCTGGCCGCCTGCGAAGGCTCGTTGCTGGTGGTGGACGCCAGCCAGGGGGTGGAGGCGCAAACCCTGGCCAATGTCTATCAGGCCATCGACAACAACCACGAGATCGTGCCGGTCTTGAACAAGATCGATCTGCCGGCGGCCGAGCCCGAGCGCGTCAAGCAGCAGATCGAGGACGTGATCGGTCTCGATACCAGCAACGCGGTGATGATTTCGGCCAAGACCGGCATCGGCATCGAGGATGTGCTGGAAGCCCTGTGCGCGCGCCTGCCGCCGCCCGAAGGCGACGCCGATCTGCCGTTGCAGGCCCTGCTGGTGGACAGCTGGTACGACAGCTATCTCGGCGTGGTCAATCTGGTGCGGGTGAAGAACGGCGTGATGCGCAAGGGCCAGAAGATCCGCATGATGGCCACCGGCGCCAGCTATCAGGTCGACAGCGTCGGCTACTTCACCCCGAAAATGGTGCAGGTGGAGGCGCTTTATCCCGGCGAAATGGGCTTCATGCAGGCCAGCATCAAGGCGGTGGCCGATTGCCAGGTGGGCGATACCATCACCGACGAGCGCCGTCCGGCCGAAACCGCCCTGCCCGGTTTCAAACCCAATGTGCCGGTGGTGTTCTGCGGCCTGTTCCCGGTGGATGCCGCCGATTTCGAGGATCTGCGCGAAAGCCTGGCCAAGCTCAGGCTGAACGATGCCAGCTTCGAATACGAGGCCGAAACCTCGGCGGCGCTGGGCTTCGGCTTCCGCTGCGGCTTCCTGGGGCTTTTGCACCTGGAAATCATCCAGGAACGGCTGGAGCGGGAGTTCAATCTCGATCTCATCACCACCGCGCCGTCGGTGGTCTACAGGATCTATCTGACCAACGGCGAGGAATTGCATCTGCACAACCCCGCCGACATGCCGGAAGTGACCAAGATCGAGAAGATCGAGGAGCCCTGGATCAAGGCCACCATCATGGTGCCCGACGAGTATCTGGGCCCGATCCTGCAATTGTGCACCGAGCGGCGCGGCCAGCAGCTCGACCTGACCTATGCCGGCAACCGCGCCATGCTGGTCTATAAGCTGCCTCTGAACGAAATCGTCTTTGATTTCTACGACCGCCTGAAATCCATCAGCCGCGGCTATGCCAGCTTCGACTACGAGCTCGACAGCTACGCCGAGAGCGATCTGGTCAAGGTCTCCATCATGGTCAATGCCGAGCCGGTGGACGCCCTGGCCTTCATCGCCCATAAAAGCCAGGCCGAGGCGCGGGGCCGCTCCATCTGCACCCGCCTCAAGGAGCTGATCCCCAGGCAGATGTTCCAGATCGCCATCCAGGCCGCCATCGGCGGGCGCATCGTGGCCCGCGAAAGCATCAGCGCCCTGCGCAAGGACGTGCTGGCCAAATGTTACGGTGGCGATATCAGCCGCAAGCGCAAACTTCTGGAAAAGCAGAAGGAAGGCAAGAAGCGCATGCGCCAGTTCGGCAAGGTGGAAATTCCGCAATCGGCCTTCCTTGCCGCCCTGAAAATGGGAGATAATTAGCTTTTCCATCCTTAAAGGAGGAAAGCCATGGTGGAACGGGTTGTGGCCACGGCGGAGGCCGCGGCGCTGATCGGCCGTCTGCGCCAGACATTCGGCCCGCTGGTCTTCCATATCTCCGGCCATTGCTGCGGCGAGGGCAATACCCCCATCTGTCTGCGCCAGTCCAGTTATCACGCCAAGAGCGACGATGTGCTGATCGGCGCCCTTGAGGGCGCGCCGTTCTATGTCACGGCGGCCATGGCCGAATATTGGGCCTACAGTCAGCTCATGGTGGGGGCCGAACCCTCGGACGCCGACGGGTTCTCGGTGGAAACGGCGCTGGATATGCGCTTCACCCTGGACCAGCGCCTGTTTACCGACGAGGAAGCCGCGGCGCTGAGCTGATTTCGCTCCCTCGAACGCAGCGAATACCGCTTCAAATCCTCACCGCGCCGCTGGCCAGGGCCGCCTCCAGCAGATCCAGGGCCTGGGCCAGTTTTTCGTCGATGATGTGCAGATATTGCTTCCAGTCGGCCACGTGGGTCAGGTCGGTGGCGCCGTCGGAAATGCCGCGCAGGCCGATCAGCGGCAGATCGAACTGCCGGCAGGCGCGCCACACCGCGAAACTTTCCATGTCCACCATGTCGGCGTCGATGGCGTCGTAGGCCACGCCCGACACCAGGGCGCCGCCGGTGGACAGGCTGGCGGCGGGCAGGCCGGGAATGCGGTGCGCCAGGTCGATCACGGCGGGGTAGGGCGCCAGCGGGGTCTGGCCCTTCTCGAAGCCCACCACCGAGGCGTCCATATCGCGATAAGAAAGGGCGGAGACCTGGAAGATTCCGGTTTGCGGCAGGCGGCGCGAGCCGGCCGAGCCCAGGCTGACCACCAGATCGGGCAGGGCCCGGCGCGCCGCCCGTTCGGCCAGATGGGCGGCGAGGGTGACGGCGGCCTCCACCGGACCGATGCCGATCATCAAGGGCTGGATGCGGGCCGCCAGATGCGGGCCATATTCGGCGGGGGCGGCCATGACATAAAGAATTTCGGGCAAGGGATCCGCTTTCAGTCCGGGTTGAAAAGACATCAGCCGCGATGGCGCAGGGCCTCCACCAGCAGGGTGAAGGCCGGTGAGGCCTGGCGGCGGCTGGGATAATAAAGATGGTAGCCCTGGAAGGGGGCGCACCAGTCGTCCAGCACCCGCACCAGACGGCCGTCGCGCAATGGATCGGCCACCATGTCGTCGGGGAGATAGGCCAGGCCGAAGCCCTTGAGGGCGGCATCGAGGATCTGGGTGGTGGAACTGAAGATGAGCTGGCCGTCCACATGCACGGTCAAGTCCTGGCCGTTCTTCTCGAATTCCCAGGGTAACAGGCTTTTATAGGTGGGCAGGCGCAGATTGATGCAGGCATGGCCGGTGAGGTCGCGCGGGGTGCGCGGCGGCGGCTGGCGGGCGAAATAGGCCGGGGCGGCCACCACCGCCATGCGCAGATCGGGGCCGATGCGCACGGCGATCATATCCTTGGCCACCAGCTCGCCATGGCGCACCCCGGCATCGAACCGTTCGGCCACGATATCGGTCAGGCCGTAATCCACCACCACCTCCACCTTGATGTCGGGATAGTCGGGCAGAAAGCGGGCCAGCTTGGGCCAGAGCAGGCTGTTGGCGGCATGTTCGGCGGTGGTGATGCGGATGGTGCCGGCGGGTTTGTCTCGCAGGGCGCTCACGGCCGCCAGTTCCGCCTCGATCTCGGCGAATTTCGGGGTCAGACTGTGCAAAAGCCGCTCGCCGGCCTGGGTGGGGGCCAGGCTGCGGGTGGTGCGGGTGAGCAGGCGCAGGCCCAGGCGGGTTTCCAGGGCGCGGATGGTATGGCTCAGGGCCGAGGGCGTCAGCCCCAGCTGCGCGGCGGCGCGGGTGAAACTTCCGGCGCGCGCCACCGCCAGAAAGGCTTGCAGATCGTGCAGGGTGTCGCGCGCCATTGATGAATTCCGTTCAGTAGTTCATGCAAATCTTAGCCCCTAATGTCGGCGCCGCCCAGCCGTTAGAGTCCTGTCGTGCCAATCGACCTGGTCAGGAGGAAAACATGCAAACGCGGAGTTTGGGCCGGAACGGCCTGACGGTCTCGGCCCTGGGCCTGGGCTGCATGGGGTTGACCGGAGCCTATGGCCCGCCCACCGAGCGCGGCGCCGCCATCGCCTTGATCCGCGATGCCGTGGCCCAGGGCGTCACCTTCTTCGATACCGCCGAGGTCTATGGCCCCTTCGCCAACGAGGAACTGCTGGGCGAGGCCCTGGCCCCGGTGCGCGACAAGGTGGTGATCGCCACCAAGTTCGGGTTCCGCATCAATGTCGCCGGCCAGCGCCTGTGGGATGGGCTCGATAGCCGCCCCGAGCATATCAGGGCGGTGGCCGAAGCCTCGCTGAAGCGGCTGAAAACCGATGTCATCGATCTCTTCTATCAGCATCGCGTCGATCCGGATGTGCCGATCGAGGAGGTGGCGGGGGCGGTGAAGGATCTGATCCAGGCCGGCAAGGTGCGGCATTTCGGCCTGTCGGAGGCGGGGGCCGCCAGCATCCGCCGCGCCCACGCCGTGCAGCCGGTCACCGCCCTGCAAAGCGAATATTCCCTGTGGACCCGGGGGCCCGAGGCCGAGATCCTGCCGCTGCTGGAGGAGCTGGGCATCGGCCTGGTGCCCTATAGCCCGCTGGGGCGCGGCTTCCTGACCGGCGCCATGGGCCAGGCCACCACCTTCGCCGAAGGGGATTTCCGCGCCGCCCTGCCGCGCTTCGCGCCCGAGGCCCGCGCCGCCAATCAGGCCCTGGTGGATCTGTTGCGCCGGGTGGCCGCCGACAAGGGCGCCACGCCGGCCCAGGTGGCCCTGGCCTGGCTGCTGGCGCGAAAGCCGTGGATCGTGCCCATCCCCGGCACCACCAAACCCGCCCGATTGCGCGAGAATATCGGCGCGGCGCACCTTGAACTCGCGGCCGACGAGCTGGACGGGATCACCCGCGCCGCCGAGGCCATTCCCGTGGTCGGCGCCCGCTATACCGAGGCGCTGGAACAGATGACCGGACGTTGAGCGTCTCATCCCGGTCGGCACTTGATTTGACCCAACGGGTCAAATCATGCCGAGACGGTATCATTAATGAAAGGACCGCACGCCATGACCGTGAAAGCCTACGGCGCCATCGCCAAGGATAAGCCCCTCGAACCCATGACTATTCACCGCCGCGCTCCCGGTCCGCACGATGTGCAGATCGAGATCGCCTATTGCGGCATCTGCCACTCCGACCTGCACACCGTGCGCTCGGAATGGCCCGGCACCTTGTACCCTTGCGTGCCGGGGCACGAGATCGTCGGCCATGTCTCGGCGGTGGGCGGCCATGTCAGCCGCTTCAAGGTGGGCGATACCGTGGGGGTGGGCTGCCTGGTGGACAGCTGCCAGACCTGCCCCTCCTGCGGCGAGGGCCTGGAACAGTTCTGCGAGCACGGCTTCACCGGCACCTATAATTTCCCCACCCCCGATGCACCCGGCCATACCCTGGGCGGCTATTCCCAGCGCATCGTGGTCAGCGAAAACTTCGTGCTGAAGATCGGCCATCCGGCGGCGCAGCTGGCGGGGGTGGCGCCGCTCCTGTGCGCCGGCATCACCACCTATTCGCCGTTGCGGCACTGGCAGGCCGGGCCGGGCAAGAAGGTGGGCGTGGTCGGCATCGGCGGGCTGGGCCATATGGGCATCAAGCTGGCCCATGCCATGGGGGCGGAAACCGTGGCCTTCACCACCTCGGAGTCCAAACGCCAGGCCGCCCTGGCCTTGGGCGCCGACACCGTGGTGGTTTCGCGCCATGCCGACGAGATGAAGGCCCATGCCGGCAGTTTTCATTTCATTCTCGATACGGTTGCGGCCAGCCATAACCTCGACGCCTATCTCACCCTGCTGAAGCGCGACGGCACCCTGTGCCTGGTGGGCGCCCCCGATCACGCCCACCCCTCGCCGGATGTCTTCAACCTGATCCTGGGGCGGCGCGCCATCGCCGGCTCCCTCATCGGCGGCATCGCCGAAACCCAGGAAATGCTGGATTTCTGCGCCGAGAAGGGCATCGTTTCCGAGATCGAAATGATCACCCCGTCGCAGATCGACCAGGCCTACGACCGCATGCAGAAAAGCGACGTCAAATACCGCTTCGTCATGGACATGGCGGCGCTGTAAGAGCAAGTCGCGGTGAGCAGGGCTCATCGCGACGCCGGTTAGGAGCCAGGCGACGCGCGGCTGAAGCCGCGTTAGGCAAGGGGTCTGGAAGACCCCGTCCGTCGCTTGAGGGACTCCGGTGATCGGGTCCGATCAACGGGGTTTGGTATAAGCGCAAGACGGCCACCGGAGCGATCCGGCGGCCGTTTTTTTGACATGGTTACGTCCGGACCCCCAATGTGATCGGCCTGGAGCCGATGGCGGCGCCGGAAACCGAGTCAATGGCCACCGGTTTGACCTCGAGCCCGGTTTCGCCATCGAAGAATCGTACCGAGGCCTGGCGGTCCCGATGGCGCAAGGCCCAGGCGCCGATCATCACGATGATCGGCATGAACGCTCGCCCTGCCTCCGTCAGCACATATTCATCGCGGGGCGGGTGCTCGGAATAGCGACGCTTTTCCAGCAGTCCCTCTTCCGTCAAGGCCGCTAACCGCCTGGTCAGAATGGTCGGCGCGATTCCCAGATTCTTGCGGAATTGATCGAAACGGGTCAGCCCCTGGCTGGCATCTCGGAGGATCAGAAAGCTCCAGCTGTCGCCGGCGCAGGCCAAGCCGCGCGCGATGGGACAGGGATCGTCGGTGAGAGTCATCAAGTCAGTCTCTTTTTGATATCGACTTAGTATCAAATCGATAGTAGCATCTTTTCCATCAGAGCTCCAGTGGGAGCGCAACCATGATGACAGGAGTGAAAAACATGAGCAATTCACCCAAGGGAACCGCTTTGGTGACCGGCGCCTCCGGGGGGATCGGGGCGGTTTACGCCCAGCGCCTGGCGCAACGGGGATGCGACCTGATCCTGGTGGCCCGCAGCAAGGACCGTCTGCACGAGCACGCCGCGCGTATCAAGGCGGAGAGCGGCCGCACGGTGGATATCCTGGTGGCGGACCTGAGCACGGCGGACGGGATCGCCACCGTTGCCGGGCGCCTGGAGCAGGATGCCTCCATCACCCTTCTGATCAACAATGCCGGGATGATGCTGCCGGGCGCCTTCCTCGATAACGACGCCAAGGGGACCGTCGACCTCATCACACTCAATGTCACGGCGCCCACCTTGCTGGCCTCGGCGGCGGCCAAGGTTTTTTTGGCGCGCAAGCAGGGGGCGATCGTCAATATCGGTTCGGTGGTCAGCCTCCTTCCCGAGATGTTCGGCGGCGCCTATGGCGGCTCGAAGGCTTATATCCTGAACCTGTCGCAGTCCTTGGCGGCGCAGTTGAAGGACGGTGGAGTGCATGTGCAGGCGGTGCTGCCGGGGCCGACGCGGACCGGTATCTGGACTCAGAACGGCCTGGACCCGGACGCCATGATGCCCGGTAAAATCATGGCCGCCGAAGATCTGGTGGAGGCCGCCCTGGCCGGTTTGGACGCCGGTGAGACGGTGACCATTCCCAGCCTGCCGGATGAAGCGCTTTGGGCGCAGTTCGAAGCGTCCCGCTTCGGGATGGCTCCGCATCTGGCCCAGCGCGACATCGCGGCGCGCTACCGGGCGGGTAATGTTTGACCACAGGCCGGCCGCCCTGGCGGCTAGGGGGCGATCAACCGTTTTTCGCGGAACGGGAGGTTGCGGCGACCGTCCGCAACCTCCATGCCGTCGCTGCCCTTGAGGGAAGACCTTCCATGGAAACACCGGATTGGTTGCTGATGGCCACGGAGGCGGCGCGCCGTGCGCACCGGGCCCTTTCTTTTTCGGCGCGGCACGAAAGGGATGCGGGGTTGCGTGCCGTCGCCGATCTGCTGCGGCAGCGCGCCGCCGCGATCCTGTCGGCCAACAGCCGGGATCTCTCGTCTTTTTCGGGCTCGGAGGCCTTTCGCGACAGGCTGGTTTTGAGCGATCAGCGTATCGAGGCCATGGCGGCGGGGTTGGAGGCCATCGCGCGGCTCGAGGATCCCCTGGCCCGATCCCTGGGCGCGTGGGTCAGGCCCAACGGCCTGGTCATCCGTCGCGTGCCGTCGGCCATCGGCGTCATCGCCATGATTTATGAAAGCCGTCCGAATGTCGGCATCGATGCCGCCGGTCTGACCCTGAAATCCGGCAACGCCTTGATCCTGCGCGGCGGTTCGGAAAGCGTTCACAGCACGACGATGCTGGTGCGTCTCTTTCGCGAGGGTCTGGCATCGGTGGGATTGCCCGAAAACGCCGTACAGATGGTTCCCGGCCGCGATCGCGGGCTGGTGGGGGATCTGCTGGCCGCGCAGGGGCTGATCGATTTGATCATTCCGCGCGGCGGAAAATCCCTGGTGGAACGGGTGCGGCGGGACTCCAAGGTTCCGGTTCTGGCCCATGCCGAAGGCGTGAACCACACCTATATTCATCGTTCGGCCAAGCCCGCCATGGCGCGCGCAATCGTGATCAACGCGAAAATGCGCCGGCCCTCGGTTTGCGGCGCCACCGAAACCGTGCTGATCGATCGGGAGATCGCCGCCGCGATCTTGCCGGATTTGCTGGAGGACCTCGGGCGATTGGGGTGCGGTTTTCGTGTCGACGCGGCGACGCAAGCGGTGAGGCCGGGGTTGACGTTGGCCACCGAGGCGGATTTCCGCACCGAATGGCAGGATGCGGTGCTGTCCATTGCCCAGGTCGAGGGCCTGGACGCCGCCATCGCCCATATCAATGGCTATGGCAGCCACCACACGGATGCGATCATCGCCGAGGACGAAGGGGTGGCGCGGCGCTTTCTCGCCGCCGTGGACAGCGCGGTTACGCTCTGGAACGCCTCGACCCAGTTCAGCGATGGCGGCGAGTTCGGCTTTGGTGCGGAAATCGGCATCGCGACGGGCCGCCTGCATGCGCGGGGCCCGGTTGGCTTGGAGCAGCTCACCAGCTTTCGCTATCTTGTCGAGGGCACCGGGCAAATCCGCGCGGTGTAGCCCTGTCGTCCAGCGGGGCGGGGGGATGGGGTTTCCATCCCCCCGCATTATTCAGCCGGGAAAACAGCGGCCGAACTCCTTGAGCCTGGTGGGAGAGCCTTGCAGACGGATGCGGCCCCGTAGCAGTTCCCAGGGGAGTTTGCGGTCATGCCGCAGGAAGCCCAGCCAGGCTTCGCTGTCGGCCCGGACCACCAGATCGGCCTTGCCCTCCAAACCGGGCCGCACGGAAATCGTTTGATCGCGGATCTCCACCGTGGCGTCCAGAGTCTCCTTGCCGTGGAAACGGAAATGGTAGCGGGCGGCGATGCCGTGGGAGCGGCCACGCTGAAACACCAGGGGCAGCATGGTCATCAGATTGGCGATCGAGGTCGGGCTGCGGCCGCTGCCGATGCGGCGGAGGGTTTTGTGGGGATAGGTCGCGGCGACATGGGCTTCGGCGTCCGAGCCGGGCACCACGAACACCGTTTCGACCCGTGCCCGCAAGGGGCCGACCACCTCGCGGAAGTGGGGCTTGCGATCGGCCAGGAAGCCCGGAGCCTCGTCTCCCGCCGGGCAGACGGCGACGCAATAATCGCAGTGGGTGTTGGCCTCGTATCCCAGGCTCTGCCACCAGGACAGGGTTTCGGCATCGCTCACCCGCCGCCGGTAATCGTGGCGGTTTCTGGAATCCGCCAGGGTATGCACCCATTCGACGAAGCCGTTGACCTTTTCCCGGTAGTTATGGGTCATGCAGCTGCCGAAATCGAAATGGCCATCTTTCGCAATGGCGCCGGTGGGACAGGCCACCGCGCACAGGTTGCAGTCGATGCAGGGGGATTGGGGCAAAGGGCGCCCCGTTTCCGTGGCGGTCAGGGGAAGATCGAGGGCGATGGCGCCCAGATAAAAGGAGGCGCCGAAACGGGGATGCAGCACCATGCGGTTCTTTCCCATCACCCCCAGTCCGGCCTCCTCGGCCAGGATCTTCAGGGGCACGATGAAGGGTGGACCATCGCTGCGGCCGAATTCAAAAGGAAAGAGCCCCGAAATCCCCAGCGAGCGAAGACCGGCCTCTTCCAGGCTGCGCACCGTTTTATGGATGATGTCCTTGACGTCGTGGCCGCCGGCGGTGAATTCGGCCGAGGCAATGCTGCGCATGGAGGCGCGGAGGGCGTGGCGGTTGAGCCGGCGGGCGAAGACCATGAAGCTCCGGACCCAGGGGATGGCCTTCAGAATACCATCCCGCTGCCCGTCCAGGCGGGGGCGGCTCAACGCGACGAACGCGACGTCGTCGGCACCGGCCGCCAGGCAGGCGGCCCGGATGGCCTCCAGACTGGGGGGCTGTGGGGCGGCAACGGACAGGTCATGGGACATCTCGCGCACTCCTTTGGGGCGGTGCCGGTGTCAGGTCACGACGGCGCCGCCCTAGTCACTATCATTATGAAAGTCATAAGGCGGCAGTCACTATCGTTTTGCAAGTTATTTCATGGGCGGTATCTCCCCGCCGGTCACGCGCCCGGTCGCAACGGTCACACTTGCCCCCGGAGAGCGGTGATGAGCAAAAAAACGGCCGCCGGAGCGATCCGGCGGCCGTTTTTTGCGGGTAGATCCGCTTGTGAGATTCCGCAAAAATGAGGACGGCGCCACCCTGGACGTCGCAGAAACCCTAGAGGGCGATGTCATAAAAATGAGGACGACTCTCACATAAAGTGAGGATTCCAGGTGGTGATTGTCACTATAAATGAGGACAACCCCAGGCCCAGTCGTCGTTGTCAACATTTTGTCCGAGCAGCAAGGAAACGATGGTGACGGGCGCCCGGCGTGGATGCCCACGGTCTACTCGTGTAAATTGACGTGATCGTAGCGAGGGGGCGCAGGGGGATGGCCGAGATCATCAGGAGACATCCGGAAACCGGGGAACTTTTCCGTCCTCATCAATTCCGGGATGGCCTGTACCGAGTTGCCGACCCGACCCTCGGCAGCAAGAAGCACCATGCCGAGAACCAGATCCCGGCCGCCGAGCAGGAGATCGCTGGATATGTCCGGCGCGGCTTCCACCTGCGCATGCGGGGCGAACTGAACGGCCAAGTCAACCTGGTTCGGCCCGAGGAGATCAAGATCATCGGGGACAGCCGGGTAGCGGCACCGATGGCCCCCGGTGAACCGTCGAAGGTCGAGCCTGCGTCGATGCCTCCGGCACCTGCTTCAGCCCCGCTTGTCATCTCGCCCGGCGGGATGCTGCCGCTCCACGGCCGCATCACCTGTGCGGATTGCTTCCCCGACCGACGCGCCCAATGGGGGGAGACGACGCTGGAACGTGCCGGATGGCGGCTGACCAACAATCCCATGGCCTGGGGCGGCCAGCGGCCTGAGATCCTGGTGCTCGGCTTCTCGAAAGGAGCGACGCAGGACGCCGCCATCCTGATCAAGCGCCATGAGGACGTGGCCTTCGCGCGGGGCCGTAAGGCTCTCGGACGAATCCTCGATACCCTTGGCCTGCTCCCGGCTGGTGGATCGGTCGATGACCTGATCGCTGAACCCGACGGCCCGATGGCGTTCGGGTCGTTGGTTCGCTGTTCAGTAGCCAAGTCCGACGGCAAAGGCGGCTGGTTCCAGAGCGGTGGCGACATCCTCGGGTCTTGCCTCGCCGACCAATCCTTCGGCGACATCATCAGCAACTGCATCCGCCGCTATCTGGCCGATCTGCCCGCCTCCTTGAAGCTTGTGGTGATGCTCGGCAACGGCGCCGGATACATCGACGGCTGTCGGCGGGCGATTGCGAGCGTGCGGCCTGGGATCAGGTCAGTGAACGACGTGGCCTACGGTGACGACCAGGTGATGTTCGTCCACACCATCCACTTCGCCGCGCAGGGGCGTCTGGTGCCGGAATGGTGCGACGCCAACGAGGGCACGCAAGCCCAGAAGCGGAAGCTCGCGCAGCAGGCCATCTCTGAGTGGGGCGCCCAGCCTTGACCGAGAGCTTCTGGGTGTGGCGGGCTATCGGCAAGGCCAAGGCCATCGCGGACCACCAGCAGGCACTCGCTGACGTCCATAAACGTCTCTCCCTCCTGCATGCCCAGGTGCAGCGCTCGCTGGCCGACGATGAGGGGCTGGGCTGATCTGGCCGTCGCCGCCTGAGGCCAGCGCAGTACAACGCGGCGTCGTCTTTTATGGACGACCCAAGGGCATCATTGCTCCGCCAGCCAGGTGCCGATGGCCGCAGCCACATTGAATACTTCCGCGTCCTCCCCCTTCAGCGACCAAGAGCGGAAGGGGGCAGGGCTACGGCTGCTTGGATACCGTTCGGGTGGATGGATGCGGACCCTTGCCGGGATGTTGAAGGCGCTGCCGAGAACAATGCCTTCGCCCGGTGCCAGCACAGTCACCTGATCGAGCAGGCGCCTTGATTGGCTGGGCACGATGCTCCGGAAGTGTTCGATGTCATCAGGATTTTGCAGCCTGTGCATCACGAAATTGGCGCACTGGCTGATGATGGTGGGGCTGATTTCGCTGGGGCGTTGACTGGCCACCATTAGCGACAGACCAAACTTCCGACCTTCCTTGGCAATCCGCTCGAAGGCATCCCTGGAGATAGCGATGCCCCGGTCTTCGTCTTGTCGGCGAGGACGCACATAATTGTGGGCCTCCTCCAGCACAATTACCCAAGGCGCCTGAAACCGTCGTTCGGCGGCAGCGTGTTCCCGTAACTCCAGCAGGACGCGACCAATGACGCCGCAGACATAGGGCAGCACCTCCTGGGCGACCATCGACAGGTCGACCACGGTGATTGGGCCGGTTCCTTGGCCGATGCCAAGCCCTGCGATCCACTTGCTAAAATCGGCGATGTCAACGTCCTCGAAGTTGAGTAGCGGGCGCCAGCGCCGATCGGCTAGGCGATTCCTCATTCTCAGCATCAGGCCCCGCAGATACTGCTCAACATTGGTCTCAGCTTCGCCGGATTTCGCCGCATCCAACAGAGTTTGAGGATCGTGAAGCACCGACAATGAGAACGGGATGGGCTTGTCTGATGAAGCCTGGCGAGCTAGGTCGGCCTCCTTGAGCAACGGGGTGAGGAGGTCTCGAAGCGTATAGAGGTCATCGATAAGAGGCTTCTCATGTTCCCCGAGGGTAGCTGAATCGACCGAATGCAGCTGCTTTATGGTGCCATGCACCCTCAGGGCGACCTCTCTCTCCTTCCCAACCTTCAAATGCGTCTCAGCGAACGAATAGAAAGATTGCCACTGCCCCCAGGCGTTGCGGCCCTTGTACGGCCTCGTTCCCGCGATGGTTTCGATCATTGCGCCAAGACTGTTCAGGCCAAAGCCCAGGTCGGAAGGTCTGCCCTGCTCGGCCGTGGCCCCACCCTTCGCCATGGACCACATGTTCTTCAGCACGGGTTCCTGAACCTGTTCCGTCGCCGAAAGCCAGCCGCAAACCTCTCGTGCGTTGAGGAGCCAGATGGGGACGCCAAATTCCTCGCCATTGACGTACATACAATTTGGCTCCGGCGTGCACGTCCTATCGAAGGCGGTCCCGTATTCCCCATTGATGTCTAGAATGAAGAAGCGGGCCTGATCCCCTCCCGTCAATTTCACTGCCGACTGGATCAAAGCAGCGATTGAGCAGGACTTTCCCGATCCGGTGTTTCCGACGACTGCGAGAGGCCTGGAGAAGAGATCGTTGTAAGACCCCACTACGGGCTGCCCGATTGCCATCGTCGGCAGGCCGATCGAGAGTTCATTGTCGAAGGCGCTGGGATCTTCTCCCGCTGGCACGTTCCGCTTTGGCGCCGAAGACAGCACCGTGCCAATCAGGTTTCCCGCGATTACCTCTGCCGGGGTGTCGAGGGTCGGGAGAACGGAGATGCCGGGGTCGAATGCGTAACCGCCGTGCTTGGCCTTCACCGTGCCAAGCAGTTGGATGGTGGCGACTCGCCTCGGCTTGGTCAGTTGCAGCGACAGATCGCTGTCGGCTGGGTCCCAGGTCTCCTGAGCATCAAGGTCGGTGACCACCCCCACAGCTATCTCCCCGGCTCCAAGATCGAAGCCGAGATAGGAATTGATGGCGATGACGGTGTGGGCGCCTTCCATGCCAGCGCGAACCGGACTTCGCACCGCATCGGCTAACTCGACCTTGATCTTCGGGCCATGGACGCCGACCACGTACCCGACGGCAGCGGGACGGGTCATTCGGACTCCCCTTCCTTCGCTTGGGCCAGGGTCTTTTCCAGCTTCCGCAAGGCAACGAAGTCGTCAAGCCAACGCACATTCGGCAGGAGGTTTAGCGCGAAGTCGTCGAAGGTGGCGATCGACGGCGGGTTTGTCTGCGTTGTGGCGGAAAGCAGGTAGGCTCGTTCTCCGGCTGCTTGATACCGTTCAAGGTGATCCATGGTCGCGTCGCCCGGCACAGGATCGACGACGAGCAGCACCAGGCCAGGGTTGGCCATCGCATCGTCGATGATCCGGTTGATATGGCGGTCGCCGAAGCCGTAACCGGAAACGATCAGGAAGGTTTGGGGTTGGGCCAGTCGGGAGCCGAACGCCCGAAACAAGTGCGCATACGGAAGATCAAGAGTTTGCGCGAACTTGTTGGCCGTGGGCAAGATGGCAACCTCGCTGCCCAATTGCTGCTCTATCTCCCTGAGGCGGAACAGCCGTTCCCGCGCGGTCCCAGCAGACCGTCGCCAACTGATCAGGTCGCCGAGGGCACCATGGCGCTGGATGGTCTCGGCGCCCTTGCTGAACCAGCTGATCGATCCATGGATCTTGAATAGCTGCGCGTATTTATCGAACCGGCGGACGCGCCCTTCGGCAACGTCTCCTGGAAAATAGATGTCGAGGCCGTAGGAGGATGGGTCGAATTTCGGCCGAGACCGCCCAACGAAGCCGTCGGCGTACTGGGCGCCGAGATCATCCAGCGCCTGCTCGATGAGGGTGTCGTAATTGGTCGTGTAAACGTGGAGGCGGCCAAGGGTCGGATCTCGCGCCATCAACTTGCCGAAGAAGGCATGATGGCCCGTTGTGTCTTCCAGCAGGGCCGGAAGTTCGAGAGCGCAGTAGGCCATGATGGCGGTGCGGAGGTCTTTGAGGAAACGATTGAGGTCGTCGACCGTAATCCCTGGGGCGCCGTGAAGGTCCAGTTTCTGGACGGGGCCGCCCTCCGCTCGCAGGATGTAAGAGGCGTTGGCGATGAAGCTGAGCCATTCCTCGAAGCCAACCTTACGGCCGAATCCGTCTGCCATTAGCCGTTGGTTGACGATCCCTTGCAGTGCTGCGTCGGCATCTTTCTCATAGGCAGCGCTCAGAAACTCAAGTACCGCTTTTTCCAGTCCGCCCATGAGTTTTCCTTCATGGGCGACCGAACATCCCGCGCCCATGAGAGCCGCGACGTTCTCCATGCGAAGCCACTGGGAAAGCATGGCCTGGATGCGCTGCAGAGCCAGTTCAGGCGTCAATCCTGCGAGGAGATCTTGGTCGCGGCTGACCAAGCGATAGCTTATGGATTCGGTAAAGGCTGCCATGGTCACGATCCCTTGGACACTCTCGCATCAATTTACACGAGAGTGGCCGTGGCGTAACGGCAACTGTGCCCATAGAGGGCACCGTCCATGGCTTGGTAAGGATTCAGAGTCCTTCCGAAGGCCGGAATCTATCAGCTGCAACCTAAAAATGAAAATAAGTGTTGTGTCGCCACCCTCCTCATTTTATCTGACGATTCCTCGTTTATTGTGGAATCTCACACCGCTCTACACGTCCAGATTGGCCACCTTGAGGGCGTTTTCCTGGATGAAGTCGCGGCGCGGTTCCACCACGTCGCCCATCAGGGTCGAGAACACCTCCTCGGCCTCCTCGAAATGGTTCACCTTCACCTGCAACAGCGAGCGCACATTGGGGTCCAGGGTGGTTTCCCACAGCTGTTCTGGGTTCATTTCGCCCAGGCCCTTGTAGCGCTGGATGGCGATGCCCTTGCGGCCGGCGTCCATGATGGCGTCGAGCAGCGATACCGGGCCGGTGATGCGCAGGCTCTTGTCCTTGGCCGCCAATTCGCCGTGGTGGGCGTAGATGTCCTGCAGGGCGCTGGCCAGTTCGTCCAGCTTGCGGCCCTCGGCGCTGCGCAGGATGGCGGCGTCCACATGGTGGGTTTCGGTCACGCCGCGCAGGGTGCGGCTGAACACCAGGCCGTCGCCCTCCTCCACATGGCCCTGCCAGCCCTGGGCCAGATCGCTTTCCAGGGCGTTCAGGCGCTTGGCGATATAGGCGGCGGCCTGTTCGGCGGCCTCGCGGTCGTTCAGCACGGCGGTGTTGAAGGCGCCGGCGATGGCCACCTGTTCCACCACCCGCATGGGCACGCGGCGGCTCAAATGCCCCAGCAGGGTTTTGACCTGGCGGCCCTGGTCGGCCAGGGCGCGCAGATCCTGTCCGGCATACTGCACGCCGCCGGCCAGTTTCAGCACCGCCTCGTTGAGGCCGCCGTCGATGAGATAGTTCTCCAGGGCGCGGTCGTCCTTGAGATACACCTCGGAATTGCCGCGCTTGGCGCGGTAGAGCGGCGGCTGGGCGATGTAGAGATAGCCCTTTTCGAACAGTTCGGGCATCTGGCGGTAGAAGAAGGTGAGCAGCAGGGTGCGGATGTGGCTGCCGTCCACATCGGCGTCAGTCATGATGATGATCTTGTGGTAACGGGCCTTGTCGATATTGAAGCCGTCATTGTCGCCCTCCTCCTTGGGGCGGCCGATGCCGGTGCCCAGGGCGGCGATCAGGGTGCCGATTTCCGCCGACGACAGCATCTTGTCGAAGCGGGCGCGCTCCACGTTGAGGATCTTGCCGCGCAACGGCAGAATGGCCTGGAAGCCGCGGGCGCGGCCCTGTTTGGCCGAGCCGCCGGCGGAATCGCCCTCGACGATGAACAGTTCCGACAAGGCGGGATCGCGCTCCTGGCAGTCGGCCAGCTTGCCGGGCAGGGTGGCGATATCGAGCGCCCCCTTGCGCCGGGTCAGTTCGCGGGCCTTGCGCGCGGCCTCGCGGGCGGCGGCGGCCTCCACCACCTTGGCCACCACCTTGCGGGCGTCGGCCGGATGTTCCTCGAACCACTGCTGCAGCTTCTCGCCGACGATGTTCTCCACCACCGGCCGCACTTCCGACGACACCAGCTTGTCCTTGGTCTGCGACGAGAATTTGGGATCGGGCACCTTCACCGACAGCACGCAGGTCAGACCTTCGCGCATATCGTCGCCCGAAAGCGCCACCTTCTCCTTCTTGGCGATGCCGGACTCGGTGGCATAGGTGTTGATGGTGCGGGTCAGCGCGGCGCGGAAGCCGGCCAGATGGGTGCCGCCGTCGCGCTGCGGGATGTTGTTGGTGAAGCACAGACAGGTTTCATGGTAGGCGTCGGTCCATTCCATGGCCACTTCCACGGTGATGCCGTCGCGCTCGCCGGCCACCGAGATGGCGCTGTGCAGGGTCTGCTTCGATTTGTCGAGATAGCCGACGAAGGCCTCGACGCCGCCGACATAATGCAGGTCCACGGCGGTCTTTTCGGCGGTGCGGTTGTCGGAGAGGCGCAGATAGACGCCGGAATTCAGGAAGGCCAGTTCGCGCAGGCGGTGCTCCAGGGTGGAGAACTGGAATTCGGTCACGGTGTCGAAGGTGGCCACGCCCTGTTCGCCCACCGACGGCAGGAAGGTCACCTCGGTGCCGGTCAGGGGGCCCCGGTCGGTGAGCGGCGCCTCGCCCACCACCGCCAGCGGCGCCTCGGCCTCGCCGTGACGGAAGCGCATGTAATGTTCCTTGCCGTCGCGCCACACCCGCAGATCCAGCCAGTCCGACAGGGCGTTGACCACGGAAACGCCCACGCCGTGCAGGCCGCCCGACACCTTGTAGGAGTTCTGGTCGAATTTGCCGCCGGCATGCAGCTGGGTCATGATGACCTCGGCGGCCGAGACGCCCTCCTCCTTGTGGATGTCGGTGGGAATGCCGCGGCCGTTGTCGCGCACGGTGCAGGAGCCGTCGGGGTTCAGGGTCACGTCCACCCGGTCGGCATGGCCGGCCAGGGCCTCGTCGATGGCGTTGTCCACCACTTCGTAGACCATGTGATGCAGGCCCGAGCCGTCGCCGGTATTGCCGATATACATGCCCGGGCGCTTGCGCACGGCTTCCAGGCCGCGCAGCACCTTGATGGAATCGGCGCCGTATTCCTCGGCGGCGTCCGGCTGCGGGGCGTCCTGGGGGATCTCACTGCTCATCGGCTTTTTCCTCGCGTCATCATCAGGCCGCCTGCACGACAGCGTCGTCCACGCGGAAAAACTGCGCCCGCTCCGCCAACTCGGCGAACAGGCCTTGATCGGTTCCCGTCAGCCAGCTCTGCGCCTTGAGGGCGCTGAGCTCGTCGAACAGGGCGGCGCGGCGGGTCTGGTCGAGATGCGCCGCAACCTCGTCCAGCAACAGAATGGGGGCGGCGCCGCGCAGGGCGGCCCGCACCCGGGCCTGGCCCAGAATGATGGCCACCAGCACCGCCTTCTGCTCTCCGGTGGAACAGTGTTCAGCCGGAAGATCCTTGTGGCCGTGCCGCACCAGAAGGTCGCTGCGGTGCGGCCCCTCCAGGGCGGCGCCGGCCTCGGCGTCGCGACGGCGCGCCCCTGCCAGCAGGGTCTGCAGGCGGGCCACGGCCGCGTCCTCGTCCAGGCCGGCCAGGGCCTGCTCGGTGCCGCCCGCCACCGCCAGCACCGCCGCCGGAAACGGCCCGATGCCCTGACGGCAGGCGGCGTTCAGGCGCTCCACCGTGTCCAGCCGGGCCCGGGCCATGGCGGCGCCGTGCCGGGCCATGGTGTCCTCCAGCACCGCCAGCCACGACGGGTCGAACCGTCCCTCCCGCAGCAGACGGCTGCGGTCGCGCATGGCTCGTTCATAGGCCGAGGCGCGGGCGGCATGCTCGGGGTCGAAGGCCAGCACCAGGCGGTCGAGAAAACGCCGCCGGCCGGTGGCGCCTTCCAGAAACAGCCGGTCCATGGCCGGGGTCAGCCACAGCACGCTCAAGACCTGGCCCAGCATGGCCTGCGAACGGGCGGCGCGGCCGTCGATCCGCACCAGACGGCGCTCGGATCCGGCCTCGCGTCCGGTGCCGATGTCCAACTCGTCGCCGTTCTGCCGCACCTGCGCCGCCACCGCCCAGGGGGTGCCGTCGGCGCTGCCGTGCCGGGCGATGTCCGACAGTTTGGCGCGGCGCAGGCCGCGGCCCGGCGCCAGGAACGACAGGGCTTCCAGGATGTTGGTTTTGCCCGCGCCGTTGGCGCCGGTCAGCACCACGGGGCGGCCGTCCGTTTCCATCCTGAGGAAGGCATAGCAGCGGAAATCGCTGAGGGTCAGGCGGTGAACCGCCACGGACAAGGGCTTGGTCTCCGGGGCTTACACGCGCATGGGCATGAGAACGTAAACGGCGCTGGAATCCGCCACTTCCCGCACCACGGTGGGGCTGGCGGCGTCGGCCATGGCGAAGCGGGCGGCATCGCCCTCGATCTGGGCCAGAATGTCCATCAGGTAGCGCGAGTTGAAGCCGATCTCCATGGCCTCGGCGCCGTAGGCGGCCTCCAACTCCTCGGTGGCGCTGCCGCTTTCCGGGCTGGAGGCCGACAGGGTCAGGCCGCCGCCATACACCGCCAGCTTGATGGCCCGCGACTTCTCGGTGGAAATGGCCGACACGCGGTCCACCGCCTGGGCGAAGCTCTTGCAGTCCACTTCCAGGATCTTGTCGTTGTTTTCCGGGATCACCCGTTCGTAATCGGGGAAGGTGCCGTCGATCAGCTTCGAGGTCAGCACCGCATTGTCGAAGGCGAAGCGGATCTTGCTGTCGGACAGCGACACCACCACGTCCTGGGCGGCTTCCTCGATCAGCTTCCGCAGTTCGTTCACGGTCTTGCGCGGCACGATCACCCCGGTCATGCCGGCGGCGCCCTCGGGCAGCGGCACCTCGACGCGGGCCAGGCGATGGCCGTCGGTGGCCACGGCGCGCAACACCGGCACCCCGCCGGAGGTGGCGGCGTGCAGATAAATGCCGTTCAGATAGTAGCGGGTTTCCTCGCTGGAAATGGCGAAGCGGGTGCGGTCGATCAGGCCCTTCAGCTCTTCCGCCGACAGGGTGAAGCTGTAGGGCAGCTCGCCGCCCGACATCACCGGATAGCCGTCCACCGGCAGGGCCTGCAAGGTGAATTTCGAGCGGCCCGAACGCAAGGTCAAAAGGCCGGACTCGGCATCCTGCTCCAGCTCCACCTGCGAGCCGTCGGGCAGCTTGCGCACGATCTCGTAGAAGGTATGGGCCGGGGCGGTGGTGGCGCCGGGGCGGATCACGTCGGCGCCCACGGCCTCGACGATATCCAGATCCATGTCGGTGGCGTTCAGGGCCACCTGGCCGTCGCGGCCCTCGATCTTCACATTGGACAAAATCGGAATGGTATTGCGCCGCTCGACAACACTTTGAACATGGCTCAGGGACTTCAGCAGGGCTGCGCGTTCAATGGTCAGTTTCATAGCGGTCCATTGCGGTCTTGCGGCTATCCGCGATTGATCACAGGCGCGTCGCCGCACCCCCTTTCCTCAAGGGGCGACAGTATAGCACAAGCTGTTGCTTTCAGAAGCGCTTTGAGCAGTTATGCCTGGGCAATCGGCGCGGTTCAGCTTTCCAGCATGCGGCGCAGAAGTTCGATGTCCTCGGCGAACGAGGTGTCGCCGTTGCGCAGTTCCTCGATCTTCTTCACGGCGTGCATTACCGTGGTATGGTCGCGGCCGCCGAATTTGCGGCCGATTTCCGGCAGCGAGCGGCTGGTGAGCTGTTTGGAGAGATACATGGCCACCTGGCGCGGCCGCGCCACCTGGCGGGCGCGGCGGGCCGAATGCATGTCGGCGACGCGGATATTGAAATGCTCCGCCACCTTCTTCTGGATTTCCTCGATGGTGATGCGGCGGTCGTTGGCGCGCAACAGGTCGTGCAGCACCTCCTGGGTGCTTTCCAGGGTGATGTCGCGGCCCACCAGCTGGGCATGGGCCACCACGCGGTTCAGGGCGCCTTCCAGCTCGCGCACATTGCTGGTGATCTTGTGGGCCAGGAACTCCGCCACCTTCACCGGCACGTGCACGCCCATCTGCTCGGCCTTGGAGCCGATGATGCCGAGGCGCAGCTCGTAGCTGGTGGCATGGATGTCGGCCACCAGGCCGCAGCCCAGGCGCGAGCGCAGGCGCTCCTCCATGCCCTGCAGATCCGAGGGCGACTTGTCGGCCGAGATGATGATCTGCCGCCCCTGGTCCACCAGCGAATTGAAGGTGTGGAAGAACTCCTCCTGGGTGGAATCCTTGCCGCCGATGAACTGCACATCGTCGATCATCAGCACGTCCACCGAGCGGAACTGCTCCTTGAAGGCCATGGTGTCCTGGAAGCGCAGCGCCCGCACGAAGCGGTACATGAATTTTTCCGCCGACAGATAGATCACCGAGCGGCGGGGATTGCGTTCGCGGATATGCCAGGCCACGGCATGCATCAGATGGGTCTTGCCCAGGCCGACGCCGCCATAGAGGAACAGCGGATTGAACGACACCACATCGGATTCCGCCACGCGGCGGGCGGCGGCGTAGGCGAACTCGTTGGGCTTGCCCACCACGAAATTGTCGAAGGTGTAGCGCGGATCCAGCGGCGCGCCGATATCCTCGTTGACGTTGACCGGCTCGCACGGCGCGGCGGCCTGGGCGGGCAGGGGCCGGACAGCGGCCTGGGCGGCGGGCTGGGCCGCCTTGGCGGCGGTGGGCAGCACCACCACGTCGAGCCCGGTGACCGAGGCGTCCTCTTTCGACCACAGCGACTGGATGCGTTCGCCGTAATGGGTCACCACCCAGTCGCGCAGGAAGCGGGTCGGCACCGAGATGCGCACCACGCCGTCGTCGATTTCCAGCAGGGACAGCGGATTGAGCCAGCTTTTGAACGCGGCTTCGCCGAATTCGTCCCGCAGGCGTCCGCGGATCCGGGTCCATATCGCGCTGGAAATCTCGTTGCTCACCTCGGAAAACCCTCGATCCTACGGTCTGGCGGCGCCTGTCCGTCCTGTCTCGTTCATCCCGGCGCGAATGGACGGCGCACCTTTATTGGGATAAGGGAAATCCACAATAACGGTGCACAATAACCCTGCGTTCTCCCGCGGATGCGAAATCTGCGGGAAGAGGAACGGAAACGGCGGAGAAGAGCCCCCCATGGAGCCCAAGAAGCCGACTTTATCCGCGCCGGAGCCGGACGGCAAGCGGACCGAAAAGCGAACGGCGAAAATTTTTTGGCCTGATGCTTCTCTTGCCGGCAGCAAAATGGCCACGCCCGCTATTTTCGCGGGCGCGGCCATTTATTCCGATCTCCAGTCGAGCAAGCCCGGCGGCCCTAAGGCCGCGCGCGGCTTACAGCGACTTGATACGGGCGGCCAGGCGCGAGATCTTGCGCGCGGCGGTGTTCTTGTGCAGCACGCCGGCCTGGGCGCCGCGCATCAATTCCGGCTCGGCGGCGCGCAGGGCCTCGGCAGCCTGCGCCTTGTCGCCACCGGCGATCAGCAGTTCCACCTTCTTGACGAAGGTGCGGATGCGGCTGACGCGGGCACGGTTGACTTCGGTGCGGCGCTCGGTCTGGCGGATGCGCTTCTTAGCCGACGAATGATGAGCCATGAGTTAAACCTGCTTCAAGGATAAGAGAAATCGGAAGGCGCGTTTATAAGACCGCTTTCGCGCCGGCGTCAAGGGGCGAATCGTGATTCGCCTCAATCGTTTGGCGGACGATCTTCAGAAAGCCGGGAGAAGGCCGGGAGCGCGCGGCCGGAAACCCTCCGGCGGGGCCGGGGCGGCGGGTTCTGCAGACTGTGCCGCAGGCCATCCGCGCGGGATGGCGCACAACCTGTTCCAAGGAGGATCCCATGCCCACAGTGACCGTTGGAAATTTCGTTCTCGACTACACCTTGCGGACCAATGCCGAACCCGGCAACGATATCCAGTTCGGCATGGACTTCACGGTGCGGCAGAGCAAGTCGCCGTTGCCGTTGATGCAGCTGATTTATCCGGCCACCAGCGTCGGCACCAACGTGGCCGGCCAGTGGAACGTGGACAACCACCAGGCCCCCGCCAGCGGTGCCCAGTGCCTGGTGTTCGCCAATGCCGACGGCGGCGTCATCACCGACATTCCCACCGAGCTCAGCAAACGGAACCTGGGCGTGCGGTCGACCAAGTTCGCCATCTACCGGGTGGATCTCGGCAAGAACGCCGTGCAGGTGGCCGGGGTGACCTTCGGCTACAGCATCGATACCAGCGCCGCGATGCCGATCACCACCTTCACCGCCATGCAGGCCGTCAGCCTGCCCAACGATCAGAAGCAGGTGGTGTTGGCCAAGTGCGGTTCCGTCAAGTTCCAGTAATACCAAATTGCAGTGATCGGAACCGATCACTGCACCCTCACGCGCCGGGCGGGTTTCTCCGAAACCCTTGGCTTCGCGCCATTAGGCGCGCGTCGCCTTGCTCCTAACCGGCGTCGCGATGAGTCAAACTTATCGCGACTTGGTATAAGGCGCCGGCCCGCCCCGGCGACGGGTGTCGCCGGGGCGGGCGCGGGGATCAGCGGTTCTTGAAGTTGGGCTGGCGCTTCTCGGCGAAGGCGGCCATGCCCTCCTTCTGGTCCTCGGTGGCGAACAGGGCGTGGAACAGGCGGCGCTCGAACTGCACGCCCTCGGCCAGGGTGGTCTCATAGGCCTTGTTCACGCATTCCTTGGCGGCCAGGGTGGCGACGCGGCCCATGGAGGCGATGCGCTCGGCCACCTTGAGGGCCTCGTCCAGCAGTTCGGCGGTGGGGACCACGCGGCTGACCAGGCCGCAGCGTTCGGCCTCGGTGGCGTCGATCAGGCGACCGGTCAGCACCATTTCCATGGCCTTCGACTTGCCGACGAAGCGGGTCAGGCGCTGGGTGCCGCCGGCGCCGGGAATGATCCCCAAGGTGATTTCCGGCTGGCCGAACTTGGCATTGTCGCCGGCCAGGATGAAGTCGCACATCATGGCCACTTCGCAGCCGCCGCCCAGGGCGAAGCCGGCCACCGCGGCGATCACCGGCTTGCGCACCTTGGTCACCGCTTCCCAGCCCTTGGTGATGAAATTGCCGAGATAGCAGTCGGTGAAGCTCTTGGCGGACATTTCCTTGATGTCGGCCCCGGCGGCGAAGGCCTTCTCGCTGCCGGTGATGACGATGGCGCCGATCTCGTCGTCGGCCTCGAAGGCGTCCAGGGCCTGACCCAGTTCGGCCACCAGGGCGCTCGACAGGGCGTTCAGCGCCTTGGGACGGTTCAGGGTGATCAGGCCGACATGGCCCTTGGTTTCGACGATAACGTTTTCGTAGACCATGAAAGGCTCCCCTCGCGTGATATCTGTATCTGTTGGGTTAACGCGGCTCGACCGAGAAATGCACCGTCAGCGGACGGCGGCTGCCGTCCACGGTGATGCGCAGGCGCTCGGTATCGCGCCGATAGCTGCCGTCGGCCTGACGGCTCCAGCCCAGGGCGGGCAGGGTCTGGCTGTAAAAGCCGGTAACCGCCGCCACCGTGGTGTCGCCGTCGGCCGTGGCGTCGATAATGCGGCCGCCGGGGCTGTCGAACAGCACCCCGCCCGGATGTTCCACCAGGCCGGGGGCCAGGGGCAGATCCTCCAGTTCCGACAAATAGGCCTGGTCGGCCCGGGCCGGCGCGGCCAGAACCAGGAACAGGCAGGACGCCAGAACGGCGCAGGGACGACGCAGATGCAGCATGAACTCTGTCATATCATCACCGTCCGGTTGAGGTCACTTAAACTTGCCGCTTGTCACAATAATATGTCGAGCGGCCCGCCTGGGTGATGCGGCGGATGCCCTCCTTGCAGGTGCAGCCGGGGCAGGGGCGGCCCTCGCGGTCGTAGACGGCGAAGGCGTGCTGGAAATAGCCCAACTCGCCCGAGGGCTGGCGATGGTCGCGCAGCGACGATCCGCCCGAGGCGATGGCCTCGGCCAGCACCGCCTTGATGGCGGCCACCAGGGCGGCGGTTTCGGCGGGCCGCAGGCTGGAGGCCGGGCGGGCGGGGTGCAGACCGGCGCGGAACAGCGCCTCGCTGGCATAGATGTTGCCGATTCCGGCCACCACCTTTTGATCCAGCAGCGCCACCTTGAGGGGGCTCCCCCGTCCGGCCAGCGCCGCCGCCAGCACCGCCGGGGTGAAGGCGGGATCCAGGGGTTCGGGGCCGAGGGCGGCCAGCAGCGGGTGGCGATCGAGATCGGCGGCGGCCACCAGATCCATCAGGCCGAAGCGGCGGGCGTCGTTGAAGGTGACGCGGCCGCCGTCGTCGGTGTCGATCACCACATGGTCGTGCTTGCCGGGCGGCGTCGCGTCGGCCCGGCCCACCAGCATGCGCCCCGACATGCCGAGATGGCAGAGGACCACCCAGCCGTCGTCCAGATGCCAGCACATGTATTTGGCCCGCCGGGAGAGGGCGGTCACGGTGCGTCCGCTCAGGCGGCGGGCGAAATCGGGGGGAAAGGGGCGGCGCAGATCGGGGCGGCGCACCTGGGCCGAGACGATCTTGCGTCCCTCCAGGGCTTGTGCCACGCCACGGCACACCGTTTCCACTTCGGGAAGTTCAGGCATGACCCCAGCATGACCCCGCCGCCGTTCCCGTTCAATAAGGAAACCGGAAGGGGGCCCGCCGCCAGAGGGAGATAGAGCCCGGAAGCCGCATCGCGGCTGACTAGCGCATTGAGCGCGCCGGAGCGTTGCCGGAGCGAAAGCGCAGGCATAAGTGAGGACAAGCCAAGCTGGCGGCACGCCAGCGCCCGGCGCTTGAGGGACATATGGAACCGGCGCAGCCGGTGACTAGCCCGTTGAGGGCGCCGGAGCGTTGCCGGAGCGCTTGCGCGGAGGCATAAGTGAGGACAAGCCAAGCTGGCGGCACGCCAGCGCCCGGCGCTTGAGGGACAAAAAATGAAATTATCCCGGCGCCTGAGGGACATATGGAAAAGGACAGGGCACCCGGCGGCGCCCCGTCCATTCCGGTGTCAGTGGCGGAAATGGCGCATGCCGGTGAAGACCATGGCCAGGCCCTTTTCATCGGCGGCGGCAATCACCTCGGCGTCGCGCATGCTGCCGCCCGGCTGGATGATGGCGGTGGCGCCGGCATCCGCCGCCGCCAGCAGGCCGTCGGCGAAGGGGAAGAAGGCGTCGGAGGCCACCACCGAGCCGATGGTGCCGGGCTGGTCCAGCTTGGCGGCCTCGGCGGCCTCGCGGCTTTTCCAGGCGGCGATGCGCGAGCTGTCCACCCGGCTCATCTGCCCGGCGCCGATGCCCACGGTGACGCCCTCCTTCACATAGATGATGGCGTTGGACTTCACATGCTTGCAGACGCGGAAGGCGAACAGCAGATCCTTCAGCTCCTGCTGGGTGGGCTGGCGCTTGGTCACCACCTTGAGGTCGTCCAGGGCCACGCGGCCGGAATCGCGGCTTTGCAGCAGATAGCCGCCGGCGATGGTGCGCAGGGTCATGGCCTGTTCGGCCGGATCGGCCAGGCCGTGCGTCAGCAGCAGGCGCAGGTTCTTCTTCTTGGCGAAAATGGCCCGCGATTCGGCGTCGGCGTCGGGGGCGATCACCACCTCGGTGAACAGCTTCGAGATTTCCTCGGCGGTTTCGGCGGTCAGCGGCCGGTTAAGGGCGATGATGCCGCCGAAGGCGGACACCGGATCGCAGGACAGCGCCTTCAGATAGGCGTCCTTCATGGAGGCGCCGGAGGCCACGCCGCAGGGGTTGGCGTGCTTGATGATGGCCACGGTGGGCTCTTCGAATTCCGACACCAGCTCGAAGGCGGCATCGGTATCGTTGATATTGTTGAACGACAGTTCCTTGCCCTGCAGCTGTTCGGCGGTGGCCACGCCGGGGCGGGCCTTGCCGGTGACGTAAAGGGCGGCCTGCTGGTGCGGGTTCTCGCCGTAGCGCAGGGTCTGCTTCAGTTCGGCGCCCACCGCCACGCGGCGGGGGAAGGTATCGCCGATCTGGGCGGCCATCCAGCCCGAGATGGCGGCGTCGTAGGCGCCGGTGCGGGCATAGGCGGTGGCGGCCAGCTTGACGCGGGTGGCCTTGCTGGTGGCGCCGCCCTGGGCGCGCATCTCGTCCATGATCAGGGCGTAATCTTCGGTGTCCACCACCACGGCCACGTGGTCATGGTTCTTGGCGGCGGCGCGGATCATGGCGGGGCCGCCGATGTCGATATTCTCGATGCAGTCATCCCAGGGCGCGCCCTGGGCCACGGTGGCCTCGAAGGGATAGAGGTTCACCACCAGAAGATCGATGGGGGCGATGCCGTGTTCGGCCATGGCCTGTTCGTGCTGGGCATTGCCGCGAATGCCCAGAAGCCCGCCATGCACCTTGGGGTGCAGGGTCTTCACGCGGCCATCCAGCATTTCGGGGAAACCGGTATGCTCCGAGACGTCCTTCACCGGCAGGCCGGCATCGCGGATGGCTTTGGCGGAGCCGCCGGTGGACAGAAGCTCGACACCCTGGGCCACCAGGAAGGCGGCGAAGTCGATCAAGCCGGATTTGTCGGAAACGGAAATGAGCGCGCGGCGAATAACGGGTTCGGCCATGGTAATCCCCAATGGGTAGGACAGCGATAAGACGGAAGATCGCCGGGGATATAGCACGATCGGCCGCCGATCGCCACGGTGGAAGGAGGGGGGTAAAGTCAGCCCTGACCGGCGTTGCCGGTATATTCGGGCACCAGGGCGCGCAGACTGGTCATGGCGGCGGCAAAATCGCGGCCCCGGCAGGCGGCTTCCAGGCGGTCCAGCTCGGCGGCGATGGCGGCGTGCTCGCTGGCGCGCACGGCGGCCACCAGAATGCCGCCCATGCCGGTGGGCACCGGCGGTTCGGCGCCGTGGAAGATTTCCTCGAACAGTTTCTCGCCCGGGCGCAGGCCGGTGAAGGTGATGGCGATATCCTGATCGGGGCGCAGGCCGGCCAGACGGATCATCTGCCGGGCCAGATGCACGATCTTTACCGGCTCGCCCATATCCAGCACGAAAATCCGCCCTTGATAGCGGTCGGCCTGCTGCACGCCTAAGGTGGCGGCCTGCAGCACCAGTTCCACCGCCTCGCGGATGGTCATGAAATAGCGGGTCATGTCGGGATGGGTGACGGTGATGGGCCCGCCCGCCGCCAGTTGTTTCTGGAACAGCGGCACCACCGAGCCGGTGGAGCCCAGCACATTGCCGAAGCGCACGGTGACGAAGCGGGTGCCGCCGCCCGCCATGTCCATGGCCTGGCAATAGCGCTCGGCCATGCGTTTGCTGGCGCCCATGACATTGGTGGGGTTGACCGCCTTGTCGGTGGAGATCAGCACCATCAGCGAAACGCCATGGGCGGCGCAGGCATCGGCGACGATACGGGTGCCCACGGCGTTGGTCAGGCAGCCGTCCAGGGGATTGCCCTCCACCATGGGCACATGCTTGAGGGCGGCGGCGTGAAACACCAGCTCGGGCCGGTGCGCGGCCATGATCTCGGTGATGCGGGCGCGGTCGCGCACATCGGCGATCAGCGGCAGGCGGGCCAGGGCGGGATGGCGCAGGCCCAGTTCCTGATCGATGGTGTAAAGGGCGAATTCCGAGGCCTCGGCCAGCAGCAGCAGGGCCGGACCGCAATCGCTGATCTGGCGCACCAGTTCCGAACCGATGGAGCCGCCGGCGCCGGTGACCAGCACCCGCTTTCCGGCGATCAGGCCGGTGAGGCCGGAGCGGTCCAGCACCGTTTGCGGACGGCCCAGCAGATCCTCCACCGCCACCGGCTTGATCTCCATGCGGTCGGCCACGCCGTCCTTGAGATCGGTCAGGCGCGGCAGCCGGGCCAGGGGCAGGCCCAGGGCGTCGGCGCGGTCGAAGAGATCGCGCACCAGGCCGCCGTCCAGATCGTCCTCGGTCAGCACCAGCCGTTCCGGCGCCAGGCCCTTGGCCGTCAACTCCGTCACCGCCTCCTCCAGCCCGTCGCACAGGCCCAGGATGGTCACGCCGTGCATGCCCTGGCCCACCTGGGCTTTCTTGGTGGTGAGGATGCCGACGGCGCGGTACTGGGCGTCGCCCTGCTGGGTGGCGCGGATGAAAAGATCGGCGCCGTCGCCCGAGCCCACCAGCAGCACCGGAATGCGGCGGGTGCCGTTCTCCTCGCGCTGGCGTTCCAGCCGGAGATCAAGGCGGCGGTCGCGCAGTACGCGGTAGATGAAGCGCGGCCCGCCCAGCAGGGCCAGCAGCACGAACCAGTTGATGCCGAGGAGCGAACGCGGCAGATCGTTCAGCCGGGTGAACAGGAACAGCACCGGAATGAAGATCAGCACGCTTAAGGTGGCGGCGCGGGTCAGGGCCAGAAGATCGGTGGTGGAGGCATAGCGCCACACGCCGCGATAAAGGCGCAGCGACAGGAACACCGAGGCCGCCGTCAGGGTGAAAAGACCGGTGGCCAGGGCCAGATTGCCCAGGGTCCAGTCGGCGCGCATCTGCTGGCTGCCCAGGCGCAGCCACAGGGACAGCAAAAACGACAGCGCCGCCATCACGGTATCGTGGGCGAAGGCGACGCGGGCGCGGCTTATGACGGGCGATCTGAACATAAGGTGCGGACCTTAGCCCGGAATTTGGGCACTGTCATCTCCGGCATCATGGCCCGGCGCCCTTTTCCATCGCGGCGGCGCGGGCTACACTCCCCAACAGGATGTGTTTCACAAGGAGACGGCATATGGCGGACACCGTTCCGGACTCGGACATGGCCCCGAACGGCGGCGCGGCCAAGGCGCGCCGGGCCCGACGGTTCCGCATTTTCGGCGCGGTGCTGGCGGCGGCGGCGCTGATCGGCGGCGGCGTCTGGCTGATGACCCATAACGAGGAGGAAACCGACGACGCCTTCGTCGAGGCCGACGTGGTGCAGGTGGCGCCGCAGGTGGGCGGACCGGTGGCGGCGCTCTATTTCACCGATAATCAATGGGTGAAAAAAGGCCAGCCGCTGCTGGATCTGGATCGCCGCGACACCCAGGCCGCCTTCGACGCGGCGCGGGCGGCGGTGGACGTGGCCCGGGCCCAGTTGGGGGCGGCTCAGGCCGATCTCGAACTGACCCGCGCCACCAGCGGCGCCGCTTTGGCGGGCGCCGGTCATGCCCTGGCCCAGGCCCGTGAACAGCAGGCCGAGGCGGGGCAGCAGGTCCTGGCGGCGGAAGCCGAGGCCGAACGCGCCGCCGCCGACGCCAAACGTTACGACGCGTTATTGAAATCCACCTTCGCCTCGCGTCAGCGCTACGAACAGGCCCTGGCCGACGCCCGCGCCTCGAAGGCGCGCTGGAAGGCGGCTCAGGCGGCGGCGGCGGCGGCCCAGGCCCAGCGGGCCCAGGCCCGCGCCAAATTGACCGACGCCGAGGCGGCTCCCACCCGGGTGGCGCTGAAGGCGGCTCAAGCGGCGGTGGCCAAGGCGCAAGTGGAACAGGCCGAGGCCGCCCTGCGCCAGGCCGCACTGAACCTCTCTTACACCCATGTGCTGGCGCCCCAGGCCGGGCGTATCGCCAAACGCGCCGTGGCCGTGGGGGATGTGGTGCAGAAAGACCAGATTTTGACCGAGTTGGTTACAGAACCGCAATGGGTGGTGGCAAACTTCAAGGAAACCCAGCTAACCCGCATGAAACCGGGGCAACCGGTGCGCATCACGGTGGATGCCTTCCCCGGCCATGTCTTCAAGGGCCGGGTCGACAGCATCCAGCCCGGCAGCGGCGCCCGCTTCGCCTTGCTGCCCACCGAAAACGCCACCGGCAATTACGTCAAGGTGGTGCAGCGGGTGCCGGTGAAGATCACCTTCGACGATCCGTCCGATCCCCTGCTGCGCCGTCTGGTTCCCGGCATGTCGGTGGAGCCGGTGGTGGATGTCGGCTTTGATCCGACGGCGAAATGAGCGAGGATCTCGGCCATAGCAAAGCCGGGGTCAATCCCTGGCTGGTGGCGCCGGTGGTGGCGCTGGCGGCGTTCATGGAGGTGCTGGACATCTCCATCGCCAACGTCTCGCTGCAGCATATCGCCGGGGATCTGTCGGCCGGGCAGGACGAGTCCACCTGGGTGCTCACCTCCTATCTGGTGACCAACGCCATCGTGCTGCCCATCTCGGGCTGGCTGTCGTCGGTGATGGGCCGCAAGCGCTTCTTCCTGGCCTGCATCGCCGGTTTTTCCATCAGTTCGCTGCTGTGCGGCCTGGCTCCCACCCTGGCCCTGCTGATCACCGCCCGCGCCGTGCAGGGCCTGACCGGCGGCGGGTTGCAGCCCTCGGCCCAGGCCATCCTCGCCGATACCTTTCCGGCCCGGCAACGGGGCATGGCCTTCGCCCTTTACGGCATGTCGGTGGTGTTCGCCCCGGCCATCGGTCCCACCCTGGGCGGCTGGATCACCGATACCGCCAGCTGGCGCTGGGTGTTCCTGCTGAACGTGCCGGTGGGGGTGGTGCTGTCGTGGCTGGTGACCATGATGGTGGAGGATCCGCCGCACATGGTGGAAACGCGGGAGCGCAAGCTGTCGGAGGGCATCCGTATCGACTATCTCGGCTTCCTGCTGCTGGCCCTGGGGCTGGGGCTGTTGCAGGTGGTGCTGGACCGGGGCGAACAGGACGACTGGTTCGCCTCGCCCTTCATCTTCTGGAGCAGCGCCGTCTCGGCGGTGTCGCTGGTCTCGTTCGTGCTGTGGGAACTGGGGCAGGACGATCCCATCGTGCATCTGGATTTGTTAAAGAGGCGGAACTTCGGTCTGTCGAACCTGCTGATGTTCCTGCTGGGCTTCGTGCTGCTGGGCAGCACCGTCCTGCTGCCGGCCCTGGTGCAGCGCCTGTTCGGCTATACCGCCACCGATGCCGGGCTGGTGATCACCCCGGGCGGCTTCTCCATCATGCTGCTGATGCCGCTGGTGGGGCGGCTGGTGTCGGTGGTGGATCCGCGCTGGATCATCGCCACCGGTCTGGCCGTTACCGCCGGGGCGCTGTTCTATATGACCGGTTTCGACCTTTCCACCGATTACCAGCATTTCATGCTGGCCCGCATCTATCAGGCCATGGGGCTGGCGCTGCTGTTCATTCCCATCAACACCCTGGCCTATGTGGGGTTGGAACGGGCGCACAGCTCCTCGGCCTCGGCCCTGATCAACATGTCGCGCAATCTCGGCGGCAGTTTCGGCATCTCGCTGACCATCAGCTATCTGTCGCACCGCAGCCAGGAGCATATGACCTATCTGGCCTCCCATGTGGTCTCGGCCAATCCGGCCACGGCCACGTGGCTGGCAAGCTTAAGTCATCGTTTCC
This sequence comes from Pseudomonadota bacterium, assembly GCA_021782815.1. Lineage (GTDB taxonomy): Bacteria > Pseudomonadota > Alphaproteobacteria > Rhodospirillales > Magnetospirillaceae > JAJZGK01. Next base: position 33,915 of record JAJXUO010000006.1, read on the forward strand.
TTCTGACCGGAAAAACTGCATCCGAAGCCAGCGGCCAGGCTTTGGCGCAAATTGCCGCCGTGGTGGGGCGTCAGGCGCAGATGATGGGCTTCATCGACGATTTCGCGGTGCTGGGCACCCTGTTTATCATATTGATTCCATTCGTTTTTATGATGACCCCCAGCCGTGCCGGGGAAACTGCGCCCGTAGATGCGCATTAGGCGGAACCGCGCGTTTCGGCCTCAATAAAACGGCATTTTATGGAAATTGGCGGCAAATGCAGTTGTATCGGCGCTGTGGCTGAACCGCATGTGTAACGATTTATTAAGAATTGCCTGCGCATGCAGTACAACGCCCCGGGGAAGGCGATTCCGCCTGCACATGCGGTTGATCTTCTTCTAAAATATTGATTTAAAAAGAAAGTCTGTGGTGGCCCATCCTGGCGGCAGTGGAGCGCCGCCCGGTGTCTGGCGGCGAAATGTGTCTATTTTTAAAAAAATCATGATGCGAAAATGGAGAAGACAGGTAATTATAACAAAGTATGATTGCCCCTCAGACATTCGGGGGGCGGTGGTGCTGAGGAGACGTCATGACGGGCGAGAGCGCGGCTCGGTTCAATATCCTGCTGGTCGAGGACGAGGCTGCGGACGCCTGTCTGGTGCGTCTGGCGCTGCGCGATCGTCAGGAAACCTCCATTCTGCATCATGTCACCGACGGTTCGGAGGCGCTGGCCTTCGTCCAGCACAAGGGTGATCGTTATCTGGATGCGCCCCGGCCCGAGCTGATCCTGCTGGATCTCAATATGCCGCGCATGAACGGACGGGAGTTTCTGCGGCATTTCCGCGGCGACGACAGTTTCCGCGATATTCCGGTGGTGGTGTTTTCCACCTCGGAATATGAGCGCGACAAGGAAAGCTGCGCCGCCCTGGGGGCCGATGATTTCGTCACCAAGCCGGTGGATATCGATGATTTCATCGCCGCCGTGCAAAATATTGAAAATCGTTGGCGCCACAGCGCCCGAACCCCGGCCTAGCGCCGTATCACTTCACAGTATGTTCCGGGAAGAGAGAGGATGACCGCGCGCGCCGATTTCCAGATCCTGCTGGTGGAAGACGACCCGGCCGACGCTTATCTGGCGAAAACGGCCATTCGCGATTCCAAGGTGGTCAGCGACGTGCATCACGTCTCGAACGGCGATCAGGCCCTGGATTTCCTCTATGCCCGCGGCGCCTTCACGCAGGCGCCGCGTCCCGATCTGGTGCTGCTCGATCTCAACATGCCGGGCCGTAACGGCCGCCAGGTGCTGGCCGAGATGAAGGGCAGCCCCGCCTTGAAGGAAATTCCCGTGGTGATTCTCACCACCTCGGATGCCGTGACCGATATCCGCGACTGCTACGGCGCCGGCGCCAACAGCTTCGTCACCAAGCCGGTGGATCTCGACGGCTTTCTGGCCGCCATGCGCTCCATCGAGGATTATTGGTTCGCCGTGGTGCGTCTGCCCACGAAAGTCTGACCCCGGCGGGCGGCCCCGCCGGAGGTCCGGCACCGGGTCAGGCCTTGGGTTTGCCCTGCCCCATCATCTGTTCCTGCAACGCCTTCAGACGGTTCTGAAATTCGGCCATGGTGGACTCGGCGGGATTGCCGGCGGCGCCATAGAACGGCGCGAACATCTTCATGGCGTTTTCAAACAGGGTCATGTTCTGCTTGTTCAGCTCCTCCAGCGGATTGAAGGGGAACAGGCCCTGCATGTATTGGCGCATCTGTTCCTCGTTGCGCTGGAAGGCCTGCATGCTGACCTCCAGATAACGCGGCAGCAGGCCGCCCAGGGAATCGCCGTAGAAGCCGATCAACTGGCGCAGAAAGCCGATGGGCAGCAGGTTCTGTCCGCCCTTGGATTCCTCTTCCACGATGATCTGGGTCAGCACCGACCGGGTGATGTCCTCGCCCGTCTTGGCGTCGAAGACCACGAAATCCTCGTTGTTCTTCACCATCTGGCACAGATGGTCCAACGTGACGTAACTGCTGGTCGCCGTATTGTACAAGCGGCGATTGGCATATTTCTTGATCGTAATCGGCTTGGCGCTGCTTGTCATCGGATCAGGGCTTTCTCGTGCGGGCGATGGGTGAAGCGGTGGCGATGAAAGGCAAGATAACATCTTTGCCTGGAAAGTGTATCAGTCCGAACCGCTTATGACCAGAAAGCAGGGACGGGCAAAGGTTTGGGCGGGCTTTCCCCGCGCCCGGCGATCAAAGGGCCGCGGGCAGATCCAGCATCAGGCGGCAGCCGCCCCCGGGCGCGTCGGCGATGACGGCGCTTCCGCCGACGCTTTCCGTCACGCGGCGGGCGATGGCCAGGCCGATGCCGGTGCCCTCGCCGTCCCCCGTCAGGCGCTCGAACACCCGGAACACCTGCGCGCGGTAGTGCGGTTCGATGCCCGGCCCGTTATCGTCGATATAAAGCCGGACCCGCGTTTCGTGCCGTTCGCCGTGCACACTGATGCGCAGGGCGGGCGCCGCCGCGCCGGACGGACGGGCATGGAGAAGGGCATTGTCCAGCGCCACCTCCAGGAGGTCGATCAGGCGGGGGCGGTCCAGCCGCACCGGCGGCAAATCCCCCGAACGCACCTCGGCTCCGGCCGCCGTGATGCGCTCCGCCAGGGCGGCGACCACTTCGGACAGCACCGTTCCGGTCTCAAGGGCGGTGATCGTGCCCCGCGGCTGATCGGCGGCCAGATAGCGCTGCACGTCGGACAGCAGCGCCTTTTGCCGCCGGGCCTGCCGGCCGATGAAGTCCAGGGCGAGACGGGCGTCCGGATCCTCCAGCCGTCCGGCCAGCAGGCTGGTCAGACGGTCGGCGTAACGGGCGATGCGGGCCGCCGGTTCCTGCAGGTGATGGGCGGTCACCTCGGTGAAACGTTGCAGATCCTGGCTGGATTGCCGCAGCTTGTCCTCCAGCGCCACCCGTTCGGTGATGTCGCGGGTCACCTTGGTGAAGCCGAGCAGTCGGCCGGTCTCGTCGCGGATGGCCGAGATGACCACGTCGGCCAGGAAACGCCCGCCGTCCTTGCGCAGGCGCCAACCCATATCCTCGGTGTGGCCGCGGGCCTCGGCTTCGGCCAGAAGCTGCGCCGGGCGCCCGGCGGCGATGGCGGCGGAGGGATAGAAGGCGGCGATGGAGCGCCCGAGAATCTCAGCCTCCTCATAGCCTTTCAGCCGTTTCGCGCCGTTGTTCCACGACATGACGCGGCCTTCGGGGTCCAGCATGAGGATGGCATAATCCTCGACATTTTCCGTCATCAGGCGGAGGCGGGATTCGCTGGCGGCCAGACGGCGGTTGGTTTCCAACAGCCGTTGCCGGGCCTCGATGAGGAAGATCCGCATCAGGATTCCGATGGAGGTCGCCGCCGTCACCGCGCAGGCGGCGCGCACCACCTGCACCGGCATACCGGTCAGGGCCTGGAACAGGGTCTGATTGATCCACGGCGCCAGGGCCGCGGGGCCCGCCGGGCCGATCAGGCCGCCCGCCACGGCATAGAGGACGAAACTGCCCGCCGCCACATTGCCTGACCAGAGAATCAGCCGGCGGTCGGGGAGGCTTTCCACCCAGGCGATGCAGCGCCGGCAATACAGCGCCAGGCCCAGCCCGGTCAGGAGGCTGCCGGGCAGACCGCACAGCAGGCGGGCCCAGATTTCCAGGGCCAGCGGCCAGGGGGCGGTGCCCAGGCCGAGAAGCAGCGCCGCGCCCACCGGCGCGGCCAGCAGCCAGGGCGCGGTCAGCCAGCGGGGCGGCCCGCCGGCAATCCGGATCAGCCGCCGGCCGAAGTCGAGCAGCGGCAGGAAGGACAGCAGCAGGAGCAGAGCGCGGGCCTGCGGCTGGTCGGGCCCGTCGCCATGGACGGCGCGCCACAGGTCCATCCATTCCCGGAAACCATGCAGGAAACCGAAGGCGGCCAGCAGCCACAGCGCCCGGCCCAGTTCCGGATGACTGTGGTCGTCGTAACGGAGAACAATCACCAGCCCCATGGCGAGGAAGGCGAGACCATAGAGCAGAAACACCACATCCATCGGCACGGGCATGCGGCCTTCGTCCTTTACGCCTGATACCAAATTGCAGTGATCGGAACCGATCACTGCACCCTCATGCGCCGGGCGGGTTTCTCCGAAACCCTTGGCGTCGTGCCTGATGGCGCGCGTCGCCTTGCTCCTAACCGGCGTCGCGATGAGTCAAACTCATCGCGACTTGGTATGAGACAATCCGCTTCGGGTCAGCTCCATTTGCTGGCGTAGCCGCGCGGGGTGTAAATCCAGTCGCGGCCGCCGTGACGCAAGGCGCGGCTTTCGGAATTGCCCACCAGCACCAGGGTCAGCATGTCCACATCGTCGGCCGAGAGCGCCTCCAGGGTGGTGATGCGCACGCTTTCGCCCTCGCGGCCCAGATTGCGGGCCAGCACCACCGGGGTTTCGGCCGGGCGGTGCCGCAGCAGGGCGGCGCGGGCCGCCGGCAACTGATCGCGGCGGCGCTGGCTGACCGGGTTGTAAAAGGCGATGACGAAATCCCCTTCCGCCGCCGCCGCCACCCGCCGCTCGATCACCGCCCACGGCGTCAGCAGGTTGGAGAGGGAAATGGTGCAGAAATCGTGGTTGATGGGGGCGCCGGCCCGGGCCGCCGCCGCCTGCAGCGCGGAAATGCCGGGGGCCACCATAACCTCGATGCGGTTCCAGGCCGGGTTGTTTTCCACGTCCAGCAGTTCGAACACCAGGGTGGCCAGGGCGTAGATCCCGGCATCGCCGGAACAGACCAGGGCCACGCTGCGGCCCTCGGCGGCCAGGTCCAGGGCCTGGCGGGCCCGGGCCTCCTCGGCGCCCATGGTGCCGTCGTGGCGGATCTTGCCCCGGCAGGCCTCGCCCAGCAGATCGAGATAAAGGCCATAGCCCACCAGATCGGTGCAGGCGGCGATGATGCGGCTGACCTCGGGGGTGCGCCAGCCCTCGGTGCCGGGACCGATGCCCACCACGAACAGCCGGCCCCGCGCCCGGCCGACGGCGGCGGCGTCGATGGCGGCGGCCTTGGCCACGGCGCAGGTGGCGCGGGCCGATTTGGTCTTGGGCAGCACCAGGGCGCCCTCGGGCCCCGCCGCCGCCAGGGCCGCGCCTTCCGCCACGCCGTGACAACCGGTTTCGCGGAACACCACCTCCGACGGCGTAGCGAGACGCGGCGCCTGCGCCTCCAACTCGGCCGGGGTGAAGAAGCGGGCGGGCACGCCGAGTTCGGCGGCCAGGGCCTGCACCGCCGTCTCGTCGGCCTTGAGATCCAGCGAGGCCACCACCGCCACCGCCTCGGCCGACAGGCCGGCCTCGTCGAGGGCGCCGTGCACCAGGGCCGACAGTTCGGCGGCGTCGCAGCCGCGCTCGCAGCCCACCCCCAGGGCCAGCACCGGCGGATGCAGGATCAGTTCGTCGTCGCCCATGACGGCGTGATCGGTCACCCGGACGCCCAGGGCCCCGCTCTCGCCCAGGCCGGGCGCGTTCAGCCAGTCGGCCTGTCCGGCCTCCACCTCCAGTCGCACCGGCTCGCCGGCCAGCAGGGCGGCGGCCACCGGCTTGGCGGCGTCGGGATTGGCCACCCGCCAGCCCTGCGGCGGCTCGTCCAGGGCCAGGCCCAGGGCCACGTCGCCGGCGGTGGTCAGGGCGGCCTGGCCATCCAGGGCCCGGGCCAGGGTCTGGGCCAGGCGGTTGGCGCCATGATGGCCGCCCAGCAGCGGCACCACCGCCGCGCCGTCGGGCGATACCGCCAGCACCGGCGGCTCGGCGGTCTTGTCGGCGAGCAGGGGGGCCAGGGCGCGGATCAGAATGCCGGCGGCGCACACTCCCACCAGGGCGGTGCCCTGGGCGAACAGGGCGGCGAGATGGGACCGGGTGTCGGTAAAGGGCACGTCGGCGTCGGCGATGCGGCCGGCCAGACCGTGCAGACGGGCGCCGGGCAGGGCGGCCACGATGCGCCGCGCCGTGGCGAGACCGGCCTCGCTCACGGCGATGACGGCGATGGGGGAAGGGGTCATATCCACGCTTTGCCTCGTTTATGCACCAGAATCAGGGCGAAATAGGGGGCGCCGCGCCGGGCGGCCTCGTCCAGCGGCAGCAGGGCCTGGCCCGGCTGGCCGGCCCGTTCCACATAGCGGGCGCAGCCGGTCAGCTCCAGGCGCTCCAGCACCCGCAGCACCTTGGGCAGATGGCGGCCCAGTTTCATGATCACCGCCGCCTCGGCGGCCCGCAGCAGCTGCTCGATCTCGGCTTCCGGGCGGGGGGCGGGGATCACCACCAGGGCGTCGTCGCGCGCCGTCAGCGGATGCCCGGCCACGGCGGCGCAGGCCATGGGCGAGGCGATGCCGGGCACCACCTGCACCGGGAAGCGCTGGCCCAGACGGGCGAACAGATAGGCGAAGGAGCCGAAGAAGAAGGGGTCGCCCTCGCACAGCACCGCCACGTCGCGGCCCGCCGCGAGATGGGCGGCGATGGCCTCGGCGCCGGCGTCGTAGACCTCGTCGGCGCGGCGCTCGGGGTCGAAGGCCATGCGCAGGGCGATCTCCTCGACGCCGGGGGCCAGATGCGGCGCGGCGATGGTGCGGGCCAGACTGTCGCCCTGCAGGGGCGCCGGATAGGCCACCACCGGCACGGCGGCCAGCAGACGCGCCGCCTTCAGGGTCAGAAGCTCGGGATCGCCGGGGCCCACGCCCAGGCCGTAAAGGGTGCCGCTCATGGCTTTTGTCCAACATAGTGGGTCACGGGGCGCAGCGGCTGCCAACCGTGGAAGCGGCCCACCGCTTCCAGGCGGCTCACCGCCAGGCGGATCATCTCGCCGCCGTGACGGGCCTGCCAGGCCAGCAGCAGCGCCTCGCTTTCGGCGGTAACGCTGTTGGCCGCCAGCCGTCCGCCCGGCGGCAGCGATGCCCAGGCCCGGCGCAGCAGATCGTCCGAGGTCAGGCCGCCGCCGATGAACACGGCGTCGGGGGCGGGGGTCAGCCCGTCGAGGGCCCTGGGCAGGGTGCCGGCCACGATCTCCAGCTCCGGCACCCCCAGGGCGGCGGCGTTGTGGGCGATCAGGGCGCGCCGCGCCGCGTCGCGCTCTACCGCCACGGCCCGGCCGCCGGCCCGCATCCATTCGATGGCGATGGAGCCGCAGCCGGCGCCCAGATCCCACAGCACCGCGCCCGGCCACGGGGCCAGCGCGGCCAGGGTGACGGCGCGCGTCTCGCGCTTGGTCAGTTGGCCGTCATGGCGGAACAGGGCGTCGGGCAGGCCGGGCACCAGCGGCTGGACCGGTCCCCGTTCCAGGGCCACGGCGATGGTATTGAGATCGGCCCCCGGCGCATGGGGCCAGGCCTCGGCCGATCCCTCCAGGCGGCGTTCGGCGGCGCCGCCCAAATGTTCCAGCACGGTGAGGCGGGCGCTGCCCCAGCCCCGCTCGCGCAGCAGCGCCGCCAGCAGGGCCGGGGTGTGGCGGTTCTCCGACAGCACCAGCAGACGGGCGCCGGGATGGAAATACAGCGGCAGCGCCAGCAGCGGGCGGCCGTGCGCCGTCAGGCAGCGGCAGTCCTGCAGGGCCCAGCCCAGGCGGGCGGCGGCCAGGGAAAAGGCGCCGGGATGGGGCAGGATGGTCATTTCCCCGGGCGGCACCAGGCGGGCCAGGGTGGCGCCGACGCCGAACCATTGCGGATCGCCGCTGGCCAGCACGCAGACGCGCCGCCCGCGCCGTTCCAGCAGGCGCGGCAGGCTGTCGGCGAAGGGGCTGGCCCAGGGCATACGGTCGGCGCCGCTCTCCGGCAGCAGGGCCAGATGGCGGCTGCCGCCCACGATCAGCTCGGCGCTGTCCAACAGGGCGCGGGCCGCCGGGGCGAGGCCGTTCAGGCCGTCGTCCCCCAGGCCGATCACCGCCAGCCAGGGCGGGGTCATGACGCCTCCCCGGCCAGGGCGTTCACCGCCGCCGCCGCCATGGCGCTGCCGCCGCGCCGTCCCAGCAGGGCGATATGCGGCAGCCCGGCGGCGGCCAGGGCCTCCTTCGATTCGGCGGCGCCGACGAAGCCCACGGGAAAGCCCAGGATGGCGGCCGGACGCGGGCCGCCGTTCCGGATCATCTCCAGCAGATGGAACAGGGCGGTGGGGGCGTTGCCGATGGCCACCACCGCGCCCTCCAGATGCGGGCGCCACAGGTCCACGGCGGCGGCGGTGCGGGTGGTGCCCAGCCGCTGCGCCAAAGGCGCGGTGCGGGCGTCGTTCAACAGGCAATGCACGGGGCTGCCCGCCGTCAGGCGGCGGCGGATGATGCCGTGCGCCACCATCTCCACATCCACCAGCAGCGGCCGTCCGGCGGCCAGGGCGGCGCGGCCCGCGTCGGCGGCGCCGGGGGCGAAGCTGAGATCGGCGGCGATTTCCGGCATGCCGCAGGCATGGATCACCCGCACCGCCACCTCCTGCTCCAGGGGGGCGAAGGCGGCGAGATCGGCCTCGGCGTGGATGATGGCGAAGGATTTGTCGTAGATGGCGGCGGGATCGCGCAGATAGGGCGGCGGTGCCGCCTCGCCGTCCGGGGCGGTGAGGCCCAGCAGCCAGCCCTCGGCGTGCAGCACGGCGGCGCGGGTTGCATCGTCGAGGCCGGGATCGGCGGCGAACAGCGGCCCCAGCCGCCCGGCCTGGTCGAGACGGCAAAGCTGGGTCAGGCGGGCCATGGGATCGCTGTCGGCCTGCGGCAGTTCGGCCACCAGCACGGTGCCGGGGGCCGGGCGCTCCAAAGCGGCCAGACCGGTTTCGAACGGCCAGACCTTAAGGGCCCCGGTCAGTTCCGGATGGTCGCGCAGCTGTTGCAGACAGGCGATGGCGGCAAGGTTCGGCCCCGCCGCCGTCTGTCCCGAACGGCGTTCGGCAAGGCGCGGCGGCCAGGATCGGTCGGCAAGCGCGGCCTCGTCCCGGGCGGCGCGCCGCCACAGGGCCTGCCAGTCGGCCCGGCGGGGATCAAGGTCGGCGCAGGCCGTCGCCGCCGCGCCCAGCGGAAAATCGCAGGCCAGAAGCACGGTCAGGCCGCGCGCCGCCAGCTCCGACAGCGGCGCCAGCAGGGCGTCGCGGGCGGCGGCGGCCTCGATCCGGCCGATGATCTGATCGGGGCGGCCGGGTTGCCGCAAGGCCATGGACCAGCCGCGTCCCTGACGGTGAATCGCCACCGCGACGGCATCGAACAGCGCCATGGGGCCGGGCCTCAGTGATCGTGATCATGATCACGGGCATGATCGTGATCATGCCCGTGGGAATGGCCGTGGTGATGACCGTGGTGATGATCGTGGCCGTGGTGGTGGTCGTGATGCGGGTGGGCATCGGTGCCGATGCCCACCACATGGTGGTGGTGGCCGGCCTGGGCCTGGCCCACCTCGTGTTCGCGGCCCAGCACCTGTTCGCGGTATTTGCACAGCTGGCAGTTCATGGCCGGATTGCCGTCGCGCATTTCCTCCAGCCGCTCGACGAAGGCGTCGATCACCAGATCGTGGTCCCTGAGGTAGGGGGCCTTCAAAAACTCGATGTCGGGATAGAGGGCGGCGGCCTCGTCGGTCCAGTCGTAGATGCGCTTGACCAGGATGCCGGTGAACAGGAAATAGGGAAAGACGATGATGCGCTTGAAACCCAGCTTGGCGGCACGGGCCAGCCCGGCGTCCACCAGGGGCGCGGTCACGCCGGAATAGGCGGTTTCGGCCCAGCCGAAGCCCATGCCTTCCCACAGCATGCGGGTAACCTTGCTGATGTTGGAATTGGCGTCGGGGTCGTTGGTGCCGCGCCCCACCACCATCAGCAGGGTGTCGGCGCGGGGCATCTTGCGGGTCGAGGTCCGCTCGGCGCTTTCGATGCGTTCGGCGGCCACCCGCAGCAGCTTGGCGTCCACCGCCAGATCGCGGCCGTATTTCACCTCAATGTCGGGATTCTCGGCGGCGAAGCTGTTGATCTCCCACGGCAGATCGTTTTTGACATGGCCGGCGGCGAACAGCATGGCCGGTACCGCCAGGATGCGTTCGGCGCCACGCGCCTTCAAGGCCTCCAGGCCGTCGCGGATCACCGGACGGGCGAATTCGAGAAAACCGCTTTCCACATCCTCGTGGGGGAACCGCTGGCGGAAATGCCGGGCCAGCAGGTTGAACTCTTCCACGGCCTGGGCATCGCGGCTGCCGTGGCCGCAGATCATAATGGCGGTTTTCTTCGTCATGGCGCCTGGTCCTTGCCTCTGGGCGTTGATGTTTAAGGGCTGTCGGCTGGTCAATGGCCTCCGGCCAACGGGACCGGCACTATAAAGACCCGCGCGGCTTTTGTCTCCCCGGTTGACGGAGCCATCGAGCGGGCGCGACGGCTCCGGTTTGTTTTATATGCCCCTCAGGCGCCGGGCGCTGGCGTTCCGCCAGCTTGGCTTGTCGCTTTTGCCTCCGCGCAAGCGCTCCCGGCAACGCTCCGGCGGCCTCAATGGCCTAGTCAGCCGCATGAAGCGGCTTCCAAGTGTCTCCCCGGTTGACGGCAGGGCTCGGGAGAGCCCATTCTGCCGCCATGTTCCCCTTGTCCGAAAGCTCCGCGGCGTTCCATCCCCTGCTCATTCTGGTGGTGGCGCTGATGATCGACGCCGTGGTGGGCGATCCGCCCTGGCTGTGGCGGCGCCTGCCCCATCCGGTGGCGCTCATCGGCGGGGCCATCGCCCTGCTGGAGCGCAAGCTGAACCGCGACAGCCGCCCCGGCTACGACCGCCGGGTGCGCGGCGCCCTGGTGGCGGTGCTGCTGGTGGCGGCGGCGGTGGGCGTAGGCATCGGCGTGGTCGCCTTGCGCCGCAAAACCGGCTGGGGCGGGCTGGTGGAACTGGCCCTGACCTGGGCGCTGATCGCCCAGCGCAGCCTGTTCGACCATGTGCGGGCGGTGGCGGTGGCCCTGGAGCGCGAAGGGCTGGCGGGCGGACGGCGGGCGGTGGCCCGCATCGTCGGCCGCGATCCCGACAGCCTGGACGCCGCCGGGGTGGCCCGCGCCGCCATCGAATCCTGTGCCGAGAATTTCGCCGACGGCGTGGTGGCGCCGGTGTTCTGGTGTCTGCTCTTCGGCCTGCCCGGCCTGCTGGCCTATAAAACGGTGAACACCCTGGACAGCATGATCGGCCACCGCTCCGAGCGCTACCGCGATTTCGGCATGGTGTCGGCGCGGCTGGACGACGCCATGAACCTCATTCCGGCCCGGCTGGCCGGGGCGCTGCTGGCCCTGGCGGCGCTGTTCGTGCCGGGCGGCCGGCCGCTGGCGGCCTGGCGGGTGATGCTGCGCGATCACGGCCATCACCGTTCCCCCAATTCCGGTTGGCCCGAGGCGGCCATGGCCGGCGGTCTGGGCCTGGCCCTGGCCGGGCCGCGCCGCTATCCCGGCTATGTGGCCGACGAGGCCTGGATCGGCCAGGGCCGCAGCCAGGCCACCAGTCTCGATATCCGCCTGGCCCTGATGTGCCTGGTGGTGGCCTGCCTGCTGAACGGCGGACTGGTGCTGGTCCTGCTGCTGGCCGGCTAATAGCAAATCCCGTTGATCGGACCCGATCACCGGAGCCCCTCACGCGGCATCAGCCGCGCGTCGCCGGTTAGGAGCCTCTTTTTCTCCTGCGAAAATTTTATTATTGTTCGCCAGTCAAATCCATGGATTGGCGGGGGCCATTGCATGGATTAGCCAATATTCATGGAATGGTGGCGGGAAAATACAGGTGTATTGCCTATATTTTATTCCAATCACTGTTTTGCACATTTTGTGAACATCGACGGAGCGTCTCAGAGAGCGCCCCGCAGCGGGAGGATATGATCCGATGAGTGCGACAGCGACGGGCATGGACGTATTATTCATCTTGCTGGGGGCGGTGATGGTTCTGGCCATGCATGCCGGATTCGCCTTTCTGGAAGTGGGGACGGTGCGGCGCAAGAATCAGGTCAATGCCCTGGTGAAGATCATCACCGATTTCGCCATGTCCACCTGCGCCTATTTCTTCATCGGATATTCCGTGGCCTACGGGGTGAACTTCCTGGTGTCGGCCAAGGCCCTGACCGGCGGCGCTCCGGGGCTGTTCGCGCCCAAGGGCTACGATCTGGTCAAGTTCTTCTTTCTGGCCACCTTCGCCGCCGCCATTCCCGCCATCATCTCGGGCGGCATCGCCGAACGGGCCCGCTTCTGGCCGCAGATCTGCGCCACCGCCCTGCTCACCGCGCTGTGCTATCCCACCCTGGAAGGCATGATGTGGGGCAGCCGCTTCGGCGTGCAGGCCTGGATGCTGTCCACCTTCGGGGCGCATTTCCATGATTTCGCCGGCTCGGTGGTGGTGCATGCCTTCGGCGGCTGGGTGGCGCTGGGGGCGGTCAGCCTGTTGGGGCCGCGCATGGGCCGCTATCGCAAGAACGGCACGGGGGTCAACATTCCGCCGTCCAACATCCCCTTCCTGGCCCTGGGCGCCTGGGTTTTGTCGGTGGGCTGGTTCGGCTTCAATGTCATGAGCGCCCAGAAGCTGGACGGCATTTCCGGCCTGGTGGCCCTGAATTCGCTGATGGCCATGGTGGGCGGCATTCTGTCGGCCCTGCTGGTCAGCCGTAACGATCCCGGCTTCATCCATAACGGCGCCCTGGCCGGGCTGGTGGCGGTGTGCGCCGGGTCCGACGTCATGCATCCCCTGGGGGCGCTGGCCACCGGCGCCATCGCCGGGGTCCTGTTCGTGTGGGGCTTCAACCAGTGTCAGACCAAGTGGAAGATCGACGATGTGCTGGGGGTGTGGCCGCTGCACGGTTTTTGCGGCGCCTTCGGCGGCATCGCCTGCGGCCTGTTCGGCCAGGAGGCTCTGGGCGGCCTGGGCGGGGTGTCGCTGCCGGCGCAGATCACCGGCACCCTGCTGGGCGTCGGGATGGCCCTGATCTCGGGCTTCGGCGTTTACGGCCTGCTGCGGGCCACTCTCGGCCTGCGTCTGTCGGAAGAGGACGAATTCCGTGGCGCCGATCTGTCGCTGCATCGCATCGGCGCGTATCCGGAAGAGGAGATCACCGGTTACGAGGAGTGATACCAAGTCGCGATGAGTTTGACTCATCGCGACGCGGGTTAGGAGCAAGGCGACGCGCGCCTGATGGCGCGAAGCCAAGGGTTTCGGAGAAACCCGCCCGGCGCATGAGGGGGCGGTGATCGGTTCCGATCACCGCAATTCGGTATGAGACCGGTCGGCCCTTGATTTGACCCGACGGGTCAAATCATTGGCCGGGCGGTATGGTCGACGCCAAGATCCTTGCGCAGCACCAGGGCATCGGTGACGCCTCCGTAATAACGGGGGCGCCGTCCCACCGTGTGAAAGCCGTGGGCGGCGTAGAGGGCCTGTCCGGCGGCATTGTCGGCCGCCACTTCCAGAAACAGGGCGGCGGCGCCCCGAACCCGGGCCTCGGCGGCGGCGGCGGCCAGCAGGCGGGCGCCGAGACCGGCGCGGCGGTAGGGCGGCAGCACCAGGATGGTCAGCACCTCGGCCTCGTCGGCGGCGGCGCGGCAGAGCACGAACCCTTCCGGCCGCGCCTCTCCCGCCAGGAAGCCGTAACTGCCGGGCAGGGCCAGCAGATCGGCCATGGCCTTGGCGTCCCAGGGTTCCTTGAAACAGACGTGATGCATGCCGGCCATCAGCGCGGCATGGGCCGGGGAGAGCGGCGTCATGCGGCGGGGGCTCCCGGCGGCAGGGTGACGTCGGGCGGACGCAGGTACAGCGGGTCCGGCGGCAGGGCGGTGCCGGCCCGCCACCGCGCCAGGGCCAGGGCGGCGACGATGCGGGCGTCGGGCAGCGGCGGCGCCGACGACAGCCGGGCGCCGGGCAGGGCGGCGGCCAGGCGTTCGCCGGCATCGCCGGCGATCAGCACCGGCCCCTCGGCCAGGCGGGCCGCCGCCTCGGCCATCAGGGCCCGGGGCGGGGCCAGGGGGGTGAGATCGGCGGCGAAGGGTTGGAGGAACAGATCCTCGCGCTTGCCGTCCACCGCCACCAGCAGGGTCTGCCCCCGCCGTTCCACCTCGGGCACGCCGTGGGCCACCGCTTCGCAGCTGGTCACCCCCGCCACCGGCAGTCCGGCGGCGAAGGCCATGCCGCGCGCCGTCGCCAGGGCGATGCGCAGGCCGGTGAAGCTGCCGGGCCCCACCACCACGCCGATCAGGCCGAGCTCCGGCCAGTCCAGCCCGGCCTCGGCCATCACCTCGGTGATCATCGGCAGCAAAACCTCGGCCTGACCGCGCGCCAGCGTGCGGAAGCGGGCGGCGCGGACGGCGCCCCCGGCCAGAACGGCGGCGGAACAGGCGGTGGTGCTGCAATCGAAGGCCAGAACGGCGGGATCGGCGGAGGGCACGGGATTTTTTCCTTATACAGGGCGGCGGCGCGGCTATACTGCCGCCAACTTTCCGTTTTCGCAAAGGTCCGACATGGCCCTGGTTCCCATCACCGCGCCCGACTACGACGTCGATCTGTCCATCGCCTACGCCACCGCCGACAATTTCACCGGCGCTCCGGTCTATGCCCGGCCCGATTGCTGGCTGCATGCCGATGCCGCCGCCTGTCTGCGTCAGGCCGTCACCCTGGCCCGGCCGCTGGGCCTGCGTCTGAAGATCTTCGACGCCTTCCGCCCGTCCGAGGCGCAGTGGCGGCTGTGGGAGCATACCCCCGATCCCGAATTCCTGGCCGATCCGCGCAAGGGCTCGCCCCATTCGCGCGGGGTGGCGGTGGATCTGACCCTGGTGGACGCCGCCAGCGGCCGGGAACTGGACATGGGCACCGGCTTCGACGCCTTCACGCCGCTGTCGCATCACGCCTCCACCGCCATTCCGGTGGAGGCCCAGCGCAACCGCCTGCTGCTCATGGGGCTGATGACCGCCGCCGGCTGGGATTTCTATCGCAATGAGTGGTGGCACTACCAGCTGTTCAACGCCCGCGCCGCCTATCCTCTGTTCAGCGACAGCGCCCTGCCGGTTTCCATGATGTAAATCCTCTTGCAAGCGGGGGGGCTGGCCCCCTATGTAACCGCCATGAGCGACATCTCGAAAAAATCCCTGGTCGGCCTCTCGCGCGAGCAGCTGGCGGCCGAAATGGCGGAGATCGGCGAAAAGCCGTTCCGCGCCAAACAGCTGTGGCACTGGATCTATCACCAGGGCGAAACCGATTTCGCGGCCATGACCACCCTGGCCAAGCCCTTGCGCGAAAAGCTGGCCGAGCATTTCGTGGTGCGCCGTCCCGAGGTCTCGCGCATGCAGACCTCCACCGACCGCACCCGCAAGTGGCTGCTGAAATTCGCCGACGGCAACGAGGCGGAGACGGTCTATATCCCCGAGGAGGATCGCGGCGCCGTCTGCGTGTCCTCGCAGGTGGGCTGCACCCTGACCTGCCGCTTCTGCCATACCGGCACCCAGATGCTGGTGCGCAACCTGACGGCCGAGGAAATCGTCGGCCAGTTCATGGTGGCCCGCGATTCCTACGAGGAATGGCCCAGCCCCATGGACGGCGGCCGGCTCATTTCCAATATCGTGCTGATGGGCATGGGCGAGCCGCTGTTCAATTACGACAATGTGGCCCAGGCCCTGAAGATCATCATGGACGGCGAGGGGATTTCCGTCTCCAAGCGCCGCATCACCCTCTCCACCTCGGGCGTGGTGCCGATGATGCGCCGCTGCGGCGAGGAACTGGGGGTCAATCTGGCGGTCAGCCTGCACGCGGTCAACGACGAGGTGCGCGACCGCATCATGCCCATCAACAAGAAATATCCCCTGGCCGAGCTGATGCGGGCCTGCCGCGACTATCCCACCAACAATGCCCGGCGCATCACCTTCGAATATGTCATGCTGAAGGGGGTGAACGACAGCCTGGCCGACGCCCGCGCCCTGGCGAAACTGGTGGAGGGCATTCCCGCCAAGTTCAACCTCATCCCCTTCAACAAATGGCCGGGGGCCGAGTTCGACTGTTCCGACATGGGACAGATCCGCAAATTCTCGGATTTCCTCTTCGAACAGGGCTATTCCGCCCCCATCCGCCAGCCGCGCGGCAGCGATATCCTGGCGGCTTGCGGCCAGTTGAAGAGCGAGTCCGAACGCATCCGCTGTTCGCGGCAGAAGGAACGTCTGGCCGCCGGCATCGACGACGAACACGCTGTGGCGCCGCAAAATTAATTTTATTTCAGCCCGGCCGGTTTGTGGAGACGAGCACCGGCCGGGCAGTGTATCGTGACCGCCGTCGTCAATAAAATTCCTTGCCGGAACATTGCGCGTGCGGGCTTTTCTCAGAGTTGGTCACCGGATCGCCTTCGGCTACCTGCTGCTGCTGTTTCTGGTGGCGGCGGTGGGCTTCTGGGGATTCCTCTCGGCCAGCCGGGCGGTGGATAAGACCCGCGGCATCTACGAGCACCCTTTCACCGTCATCAACAGCTTGAGCGACGCCCGCCGCGATATCCTGCTGACCAACCAGCGGCTGCTGTTTCTGCTGGCCTATCCCCAAGAGCTCAATCATTCCGGCCTGGGCAGCGAAGTGGCCCGCCTGGAAAGGAATGTGGATGCGGCGCTCAATGTCAGCTTCGATCATTACCAGGGCCCGCCGCAGGATGTGAAAAGCCTGGCGCTGGCCTGCGGCAACTGGCGCATTCTGGCCGACAGCATCACCGCCCCGATGATTCGCGGCGATCTGGCGGCGGCGCGCGACCTTTACCGCGAGCACGGCGCCGCGCAGTTGCAGGCGGTGCTGAACGCCATCGACACCATGCAGGCCTTCGCCCGCGAGCGTGCCGAGCAGGTGCGGGGATCCAGTCAGACCGCCCTCGGCCAGCAGAAATACGATCTGCAGCGCATGCTGGCCCTGGCGCTGCTGCTGGGCGGCGGCGCCTTTCTGATGGTGTTGCGCTCCATCATCGTGCCGCTGGGCCGCCTGCGCCGTTCCCTGGCCGCCCTGTCGCGCGGGCAGCTCGAAATGGTGACGGCCGATACCGGCCGCATCGATGAAATCGGCGATATCGCCCGTGATCTGGAGGAGCTGCGCCAGACCCTGGCGGTCAAGCAGCAGACCGACCTTAAATTCCAAACCATTTTCCGCAACAGCCCCGATTTGATCGCCATCGTGCGCAAGGACGACGGGCGGCTGATCGACGTCAACGACGGTTTTTCCCGCCAGCTGGGCCTGAGCCGCGACGAGGCGGTGGGCCAGTCGCTGGCCGAACTCCAGGTGTGGTCCGATCCGCAGGACAATGCCGCCATTCTGAAAGCCCTCAACCGCTCGCACCACCTGTCGGATCTGCGTACCAGCCTGCGCCGCCGCGACGGCAACCGCCTGACGGTGGTGATGTCCATCGAACAGATCCTGCTGGATCAGCAGGAATGCCTGATCATGCTGGCCCGCGATATCACGCGGCAGAAGCTGGAAGAGGAAACCATGCATCACATGCTGGACGAACTGGCCCGCTCCAATGCCGAGCTGGCCCGCTTCGCCCAGCTGGCCTCGCACGATCTGCAGGAGCCCACCCGCAGCATCTGCGCCTATGCCCAGCTTTTGGAGCGGCGCTACCTGCCGCAGCTGGACGAGGAGGGGGTGGAGTGCCTCAATTATCTGATCGAGGGCGCCCAGCGCATGCGCGATCAGATCAACGGCCTCAGCACCTATTCCCAGGCGGCGGCCCATGCCCAGAGCTTCCATGCCGTGGATATGGAGCAGGTGGTGCAGGCGGTGCTGGCCGATCTGGGTCCGGCCCTGCGCGACGGCAAGGCCGAAATCGTGCGGGAAACGCCGCTGCCCCAGGTGCAGGGCGACGCCCGCCAGTTGCGCCAGCTGATGCTGGCCCTGCTCAGCAACGCCCTGAAGTTTCAGCCGCCGGGACAGGCGGCGGAGGTGCGTTTGCGGGCCCGCCGCGATGGGGCGCACTGGCAGATCACCGTGCAGGACAACGGCATCGGCATTCCCGAGGCCCAGCGCCACGCCGTGTTCGACATGTTCCGCCGCCTGCACGGCCAGAACCGTTATCCCGGCACCGGCCTGGGTCTGGCCCTGGCCAAGCGCATCGTCGAGAATCATCACGGCCGCATCTGGATCACCACGCCGGCCGGCGGCGGCGCTTCGCTGCACCTGACCCTGCCCCCGGCCGAAGAGGGCGCCGATGTCGCCCCCGCCCTGCCGTAGGCCTTGCCTCCGTCCGCCGTTCTCCTATACTCGGCGGCAGTTTCGTTCCCTCATCCGAAGGCGCGTTTTTCCATGAGCGATATCAAGAAAGTCGTCCTGGCCTATTCCGGCGGCCTGGACACCTCGATCATTCTCCGCTGGCTGCAGGACCAGTATCAGTGCGAGGTGGTGACCTTCACCGCCGATCTCGGCCAGGGCGAGGAACTGGAGCCGGCCCGCAAGAAGGCCGAGCTGATGGGCATCAAGCCCGAGAACATCTTCATCGACGATCTGCGCGAGGAATTCGTGCGCGATTTCGTCTTCCCGATGTTCCGCGCCAACGCTCTTTATGAAGGCGTCTATCTGCTGGGCACCTCCATCGCCCGCCCCCTGATCGCCAAGCGCCAGATCGAGATCGCCAATCAGGTCGGCGCCGACGCCGTGGCCCACGGCGCCACCGGCAAGGGCAACGATCAGGTGCGCTTCGAGCTGGGCTATTACGCCCTGAAGCCGGAAATCAAGGTGATCGCCCCCTGGCGCGTGTGGGATCTGAACAGCCGGACCGCCCTGCTGGATTTCGCCGAAAAGCACCAGATTCCCATCGCCAAGGACAAGCGCGGCGAGGCTCCCTATTCCACCGACGCCAACCTTTTGCATATCTCTTACGAGGGTAAGGCGCTGGAAGATCCGTGGGTCGAGCCCAACGAGGATATGTTCACCCGCTCGGTCAGCCCGGAAAAGGCTCCGGAAACCCCCACCTATGTGGAAATCGAATTCGAGAAGGGCAACGCCGTGGCCATCGACGGCGAGCGTCTGTCGCCCGCCGTCCTGCTGACCCGGTTGAACCAGCTGGGCGGGGCCAACGGCATCGGCCGCCTCGATCTGGTGGAAAACCGCTTCGTCGGCATGAAGAGCCGCGGCGTTTACGAAACCCCCGGCGGCTCGGTGCTGATCGTGGCGCACCGCGCCATCGAAAGCCTGACCCTGGATCGCGGCGAGGCGCATCTGAAGGACGAGCTGATGCCGCGCTACGCCGAGCTGATCTATAACGGCTTCTGGTGGAGCCCGGAACGCCAGGCCATCCAGACCATGATCGACAAGGTCAGCGAAAACGTGGAAGGCACGGTGCGCCTCAAGCTCTACAAGGGCAATGTCACCGTGGTGGGCCGCAAGTCGCCGAAGTCGCTCTACCGCCTGGATTACGTCACCTTCGAGGCGGATTCGGTCTACAACCAGCGCGATGCCGAAGGCTTCATCAAGCTGAACGCCCTGCGCATGCGTCTGGCCAAGATGGCGCGCGGCTGAGCCGCTCTCCGCCGGTCTTTCTGAGAAAAGCCCCCTTCCGCGTGCGGAAGGGGGCTTTTTCGTTGCGCGGCATCTTGTTCGCGGCGGCCCCCTGCGATATCTTAACAAGTTCTTAACCTGCCTATCGGGGGCGTTCGGGTGGTTTCGAAACTGGGGTCTTCCTCAACCGCTGCGGTCGATGTCCGCGCGGCCGCTCTGGCGGCCGCCGCTCAGGGCAGGGTGGGGGCGTCTCCGGCGGTGCAGGGCGGGGGCGCGGGCGCCGCGCCGGTGGCGCCGACACCGGCCGACAGCGGCGATCAAACCCCGGTTCCGGCCCCGCAGGGCGACGGTGCCGGCGGCGGCGGCGATACGCAAGGCGGCGCCGCCTCCCTCACGCTGCCGCCCGCCGCCTATGGGCAGATGCTGTCGGCGCAGGAAAGCGGCGCCGCCACGCTGGTCTCCACCGCCTTGCGCGCCACCGGCGCCTATGCCGCGACCACGGCGCTTACCAGTCCGACCCTGGCCGAGGACATGCACATGCCCGGCCTGCCCCCCACCCTGGCTTCGGGGCGGCGGCTCGACCTATCGGTTTGAGCGCAGGCTGTCGGCGTCGTACTTGGCCTTGAGGTGCGACACCAGCGGATAAAGCGCCGCGAACAGGGCGATGAGGAAGCCCAGCCCGCCTTCCCGCCAGCCGCCGCGGCTGACATAGCAACGCCAGAAACGGCTGACGATGCGCCGCACATTGTGCGGCCCCGAGCCGATATCGCCCGAGTCCAGCAGATCCTTGGCGCGGGCGGTGGAATAACGGTCGAAGCGGGTGATCATGTCGCTGATGTCGCGGTCGACATAATGCTGAATGCGGTTCTGCAGGGACGGGCCCTTCTTTCCCACCAGGGTCAGGCGGGGATGCACCCGCTCCATGCCCCAGCGTTTGGCCTCCTTGCGGAACAGGCCGGGATAGGCCGGTTTGCCGAAGCTGGCCCCCCAGCCCCGCCGCACCAGCCGCGCGCCGATCCAGTTGTCCACCGGAATATCGTGATAGGCGAAGGCCGAGCTTTCGCTCACCCGGCGCAGTTCCGCCGCCAGCGCGGGCGTCACATGCTCGTCGGCATCCACTTCCACGATCCAGTCGCCGGAGCAGGCCTCGATGCCGGTGTTGCGGCGCGGCCCTTCCAGATCCCAGCTCCCTTCCACCAGATGGCTGGTATAGCGCTGGGCGATGGCCTTGGAGCCGTCGCTGCATTTGTCCAGCACCACCACGATCTCGTCGGCGAAGGCCAGCTTGTCCAGACAGGCGGCCAGACGCTCCTCTTCATTGTGGATCACCACCAGGGCGGAGAGGGTCATGATCAGGGGCTCCCAAGCGAACGTTCGATGAAGGCGGCGGCGGCGGGCAGGTCGTCCACCACCAGGGCGGCGGCGCATTTGTCCTCATGGGCCCGGCCGTGTCCGGTGCGCACCAGGATGCCGGTGGCGCCCACGGCGCGGGCCAGCTCCATGTCCACGGTCTTGTCGCCCACCAGGAAGGCCTGGGCCGGGTCGAAACCCAGCTCGGCCACGGCCTGATCCACCATGCCGGGCAGGGGTTTGCGGCAGTCGCAGTCCTCGTCCGGGGCATGGGGGCAGAGATAGATGCCGTCGATGACGACGCCGAAGGCGGCCAGCAAGGCCCGCAGGCGCTGATGGATGCGCTCCAGGGTCTCCAGGGTGAAATAACCGCGGCCGATGCCCGACTGATTGGTGATCACCGCCAGGCCGAGGCCCAGATCCTGCAGGCGGCGCAGGGCCGGGCCGACGCCGGGATAAAGCTTCATCTGTTCCGGATCGGACAGATAGTGCTTTTCCACATTGATGGTGCCGTCGCGGTCCAGCAGGACGAAACGGCGGGGCGGGGCGGCGGGCATGGCGGACGGTCCGTTACAGGCGTTGCAGGCGGGCGGCGTAGAAGCCGTCCATACCACCATTTTCCCCCAGATGATAGGGCAGGCAGCGCAGATCGCCGGCGGGGGTGATCAGCTCGGCCAGGCCGCCCACCTCGGCGGCGGCGATGGGGCGGCGGCGCAGCGGGGCGCCGCCTTGCAGCAGCGCCTCGATGCGGGCGGCGCCCTCCTCGGGCTGCAGCGAGCAGGTGCAATAGACCAGCAGCCCGCCCGGCGCCAGCATGGCGGCGGCGGCGGCCAGCAGCCGGTCCTGGGTCCGGGTCAGCTTGACCACGTCCTCGGGGCGTTTCAGCCACAGGGCGTCGGGGTGGCGGCGCAGGGTGCCGGTGGCCGAGCAGGGGGCGTCCAGCAGCACGGCGTCCAGCGGCGCCGGCGGGGTCCAGGCGGCGGCATCGGCGGTCTCGATGCGGGCGCTCAGTCCCAGCCGGGTCAGGTTGGCCGACAGACGGCGGAGGCGCCGTTCCGACCGGTCGAGGGCGAAAACCTCGGCGCCGGCGGCGGCCAGCTGCGCCGTTTTGCCGCCGGGCGCGGCGCAGAGATCGGCCACCCGTTTGCCGCGCACATCGCCCAGCAGGCGGGCGGGCAGGGCGGCGGCGGCGTCCTGCACCCACCAGGCGCCGTCGTCGTAGCCGGGCAGGGCGGTGATGGCGCCGCCCGGAGCGCGCCGCAGGCTGCCGGTGGGCAGGAGAACCGCCTCCAGGCGGTCGCGCCAGGCCTCGGCCTCGCCCTTGACGGTGAAATCGAGGGGCGCCTCGCTGAGATGGGCGTGGGCGATGGCGCGGCAGGCCTCTTCGCCATAGGCGGCGTTCCAGCCGTTCCACAGCCAGTCGGGGGTGTTCAGCCGTTCGGCGTCCTGCCCGGCCAGCAGGGTCTGGCCGTCGCGCCCCAGGCGGCGCAGCACGGCGTTGACCAGTTTGGCATGGCCGGTCAGACCGGCGGCGCGGGTCATCTCCACGGCGGTGTCCACGGCGGCATGCCCGGCCACGCCCAGAAACAGCAATTGGCAGGCCCCCAGGCGCAGGATGTCCTCGGCCCAGGCGGCGCGGGGCGGCAGCGGCTCTTTCAGGCAGTGGGCCAGCAGGGCGTCGATCTGGCCCAGGCGGCGCAGGGTGGTGGCGGCCAGCAGGCGGGCGAAGGCGCGGTCGCGCTCGGCCAGATCGCCGAGATCCAGAGCGTCGTCCAGGGGCTGGCGCTGGCGCAGCACCGCCGCCAGGGCTTCGACGGCGGCGGCGCGGGCGCCGAACTGCGCGCGGGACAGGGAAAGCTTCAAAGGGGGACTCCTGCCGGATCGGCCGGCTTGCAACATCGGGGCGGCAGGCATAACTATGCCTTAACCGCGCCACATGCAATCAGGGACCAGAAGATGAGCGAGACGCCGCCCGTGGACGAGACCCCGCCAACCCCGAACGAGACGGCCAAGGCGCCGCCGCCCGCCGCCGGTAAACCGGTCGAGCATGGCGGCCCCAAGGGGCCGGAGCCCACCCGTTACCAGGATTGGGAGCGGGGCGGCCGCTGTGTGGATTTTTAAGCCGGACGCGCGCTCCGCACCTCGGCGATGAACGGCAGCAGCGCCGCCAGCACCCGGTCGGGGTGTTGCAGATGCGGGCTGTGGCCGCAATCCTCGATGACCACGGCACGCCCCTGGCCGGGGGCGAGGCGGGCCACGATGCCGTCGATCTGGCGCAGGGTGGCATATTCGTCCTGGCGGCCTTGCAGGGCCAGCACCGGCACGCGGATGCGCGCCATTTCGGCTTCAACGTTCCAGGCGCGGAACTCCGGCCGCTGCCAGGTTTCGGCCCAGGCGGCGAAGGTGTCGGCGGTTTTCTCGCCGTGATATTTGGCCAGCCCGGCATGCAGTCCGCCCGGCTTGGCGGCATGATAGGCGGCATGGGCCTGGCGGATGCCCTCCAGGGTGACGTCCTCCACGAAAATATGCGGGGCCATGGCGATCACCGCCGCCAGGCCGGGCGGCGGGGCCAGAGCCGCCGACAACAGGGCGATGCTGCCGCCGTCGGAATGGCCCACCAGCAGCGGCTGCGCGATGCCGAGCCGGGACAACAGCGCCGGCAGCGGGCCGGTGGCCTCTTGCTGCAGATAGTCGAAGGGGCGGGGCAGGGTCAGGGGATCGGAACGGCCATAGCCCAGGCGGCTGTAGACCACGCCGCCGCAGCCGCTGGCCGCCACCAGCCGGGCGGGAAAATCGCGCCATTGCCGGATCGAGCCCAGGCCTTCGTGCAGAAAGACCAGGGTGGGGGCGTCGGCGCGCTCCGGCGCTAGCCATTGCACGTCCAGCATTCCGCCCGGCAGGGCCATCAAGTGCGCTTCGTTCATGCTGTCCTCATCGGTGTTCAACCCGCAGTGTGCCGAACGGGCGGGAAAGCGCAAAAGTTTTTAGCGCGTTGGAGCGGGCGGCCGTGGGGGGCGCGCATCGCGCCAGCGCGGCATTGACTTTCCTGCCGCACTGCGGCAAATAACATTCTTTCTTATTTTGCGCCGCATGCGCACGAATATGATCCCTTGCTGAAAGGTTTGCCGCCATGTCCATCAAGCCGCCCAAGAAATTCTTCGAGCCGTTGGCCATCGGCGCGCCCCAGCCCTACCGCGAGATCCCGGTGGCCCTGGAACGCATGATCCATTTCTTCCCGCCCCATGTGGAGAAGATGCGCGCCAAGCTGCCCGACATGATCGCCCAGGTGGACGTGATTCTGGGCAACCTGGAAGACGCCATTCCGGCCGACGCCAAGGAAGCCGCCCGCCAGGGCTTCATCGCCGCGGCCCAGGCCAACGATTTCGGCGCCACCGGCCTGTGGACCCGCGTCAATTGCCTAAACTCCCCCTGGTTCCTGGACGACGTGACCGAGATCGTCGCCGCCGTCGGCGATAAGCTCGACGTGATCATGCTGCCCAAGGTGGAAGGGCCGTGGGACATCCATTTCCTTGATCAGCTGCTGGCCCAGTTGGAGGCCCGCCACGGCGTGAAGAAGCCGATCATGATCCACGCCATTCTGGAAACCGCCCTTGGCGTGGCCAATGTCGAGGCCATCGCCAGCGCCAGCCCGCGCATGCACGGCATGAGCCTGGGGCCGGCCGATCTCGCCGCCAGCCGCGGCATGAAGACCACCCGCGTCGGTGGTGGCCATCCCTTCTACGGCGTGCTGGAGGATGCCCGCGCCGATCAGGCCGTTCGCACCCTTTATCAGCAGGATCTGTGGCATTACACCGTGGCCAAGATGGTGGACGCCTGCCAGGCCAACGGTATCAAGGCCTTCTACGGCCCCTTCGGCGACTTCGCCGATGATGCCGCCTGCGAGGCCCAGTTCCGCAATGCCTTCCTGCTGGGCTGCGTCGGCGCCTGGTCCTTGCATCCCAAGCAGATCGAGATCGCCAAAAAGGTCTTCAGCCCCGATGTGACCGAGGTGCTGTTCGCCAAAAAGATCCTGGACGCCATGCCCGACGGCACCGGCGCGGTGATGATCGACGGCAAGATGCAGGACGACGCCACCTGGAAACAGGCCAAGGTGATGGTGGATCTGGCCCGTCGCGTCGCCGCCCGCGATCCCCGTCTGGCCGAGGCCTACGGTCTGTAAACCGTCCGGCATACGCCGCCCGGGCACAACCGGGCGGCGTATTCCCTCTTTTCCTGCGTGCGTAAAACTCCTATCCTGGAGGCGAAAGTCGGTCGTTCCCGGCATAACTCCGTCCGGTGCCTCCATGTCCGTCCGTTCCGAACACTGGCTGTCGTTTCTCGCCATCGATGGCGACACGCTCGACGCCCTGGCCGCTTTTTCGGCTCTGCTGCCGCCGCACATGGACGGCATCATGGAGGCGGTCTATGCCCGCATCGCCGTCAATCCGCAGGCGGCGGCCCTGTTTCCCTCGGCGGACTCCATGGCCCGGGCCCGCGAACGACAGAAACGCCACTGGCTGGAGCATGTCTTCGCCGGCCGTTTCGACGAGGCCTATCTCGCCGCCACCCGCGCCATCGGCGAAACCCATTACCGCCTGGGCGTGGACATGCTCTATTACGTCGGCGCCTATTCCGTGGTGCTGGGCGAGCTGACGGCCCTGGTGCCGCGCCTGCTCCCCGATGACGCCGTGCGCCAGCAACAGGTGCTGGAGGCTCTCAACCGTGCCATTTTCCTGGATATGGGATTGGCCACCTCGGTCTATTACGACATGCAGGTGGGGGCGGTGGAGGAAATGTCCAACGAGCTCAATTTCAGCCTGGCCCGTGCCGGCGAGTTCCGCGACAACGAAACCGGCCGCCACCTGATGCGCATGAGCCGCATGTGCCATGCCCTGGCTCTGGCCCTGGGCCGCGACGCCAAATGGGCCACCATGCTGAAAATCGCCAGCCCGCTGCACGATGTGGGCAAGATCGGCATTCCCGATGCCGTGCTGCTGAAGCCCGGCCGCCTCGATGCCGAGGAGATGGAGGTGATGCGGGCGCACCCGGCCATCGGCGGGCGCATCATTCCCGATCATCCGGCCGAGGTGATCCGCATGGCCCGGCGCATTTCCCTGACCCATCACGAACGCTGGGACGGCAGCGGCTATCCCGCCGGACTGATGGGCGAGGAAATTCCCCTCGAGGGGCGCATCGCCGCCATCTGCGATGTCTACGACGCCCTGGCCTCGGCCCGGCCCTATAAACAGCCCTGGCCGCAAGAGCGCATCATCGCCCACTTGCGGGAAAACAGCGGCCGCCATTTCGATCCGGCCCTGGTGGAACGCTTTCTCGCCATCCTGCCCCAGATCGACGAGATCCAAAGGATCTACGCCGACCGGGACGAGGCGGCCGGAACCGCCGTGCCGTCTACCGGCACCGGCTGAAATCGGGGGCGCGCTTTTCGCGGAAGGCGGCCACCGCCTCCTTCAGCTCGGCCGATTTCAGGCAATCGACGAAACGCTCGGCTTCCCGGGTAATGCGGGCCGGCACCTCTTCCGGGGCCGCCTTCAACAGCGCCTTGGTCCAGGCCATGGCCTGGCGCGGCTTGGCGGCCAGACGGGCGGCCAGCGCCAGGGCGGCGTTCTCCAGGTCGGCGGCGGGCACGATACGGTTGATCAGGCCGGCGGCCAGGGCCTGTTCGGGGCCGAAGGGATCGCCCAGCATCAAAAGCTCGGCGGCGCGGGCATGGCCGGCCAGGCGCGGCAGCAAGAGGGTCGAGGCCGCTTCCGGCACCAGACCCAGATTGATGAAGGGAAACTGGAAGCGGGCGCTCTCGGCGGCCAGTACCAGATCGCAATGCAGCAGCATGGTGGAGCCGATCCCCACCGCCGCGCCGTCCACCGCCGCCAGCAGCGGTTTTTTGCTGGAGGCCAGGGCTTGCAGGAAGCGTTCCAGCGGCGTGCCGAACAGGGTGGAGAGGGTTAGGAAATCCCCGAGATCGTTGCCGGCCGAGAAATCCGCGCCGCCGCACAGCATCTGCACCCCCACCGCCGCGTCGTCGCCGCCCGCCGTCAGGGCGTCGGCCATGGCGCCGTACATCTCCAGGGTCAGGGCGTTCTTCTTGTCGGGGCGGTTCATGCGGATCACCTGCACGCCGTCCGCCACCGTCACCTGTACCAATTCGCTCATGGATCGCTCTCTCTTCTGGATGTTTCCCTATACGACTATCTCTTAACGTTAGGTGCAGTTCAATCAGCAAAGCAACCTGAGCCTCCTCTTCCCAGGGCGGTCCGCCTGTGGTACAAGCCCCGATCATGAACTTTCTCGATTTCGAAAAGCCCATCGCAGAGCTTGAGGGCAAGATCGAAGAGTTGCGGCATTTAAGCGACTCCGATGAGATCAACATCGCCGAAGAGATCAACCGTCTCCAGGTGAAGGTCGACAAGCTGCTGCGATCCACCTACGGCAAGCTCAGCCCCTGGCAGAAGGCGCAGGTGGCGCGTCATCCCGACCGCCCGCATCTGACGGATTATATCGCCCGTCTGATCACCGACTTCACGCCGCTGGCGGGCGATCGGCTGTTTGCCGAGGACAAGGCCATCATCGGCGGCCTGGGCCGCTTCCGCGGCCGCTCCGTGATGGTGATCGGGCACGAGAAGGGCAACGATACCGAAAGCCGGGTGCGGCATAATTTCGGCATGGCCAAGCCGGAAGGCTACCGCAAGGCCCGCCGCCTGATGGAAATGGCCGATCACTTCCATGTGCCGGTCATCACCCTGGTGGATACCGCCGGCGCCTTTCCCGGCGTCGAGGCCGAGGCGCGCGGCCAGGCCGAGGCCATCGCCCGCTCCATCGAAACCTGCCTTGATATCCGCGTGCCGCTGATCTCGGTGATCATCGGCGAAGGCGGCTCGGGCGGCGCCATCGCCCTGGCCAGCGGCAACAGCGTGCTGATGCTGGAACATTCCATCTATTCGGTGATCAGCCCCGAGGGCTGCGCCTCGATCCTGTGGCGTTCGGGCGAAGCCGCCAAGGATGCCGCCGAGGCCCTGCGCCTCACCGCCCAGGACCTGCACAAGCTGGGCGTGATCGACGAGATCATTCCCGAGCCCCTGGGCGGGGCGCACCGCAATCCCGAACAGGCCATCGACGCCCTGGCCGACCGCCTGGACGACACCCTGAAGGCCCTGCTGCGGCAGGAGGGCGGCATCTTGCGCGCCCGCCGTCGCGACAAGTTCCTGGAGATGGGCAAGCTCGGCCTGGCCTGAGCGCGCCTCTTCCCCTTTTGAAAACGCCGCCTTTCAGGCGGCGTTTTTCTTTGTGGCGTTCGCCCTTCTTTACGGCGAACAATTCTCAATCCCGCCCTAATCTCGCCATAGTCATTTTCTATTCTTCTCAGCATGGTGATGACGGGAAACGGTCGCCTGCCCCCTTCAGGCGGCATCGAACACCCCAACGGATGCCAACCGTGCCCATCGTCACTGTCCGCTTGCGGTTCTCGTTGTCTTCCCGCAGGCGGACGTGGTTCGCACCGCACCGGTTTTCGCGCCCTCCCCTGGCGTGCCCCCCAGAAAACCATCCGGTGACGGACTATGATCAAGACTGCGGCGGGACCGGACGCAAAGGGTGCCCCCAACCCTTCCGGCCCGCCGTTTCTTGCTCCTCTGCAATGTCATGCCATGCTCCGTAAAGGCCGCTTTCCCCTCCCCCGGGAAAGCGGCCGATTCGCTTTTCAGAGTCCGCACAGACGGTAAGGCCCCACATCCAGGTGCATGTGGCCGCGATGAAAGACGTTGTAATCGGGGGTCAGCACCACGCTGAACAGACCGCAGGCCCCTTTGGCCACATCGTGCAGAAAAGCCGCCTTGTCGCCGGGCACGAACCAGTCGCGCCGCACCGAGATGACGGAGCCGTCCTCCAGTTCGAAGCCGGTGATGTCGATGGCTTTGCCGAAAGCGTGCTGCGATAGCCGGCGGCGGCGGCGCGAGCTGCGCTCGTCGCGGCAATTATAGGTGCCCACATTGGCGATGCGGCGCACGCGTTGGCGGAAATAGCGCCAGGCGGCGGGCTGCACCACCCGTAGCTCGTAGGCATCCAGGGTCGCGGCCAGATGGCAGGTCATCAGCAGCGGGCGGCTCCACGCCACGTCGTCGCGGCGCAGACGGATGGCGCCCTGGATGCCGCACCGGCCGGGCCGCCCCCAGTCGCGGACCCGGTCGTAGCGCACATGCTGCTGATCCAGTGTCCACAGGCAGGCCGCCAAAGAGCCGTCTTGCGGCGGCACCGGCGGCGGAGACGGCGGCGGCGCTTCGCCGGCGCAGGCCGTCAGAGCGGCCAGCACCATCGCACATGCCCAAACCCGCCACCCTGCTGCCGCCACCATGCCTCTCCCGCTTTCCGCCCCTCCTCACTGGTAAGGAGGCGTGTCATGCCGGGAAGTTTAGCGGCGCGTGGCGATTAAGGCGATATCCAAACCGACGGTGCCGCCGACGAAGGTGGTGGCGCTCCAGGCGCCCTCGCCCACATGATAGGCGGTACGGTCGATGGCGAGCTTGCCCGCCACCGCCGCCTGATTGCCGTTCAGGGTCAGGGTGAAAGGCAGCACCACATCATGGCTGATGCCCTTGATGGTCAGGCTGCCCACCGCCTCGAAATGGCCGGGAGCGGTCTGACGGAAGCTTTTGGCCACGAACCGCGCCTGCGGATAGGCCTTGGCGTTGAACCAGTCCGATTGCGGCAGCGCCTCGTCCTTCTGCGCATCGCCGGTCTGGGCGCTGGCGGTGTCGATCACCACCTCGGCATGGCCGTCGGCCGGATGGGCGGGATCGAAGGCGATGGTCGCCGTCCACTGGGTAAAGCGCCCTTGGAACGTTTCTCCGGCCTGGGTGCCGGTAAAGGTCAGGTGGCTTTTCGCCGGATCGACCTGCCAATCGGCGGCTTGCGCCGGGACAAGAGGCAACAGCAGGGCCAGCGCTCCCCACACGGCAACGCGCTTCAACAGCATGATGTGAATTCCTTTATACCAAATTGCAGTGATCGGAACCGATCGCTGCACCCTCATACGCCGGGCGGGTTTCTCCGAAACCCTTGGCTTCGCGCCATCAGGCGCGCGTCGCCTTGCTCCTAACCGGCGTCGCGATGAGTCAAACTCATCGCGACTTGGTATTAGAGCTTGATCCAGCGCGGCAGCATGCGCCGCAGCACGTCGTCCTTCAGCAGAACGTGATGGCGCAACGCCGCTCCCGCATGCCCGGCCAGCACGATCATCAGCAGCGTGGCCGTGCCGGAATGCAGGGTTGCCAGCGCCTCGAACACCGGTTTCTTGTCGGGCAGGGTGGAGAGAATGGGCAGATGCGGCACCGGCAGTACGCCGTAAAGCACGGTGGGAATGTTGTAGACCGAGGCCGATACCACCGCCCAGCCTTCCAGCGGCAGCAGGAACAGCAGGCCGTAAAGGGCCCAATGCCCCAGATGCGCCACCCGCTGCTCCCACTGCGGCATGCTGGCCGGCAAGGCCGGCGGCCGATGGGTCAGGCGCCAGGACAGGCGCAGCACCGCCAGCAGCAGCACGGTGAAGCCGAAGGACTTGTGCAGCTGGTAGAGGAAGAATTGGAGATGGCTGCCGGGGGTGAGATCGGTCATGACGGGGCCGATCACCAGAAGCGCCAGAACGAAGGCCGCCACCAGCCAGTGAAGGAAAATGGCGACGCCACTGTAACGGGATGCATCCTGCATGATCGGCTCCTTGAATGTCATGACGGCCCGGCGGGCCGGCCTTCTTCCGGTTATTGCACGCGGTCGAATTCACCGCTGATGATCAGCTTCACCTCGTCGCCCACGGCCGGGACATAGGCCTTGACGCCGAAATCGGACCGCTTGATCAGCGCGGTGGCATTAAAGCCCACTTCATAGGCCTTGGTCATCGGATTGGTGCCGCCGCCGTTGAAGCTGGCATCCAGCACCACCGGCCGGGTCACGCCGTGCAAGGTGAGGTCGCCGTAGATCTTGCCGGTGGTGGCGCCGGTCACCTTGATCTTGGTGCTCTTGAAGGTGGCGGTGGGATATTTGGCGACATCGAAGAAGGTGGCCGACTTCAGATGTTCGTCGAGCTTGGGATTGGTGGTGTCGATGCCGTTCAGGTTGACCGTGACCGCCAGCTTGCTCTTGGTCACCGCCTTCGGATTGAAGGCCAGCTTGGCGTCGAAATCGGTGAACATGCCGTAGTAGGTGGAAAAGCCGAAATGGCTGATGGAGAAGATGATCTTGGCGTGGTTCTTGTCGACGGCGAACTGGCCGCCTTCCAGCTTGGTCAAATCGGTGGTGGGGCCGCCGTCGGCATAGGCGGGCAGGCTGGCGGTCAGGCCGCCGACGACGAGGGCGGCGGACACGAGAACGGCTTTGAACGACATGGATCGGACTCCTGAAATAAGGACAAGGACATGAAGGAGACAGGCCGGACGGCCGTTTTTCCTACTGCCAAGATGGGAGAGGACCACGTCCTGGAAAATACCCCTTCTTGGCAAATCATTGTTGCCCGAAACAGAACGACGCCCGTGTTTTTCCCCTTTGCAGCAAATGTCCTCCCGTCCTTTCCGGATCAATGCCGCCGCGCGAAAAAACAGCGCTCTCCTCCGCTCAAAGCGCGGGAAACTCTTTACGGCGTTTTACAGCAGGATATTTTAAACACACTTCATCGGTCCGATACGGGGTACGGAACCCATCATGGGGCAACTCAGCAGCACCACCGCCCAAGCCACCGCCGCCTTGCAGCCCACCTTTCTGAAACGGTTCGGCCGGCTGGCCGGGGGCTATTGGTCGTCGGAGGCCAAATGGACGGTGCGCGGCATGACCGCCGCCCTGGTGGTGCTGACCATCGCCCAGGTGGTCTCGCCCATTCTAATGAATATCTGGAACCAGAAACTCTTCGATTCCCTGGAACAGCGGGCCATCGGCCGCATCCCCATGCTGATTCTGGCTCTGGGCGGCATCATTCTGGCCAATGCCCTGGTCACCAGCACCCATCTCAATATCAAGCGGCGCCTGCAAATGGGCTGGCGGCGCTGGCTGGTGCGCACCGTGCTGGATGAATGGATGCGCGAGGGGCGCCATTATCAGGTGGGCTTCATGCCCGGCGAGCACGACAACCCGGATGGCCGCATCGCCGAGGATATCCGCGTCACCACGGAAAACGCCATCGGTCTGGCCCATTCCCTGTTCTATTGCGTGTTGCTGCTGATCAGCTTCACCAAGATCCTGTGGTCGCTGTCGGGCGAGGCCTCCATCGATTGGGGCGATATCAGCATTTCCATTCCCGGCCATCTGGTGTGGATCGCCCTCCTTTACGCCGCCGTGGGCAGCGCCATCGCCATGTTGCTGGGGCGGCCGCTGGTGCGCGCCGTCAATTTCCGCCAGACCTGCGAGGCCAATTTCCGCTTCGGGCTGGTCAGGGTGCGTGAACATTCCGAGGCCGTGGCCCTGCTGCATGGCGAACCGGACGAACGCCGCCGCTTTACCGAGCTGTTCGCCGACGTGGCCACCGCCTGGCATCGCCAGACCCGCGCCCTGGTGGAAATTTTCCTATTTTCGTCCAGCTATTCGGTGCTGTCCAACGTCTTCCCGGTGCTGATCGCCTCGCCCAGCTTTATTTCGGGCGCCATCACCCTGGGCGGGCTGATGCAGACGGCCCAGGCCTTCCAGCAGATGGAGGCCGCCCTATCCTGGCCGGTGGACAATCTGTCGACCCTGGCGGAATGGAAGGCCTCGGTGGAGCGCGTGCTCGGCCTGCACGAGGCCCTGCAGACCCTGGACGAGGAAATCGCCAGTGCCGGCGACAAACGCATCCAGGTGGCGCAGGGGGCGCGGGCGGCGCTGACCTTCCGCGATCTTACGGTCGGCAGCCCGCGCGACGAGGTGGCCATCCAAGGCTATTCCGCCGAATTCCATCCCGGCGAGCATGTGCTGATCTCGGGGGATTCCGGGGCCGCCCTCAAACTGTTCAAGGTGGTGGCCGGGCTGTGGCCCTGGGGGCGCGGCCTGGTGGAGCTGCCCAATGACGGCGCCATCTTCTTCATGCCGCAACGCCCCTATCTGCCCATTGGCCGCTTGCGCAGCGCCGTCAGCTATCCGGCCGGACCCGACGCCTTTTCCGACGAGGTTCTGGGCGCGGCCCTGGAGCGGGTGGGGCTCGACGGCCTGATCCCCCGCCTCAATTCCACCGAACCCTGGGACAAGATCCTCACCGCCGCCGAGCAGCAGCGCCTGGGCTTTGCCCGCCTGCTGCTGCACCGTCCCGGCTGGATTTTCATCCAGGAGGCCACCGACGCCCTCGATCCGGTGAGCGAGGCCGATTTCATGCAATTGCTGCATGAGGAGTTTCAGGAGGCCACGGTGCTGACCGTGGGGCACCATTCCGCCCTGGACTCCTACTTCCACCGTAAGCTGGTGCTGGTCAAATCGGAGCAGGGGCCGGTGCTGATCACCGATCGCCGCAAGAGCGACCGCTCGGGGGGCGGCAAACGGGGGCAACCCCGATTCTACGACCGCATGCTGGGGCTTTTGAAAAAAGGCGTGCCCGGTGTGCCGCCGTCCTCGCCGCCACCGCCCCGCTGACCCCGGAGGGGGGGATCACTCCCCCCGGTGCTCGCCGGCGATGAGGCCGCGATACCAGTCGTAGGACTGTTTCGGCGTGCGTTTCAGGCTGTCGAAATCCACATGCACCAGCCCGAAGCGCTGGCCGTAGCCGCTGCCCCATTCGAAATTGTCCAGCAGCGACCATACCATGTAGCCGCGCACGTCGGCGCCCTTCGCCACCGCTTCGCGCAGCTTGGCGATGTAAAGCTTCAGATAGGCGATGCGATGCTGATCGAGGATGGTGCCGTCCGGGCCCAACTGATCGGAATTGCCGCCGCAGCCGTTCTCGGTGACGTAAACCGGCAGCTTGTAGCGTTCGGACACCAGCAGCAGTTCGTCGCGGAAGGCGTCGGGGAAGACCGGCCAGCCCAGCTGCGACTTGTCGGCGTCGGCCGGGGCGTCGCCCCAGCAGAAGCCCCAGATCCAGTCGGGGGCCTTGCGGGCGAAGATGGGGCCGTAGTGATTGAGGCCGAACCAGTCCTGGCGGCGGCAGATGCGCGCCATGTCGCCGCCCTTGACGTAGGGCTCGATCAGGTCGGCCAGGCGCGGCGGATAGTGGCCCAAAATCTGCGGATCGGGGAAGGCGCGGTTCCAATGCTCGTCGAGAAAATCGGCGGCCTCCTGATTGGCGGGATCATTGTGTTCCGGCAGCACCTGCTGGCGATTGTGCACGGCGCCGATCCGCGCCCCCGGCACCAGTTCGCGCAGCACCTCCACCCCGGCGCCATGGGCCAGATTGACGTGATGGATGGCGCGCAGATGGGCCTGGCGGTCGGTCACCCCGGGCGCCGCCCAATCGATGGCGTAGCCGAACAGGGTGAAGACGGAAAATTCGTTGAAGGTGCACCAGTGCTTCACGCGGTCGCCGAAACGCCGGGCGCACAAGGCGGCGTAATCGGCATACCAGCCGGCGCAGTCGCGGTTGGTCCAGCCCCCCAGATCATGCAGGCTTTGCGGCAGATCCCAGTGATAGAGGCAGAGCCAGGGATCGATGCCCGCCTCCAGCACGGCGTCGATCAGGCGATCGTAGAAATCCAGGCCCTTGTCGTTGACCCGGCCCCGCCCGCGCGGCAGCACCCGCGGCCAGGACACCGAGAAACGGTAGGTATTGAGGCCGAGCCCTTGCATCAGGGCCACATCCTCGGCATAGCGGTGATAATGGTCGCAGGCGACATCGCCCACGTCGCCGTTCACCACGCCGCCCTTGGTGCGGCAGCGGGTATCCCAGATGCTGCGGCCGCGCCCGTCCTCGGCCACCGCCCCTTCGATCTGATAGGCCGAGGTGGAGACCCCCCACAGGAAATCATCCCGCAGGCCAAGGGCCCGATTGGTTTCGGTGGGCGGGGCGATGGGCATGCTGTCCTCCGGCAATCTTCTACGCTCCGCGAACTGTACGCCGATGCCCCGGCGCGTCAATCCGGGGCGGTCGCCGGAAGAGATCAGGCGAAGCCGCTTTCCCGCAACAGACGGTGGAACTCGCGCAGATTCCGCTCGGCCTGACCGGCATCGCCCAGGCTGGAGAGGAACTTTTCCTCGAACTGCGGCTGGCGCAGATGCTCGATGACCCGGGCCCGGGCCATGTTCAGGCTTTTGCCGCGGATCAGCACCCCCGAACCGCAGAATTTCACCAGGCGGATGGCGCGCAGGGCCAGGGGGTCGTCGGCCTTGTCGATCTTCTCGATCACCCCCTCCTCCTGCAGATAGCGCACCAGGGCGTCGTCCAGGCATTCGGCCAGGGAGTCGCGCGGCGGATTGGGCACCACCCCGGAGGCGGCGAGGGCGCCGTTGGTGAGGGTCAGGGACTGCATGCGCTCGCGCGGCGGCATACGCTGCGGCACCCAGTAATTGATGTGATCGGCGGTGCGCACGATGTTTTCCAGAAGGCCCAGCAGATCGCCGGGCAGGCCCAGCGGGCTTTCGCCCAGGGCCAGCAGCAGATGGACGCGGCGGCAGCAATCGTTGAGGGAACTCAGCAATCCCTCGACGGCGCGCAAGGTGGAGC
The DNA here is from genome assembly GCA_021782815.1 of Pseudomonadota bacterium. Taxonomy (GTDB): domain Bacteria; phylum Pseudomonadota; class Alphaproteobacteria; order Rhodospirillales; family Magnetospirillaceae; genus JAJZGK01. The sequence continues at coordinate 69,308 of JAJXUO010000006.1, forward strand.
CGGGGCCCGTCGCCGCCACCATCTGTCCGTAGCGCTGCACCAGCGCCTCGGCCATGGCCGGGCCGCCGATCATGCCGCTATCGCCGATCAGCCGGTGGGCCAGACGGCTGAACATCTCGTATTCCTGTGCCGGTTCGTTGCGCGACAGCGGATTGGCGCCGCGCAGCTCGCGGGCCACCCGCCCCAGCAGCACCTGGCGGGTTTGCGGCAGATGCCCGGCGGCGAACAGGGCGTTCAAGGGCGCGAAGCCGGGCGGCGCGAATTTGGCGGCCTCGGCCCGGCCGTCGACCAGATCGCAGATCTGCCCCAGGGCCATGCCCAGATTGGGCTGAAACCCCAGCAGGTCCTGCACCAACTGCGCCGGGATCAGGAGATCGGCCATAACGCCGTCCAGCAGCGCCCGGTCGGCCTCGGCCTCGGCCTCGCCGGACCAGGCCAGCAGCAGATCCAGCTTGCCCAGCCAGGCGCGCTGGTCGATCAGACGGCGCGCCATCAGGGCCAGCAGGCGATAGTCGCGCTCGCCGCCCTGGCCCGGCGCCAGACGGCGCAAGGCGGCGAAGCTCTTGTCCTCGGGCAGTTTCAGTGCGGCCAGGGCACGGGCGCGGGCCTGGCCCTGGTCCCAGGCCTTGTAAAGGGCGTCGCGCCGCGCCTTCTGCTCCAGGCCGAACTGCCGGGCCTGCAGGGTGGCGATGCTGTCCACCGCCGTCATCAGCAGCCGGTCCTTGTCGGCGAAGCGCTTCATCTCGGCGGCGCTGTGCAAAAGCTCGGTGGGGGTCAGCACCATGTCGTCGAGATATTTGCGCGCCAGCCGCCCGAAGGTCAGACGGGCCGACAGGCCGAGAAAATCGTCGGGATGGTCGCACAGGGGCGCGTCCTGCACCGGGGCGATGGCGGTGTCGGGCTTGGCCTTGCCGTCGCCGGTTTTTTCCATCACCACGGTTTCGCTATGGGTGCCGTCCTGGCGGGAAAAGTCGCGGATCACCCGCACCGCCTCCAGGTTGCCCTTCTGCACCAGGCTTTCGGCGAAGCTCACCGCCTCGTCCTCGGCCTCGATGACCTCCTGGATGATCCAGTGCTTGTCCTGCAGGATCTGCACCTCGTAACTGGTGCGCCGGGTCATGGCCGCCCCTCCCCCGTGCCGGAAGGGGCCCGGGCCAGCAGCCGGGCGGCGCGGGCATTGCCGCCGTCGGCGGCGCGGCGCAGCCAGTGCAGGGCCTGGGCGCCGTCTTGCGGCACGCCCGCCCCCCGCGCCAGCAGCAGGCCCAGATTGAGTTGCGCCTCGGCCAGCCCCTGCTCGGCGGCGCGGCGGTAGAAATAGGCCGCCTCCTGGGCGTCGGCCTCGACGCCGCGTCCCTCGCGCAGCAGATTGGCCAGATTGAATTGGGCCTCGGCCAGGCCCTGTCCGGCGGCGCGGGCGTAAAGATCGGCGGCGCGGGCGGCGTCCTGCGCCACGCCGCGGCCCTGTTCGCTCAATACCCCCAGCAGGAAGCAGGCCGCCGCCAGCCCCGCCGCCGCCGCCCGTTCGAACCATTGCGCCGCCTGGGCGGCGTCGGCGGCCACACCCCGTCCGGCCAGATAGAGATTGCCGAGGTTATACTGGGCCTCGGCCAGGCCGGCCTCGGCGGCGCGGCGGTAGCAGTCCAGGGCTTTGCCCATGTCGGCGGTCACGCCCAGCCCGCGCTCGTGGCAGACCCCTAAGGAAAACACCCCGCCGGGCAGACCGCCGGCGGCGGCCAGGCCGTACCACTGCGCCGCCTCGGCGTCGCGGCCCGCGTCGCGGCAGAGATTGCCCAGGGCCAATTGCGCTTCGCCGTCGCCGGCTTCGGCGGCGGCGCGCAAGATGCGGGGATCGGGCGCGGAGCCGCCGATCTCCAAGGCGTCGGCATCGGGCTCGGGCGCGGGCAGCGGCGGCAGGGCATCGACGGCGGGATCGCTCCCGCCGTCGGCGGACGGCAGCAGGCCTTGCGCCGCCAGATGCTCCAGGGTGCGCACGGCGTCGGCGTTGCCCTGCCGGGCCGACAGGGTCAGCCAATGCACCGCCTGCCCCAGATCGGCCGCGACCTGATAGCCCAGACGGTACATGTTGCCCAGATTGTATTGCGCCACCGCATCGCCCGCCAGGGCGGCCTGCCGGTTGCGGGCCACCAGGGCGCTTTCCCCCGTTTCCGCCATGCTCTTATCCATTTTTCCGCGTCACAAGCATGACGCAGGCGGCGGCGCTTGTCGAGTTGCAGGGTTATACCAAGTCGCGGTGAGTTTGACTCATCGCGACGCCGGTTAGGAGCAAGGCGACGCGCGCCTGATGGCGCGGTGAAGCAAAGCGCGCCATCAGGCACGACGCCAAGGGTTTCGGAGAAACCCGCCCGGCGCATGAGGGTGCAGTGATCGGTTCCGATCACTGCAATTTGGTATTATCGGAGGAACCCGATGACCCTGTGTCGAGTTGCCAACAGGAAGGTGCGCCATGTACCATGGAGCCCAAGCCCTGAAAAAGGAACGCGGAATGGCCGGAAAGGTCGTTTATGACAGGCTGGTGCTGTACCCCGGCGACGAAGTGTTCGCCGAGGGGGACCGCGGCAATTGGGCCTATCTGGTGCAGGCCGGGCAGATCGCCATCGTCAAGCAGGCGCCCACCGGCGGCGAGGTGGTGCTGGGCGTGCTGGGGCCGGGCCGCCTGTTCGGGGAAATGGCCCTGATCGACGATCAGCCGCGCATGGCCACCGCCCGCGCCCTGACCTCGTGCCAGCTGATCCTGATCGACCGCTACACCTTCAACAGCAAGATGCAGAAAAGCGATCCGCTGGTGCGCGAACTGTTGCAGAACCTCACCAACAATCTGCGCGCCATCACTTCGCGCACCCTGCCCGCCCTGGCGGGCGGGCAGGACGACGCGGTCAAATCGTAACGGCGGGCGCGCCCTGCCAGGAGCTGCTGGCGGGAATTTCCTCACCCTTCATGATGATGGTCAGCGGCCCGATGCGGGCGTAATCGCCGCAATGGGTGTCGTAGAGCACGGTGGCCGCCGATCCCACGGTCACGCCGCGGCCCAGGGTGACGCGGCCCACCTTCATCACCCGGTCCTCGTAAAGGTGGGTCTGCAGCGCCGACAGGCTGTTGATGGCGCAGAAGTCCCCCACCGAGACGCAATCGAATTCGGTGATGTCGGTGGTATCCATGAACACCCCCTGGCCGAACTTGCAGCCGAACAGCCGCAAGACCCAGGGCAGGAACGGCGTGCCGCGCAGATGATCCAGCAGCACCTTGCCGGCCATGCCCCAATACATCACCGCCACCGCCTCGGTGCGCAGCGCCCACCACGACCACATGGGCCGCACGGTGGGGCGGTAGCGCCCCATGGTCAGCCATTTGACGATGATGGCGGCCAGCACCAGGGCCAGGGAGATGGCGACGCTGGAGACGATGAACAGCGGCACCACGCGGGTGATGTTGCGGGCCAGGATCGAGGGCGCCAGGATATCCACGGCGATGGTGCCGAAGGTGATGAACAGCATGGTGGGCAGCGAGACGCTGAAGGCCTCGAACACCGCCCGGCCCAGGCGGCGCCACCGATTGGGGGTGAAGGTCCAGTTGGCGGCCACATCGTCGAAGCGCTGGCGCACCGGCAGCTTCATCGGCGGCGAGCCGAACCAGATATCGTCCTCGGCCATGGCCACTTCCGGCGACGGCGGCCGCGACTTGATGCCGATCAGCGAGCCCGAGGGGATATCGCTGCCCGGCGGCACCACGGCGTCGTTGCCGACGAACACCCGGGAGCCGGTACGCACCGGCTCCAGGAACATCCAGCCGCGGTAGATCTCCTCGTCGCCCAGCACCACCTCGTCGGCGATGAAGCATTTCTCGCCGATCTCGGTCAGATCGTAGCGTCCGGCCAGATTGGTGGAAATCTCGGAATCCTTGCCGATCTTGGCCCCCATCAGGCGGTACCAGGCCCGCATATAGACGGTGGCGTAGAGCGACGACAGGGTTTCCAGCGTCAGTTCCGTGGCCAGGGCCACCGCCCATTTGCGCACATAGAACCAGCTGTGCACCGAGAAGACCCCGGCGGTGACGCGGGGCAGCACGGTCCAGCGCACCAGGGCGATCAGCAGCACGGTGATGGCGATGAGGATGATGGCGGCGGGCCAGGCCATGGCCGGCAGCATCAGCAGGGAGTTGACGCCGACATTGGCGGCGATGCGGTCGCCCAGGGTGTCGATCAGATAGAAGGCGGGCAGCACCGGCAGCAGCGACACCGGCGGAAGCACCAGCAGCAGCACCAGATAGAGCAGGCCCTGGGTCAGGCGCCGCAGCGGTCCGGCCTCGGCGGCGTCGGGCAGGGACAAGGGATCGATATCGCCCACCTTATGGCCGGGCGAGCCTTCCCAGCGTTCCCAGGCGCCCGCCTGGGTGCCGGCGGGCAGGCTGGTGAGATCGGCCAGCTGGGCGCCGTCCTCCACCACGCAGTCGGGGCCCACCACGCAGGAGCCCCCCACCACCACGTCGCGGCCGATGCGGATGCGGCCGATCACCAGCTCGTTGCCGATGACCTCGGCATTGGCCAGCTGCAGTTTGGCGCCGAGCGAGCTGCCGTCGCCGATCTCGATCAGATCGATGGCCCCGGCCTCGAAATCGCCCAGGATGACGTCGTGGCCGATTTTGGCGCCCAGGGCGCGCAGATAAAGGCGCACCAGCGGCGTGCCCTGCAGCCATTTGACATGCACCATGCTGATGAAGCGCTGCGCCAGCCACCAGCGGTAATAGGTGACGCCCCACAAGGGATAGCGGCCCGGCACCGCGCGCGGCATCGCCAGCCATTTCCCGGCGATGGCGAAGATGAAGGTGCCGATATTGATGACGCCGTAGGTGCCCAGCAGCGCCACCAGTTCGCGCAGGAAATTCTCGTCGTCGCCGGAAAACAGCTGATAGGCCACGAACACCCCCAGCCAGGGGGCGGTGGTCAGGGCCAGGATCAGCGGCAGCGCCGCCGCCTGGGCCAGACCGCAGAGGAAGCGGCGCAGCAGCGGCGGCGCCTGGAACGACAGATCGCGCTGTTCGCTGCCGCCGCGCAAGTCCAGGAGGGCGGCCATGGCGCGCAGGCTGCGCTGGCTATAGACGTCCTGCAGGGTGAGCCCGGCATAGGCGGGATGTTCGCGCACGGCGGAAACGAAGCGGGCCGCCAGCAGGGAATGGCCGCCGAGGTCGGTGAAGAAATCGGCCTCGAAGGGCAGCGACTGGCCGGGGAACACCCGCCTGGCCGCCGCCAGCAGGGCCTCTTCCGCCGGGGTCTGCGCCTCTTCCTGCTCCTCGGCCTCGATGGCCGACAGCGGCCAGGCTTGCAGGCGCTTGCGGTCGGTCTTGCCCGAGGACAGCCGGGGCAGGGCCTCCAGCGTTTCGTAATGGGAGGGGATCATGTAGCAGGGCAGATGCGCCTTCAGCGCGGCGCGGAAGGCGGCGCGGTCGGGCGCGGCCTCGCCGGTGAGGAAGGCCACCAGGCGATCGGTGCCGGCCTCGGCGCGCAGCACCACCGCCGCCGCCGTTACCCCCGGCAGTTCGGCCAGGCGGGCCTCGATCTCGCCCAGTTCGACGCGGAAGCCGCGAATCTTCACCTGATCGTCGATGCGGCCATGGAAGACGATGTTGCCGTCGTGATCCAGGCTGACCGCGTCGCCCGAGCGGTAGAGCAGCGGGTCCTCGCGGTCGGAGGGGAAGGGATTGGCGATGAATTTCTGCGCCGTGAGCTCGGGACGGTTGAGATAGCCCGCCGCCACGCTGGGGCCGCCGATCAAAAGCTCGCCCTGCACTCCCACCGGCACCGGACGCAGGTTTTCGTCCACCACGTAGCAGGTGTAGTTGGGAATGGGCGTGCCGATGGTCACCGGCTGGCCGGGCTGGATTTCCGCCACCGTGGCCACCACGGTGCTTTCGGTGGGGCCGTAGCTGTTGAACAAACGGCGGCCGGGCCGGCACCAGCGCTCGGCCAGGGCGGGCGGGCAGGCCTCGCCGCCCAGGATGACCACGCGCAGGCTGGGCACGTCGCCTTGCAGCATGGAGAGCAGGGTGGGCACGGTATCGATCACCGTGACTCCGGCCCGGGTCAGGGTGGCGGCGAGATTTTCCGTATCCTGCAGGGTTTGGCGATCGGCCACCCACAGGCGGGCCGCCACCATGTAAGGCACGAAGATCTCTTCCAGCGACAGGTCGAAGGCCACCGAGGCGCCCTGGAACATGATGTCGGCGGTGGAAAGGCCGTAGATCCGGTTGGCCGCGCGCAGGAAATGGCAGATGTTGCGGTGGCTGATGACCACGCCCTTGGGCTTGCCGGTGGAGCCCGAGGTGTAGATCACATAGGCGGCGTCGCCCGGCCCCACGCCCTGGGCGCGGGGATCGACGGCGGCATCGTCGCCCTGGGCCAGGGGGAGGGCGACATCGAGCACCGGCGCCGGATAGTGGCCCGGCTTGGCGCCGTTGACGGCGTCCACCAGCAGGGCGGCGGCATTGCAGTCGGCCAGACATTCGGCCACGCGGTCGGCGGGGGCGTCGGCGTCGAACGGCAGATAGGCGGCGCCGGTCTTCAGAATGCCGAGGAGCGCCGCGTGCAGATCGGCGGAGCGCTGCATCCACAGGCCGACGAAGGCGCCGCGACCGATGCCGCGGGCGCGCAAGGCGTTGGCGATGCGGTTGGCCCGCCGGTCCAGATCGCCATAGGAAAGATCCCGGCCTTGGAAATGCAACGCGATGCGCGACGGATGGGCGGTGGCGGAAAACGTGAAGATTTCCGGCAGCAATTCATCGCGAAGAAGGCCCGCCTCCCAGGGGGAGCCGATAGCCGACACAACGGGCGTGACTGAATCCATGTTGTTCAAAGCCACCAAGCCGCCCGTGCCATGGCCGGGCGGTCAATCGATCGCGCCACCCCCCAAGGGGCAGTGGCGCACAATGTTGTAGTTCAGGGCAAGGGCATACTGCTTTGCAGCGCGATTATAAAGATCTCTTTTTGCCTGACGGCTATTCTTCATCCAACAAGGCCCGGCACAGGCGCAATTGCCCCTGCCGCCAATCCCACCAGCACACGCGAAAGACGCGGCCATGCGCCGTCAATCGGCATGGGGTTGCGGACAGCGTCTGTCCCGACACCAGCAGTCCGGAAAAATCGGGCTGGCGCATCCCTTGGGCGATTCCGCGTCCCAAGGCTTTGAGCACCGCCTCCTTGGCGGTCCACAGCCGGAAGAAACCGTCGGCGCGCTCCGTCTCGGGCAGGGAGCGCAACCAGCGGGCCTCGTCGGCGGCGAAAAAATCCCCGGCCACGGCGTCGACCCAGGACAAATCGCGCGCCTCGTCCTGGTGCAGGCTCTCCACATCCACCCCCACCAGGCCGCCGTGCCGCGCCGCCACCACCAGCACATCGCCGCGCCGGGCCTGGCTGAAATGCAGGTCGGGGGCCGGGGCCACGATATAGGGGCGGCCCAGGGGATCGCGCTCCAGGCGCAGCTGTTCCGGCGGACAGCCGGCCAAAGTGGCCAGATGCTGGCGCAGAACCTTGCGGCGCTGGGCGTCGTCGGCCAGTCCGGTCCACAGCCACAGGCCGTCGTCCAGCGGGATGGGATGGGGCGGAACCGTCATCCTGCGGGCTTGATCCTTTTGTTTTCGTTCAAATTCCCTCGTACCAGAGATACGTCGATTGCGGCAAAAGGCAAGGGGGGGATGCGCATCTTCGCGAAAAACGCCTGACCTTCTCCCCGCTCTCGGGCTATAGTCCGGCCACTATGGAGCCATTGCCCTTTTCCCTTCCCGACCTTATGCCCGGCCATGTCTGGCTGGTTGGTGCCGGTCCCGGCGACCCCGGCCTGCTGTCGCTGCTGGCGTTGCACGCCTTGCGCCAGGCCGACGTTATCGTTTACGACGCCCTGGTGGACGAGCGCATTCTCGCCCTGGCCCGTGCCGACGCGGCGCGGGACTATGCCGGCAAGCGCGGCGGCAAGCCTTCGCCCAAACAGCCCGATATTTCCAACCGCCTGGTGGAGCTGGCCCGCGCCGGCAAACGGGTGCTGCGCCTGAAGGGCGGCGATCCCTTCGTATTCGGGCGCGGCGCCGAGGAGGCCCAGGTGCTGGCCGAGGCCGGGGTGCCGTTCCGGGTGGTGCCCGGCATCACCGCCGGCGTCGGCGGTCTGGCCTATGCCGGCATTCCCGCCACCGCCCGCGACTGCAATTCCGCCGTGGCCTTCGTCACCGGCCACGACGCCTCGGGCGAGGTGCCCGACGCCATCGACTGGCCGCATCTGGCCCGCGCCGTGCCGGTGCTGGTGTTCTACATGGCCCTGAAGCACCTGGACCGCATCGCCGCCCTGCTGATCGCCGAGGGGCGCAGCCCCGACGAACCGGCGGCGGTGGTCTCCAAGGCGGCCACGCCCGAGCAGCGGGTGGTGGTGGCCACCCTGTCCACCCTGGCCGAGGCGGCGCGCCGCTCCGGCATCGAGCCTCCCGCCCTGGTGGTGGTGGGCGAGGTGGTGCGCCTGCGCGATCGATTGAACTGGCTGCCGTGAGCGAGGCCGGACCATGGACCAGCAAACCCTGCTTCTGACCCTGCTGCATTCCGGCGCCGCCCAGTGCCAGGTGGCCGTGGGCAACAACGGCGGGCTGTTGGGCAGCCTGTTCCTGGCGGGTCTGGTGGGCGGCGTCAGCCATTGCTCCGGCATGTGCGGTCCTTTCGTGCTGTCGCAGGTGGCGGCCCGTCTGGAGGCCACGCCGCTGGCGGCCATGAGCGAATGGCGCCGTCTGACCGGCGCCGCCGCCCTGCCTTATCATCTGGGCCGGGCCACCACCTACGGCGTCCTGGGCGCCCTGGGGGCGCTGGTCACCGGTTCCCTGACCGACCGGGCCGGGCTGCACTGGGTGTCGGCCGCCCTGCTGCTGTTCGCCGCGCTGTTTATGCTGCTGATGGCGGTGCCCGCCTTGAAGCGGCTGTTGGGCGGCGCCAGCGGCGAAGGGGCCTGGAACCGTCTGGTGGGCCGGGCCGCCCGGCCGCTGTTCAACCATCCGGTGGGAGCGCGCGGCTATCTTCTGGGGCTGTTGCTGGGCTTCATTCCCTGCGGCATGATCTACGGCGCCCTGGCGGCGGCCTCGGCCAGCGGCTCGATGCTGGCCGGCGCGGCGGGCATGCTGATGTTCGCCCTGGGCACCAGCCCGGCGCTGATCGCGGTGGGCCTGGTGGGGCATATGGCCGGGCAGCGCTGGCGCGCCGCTCTGCTGAAATGGGCGCCGCTTTTGCTGGTGGTCAATGCCGGGGTGCTGACCATGCTGGCCTGGAAACATATCGCCTGACCGCGCCCGGCGCCGTGAGAGACATCTTTAAATAGGGACATCGCATCAATGGCCAGGATTCAGTCGCGTAAGCAGAAGAAGGTGGATCAGGTCAGCCGCCGGGCCGGGCGCATTCTGGCGGGCATCGCCGCCGCCGTGGTGGTGGTGGCCATCGGTCTGTTCTGGCGCATGGATACTCTGGTGCCGGGCGGGTCGGTGGGCGGGCCTTTCACCCTGGAGGACCAGACCGGCCACACCGTGACCGAGGCCAGCTATCGCGGCAAGCTCATGCTGATCTATTTCGGCTATACCTATTGTCCCGACATCTGTCCCACCACCCTGGGCGGCATCGGCCGGGCCCTGGATCAGCTGACGCCGCAGCAGCGGGCCCAGATCGTGCCCATCTTCATTTCGGTGGACCCCAAGCGCGATACCGTGGACCAGCTTTCCCAGTATGTGAGAAATTTCATGCCCGACCTGGTGGGGCTGACCGGCAGCCCCGATCAGGTGCAATCGGTGATGCGGGAATTCCGCGTCTATGCCAAGAAGGTGCCGGGCGACGGCGCCAACTATACCGTGGACCACAGTTCGATCCTCTATCTGATGGACCGTCAGGGCAAATTCCTGAAACCCTTCCCCGGCAGCATTCCCTCCAACGATCTGGCGGCGGCGCTGAAAAAAGCCCTGTGATGGCCAATGGACTGATCATCGCCGCCCCCGCCTCGGGCAGCGGCAAGACGGTGTTCACCCTGGGGCTGTTGCGGGCCCTGGCGCGGCGCGGCGTCGCCCTGGCTTCGGCCAAGGTGGGCCCCGATTACATCGATCCCGCCTTCCATGCCGCCGCCAGCGGCAAGGCCTGCCTCAATCTCGACGGCTGGGGCATGCGCCCGGCCACCATCGCCGCCCTGGCCGCCGAACTCGGCCGCGCCGATCTGGTGGTGTGCGAAGGGGTGATGGGGCTGTTCGACGGCGCGGATCTGCCGCCCGGCCAGCCTTGCGGCTCCACCGCCGATATGGCCGCCCTCACCGGCTGGCCGGTGGTGCTGCTGGTGGATGTGCGCGGCCAGGCCGCCTCGGCGGCGGCGCTGGTGGGCGGTTTCCTGACCCATCGCGCCGATGTGCCGGTGGCCGGGGTGGTGTTCAACCGCGTCAACAGCCCGACCCACCGCGCCATGATTACCCGGGCCATGGGCGCGGCCTTTCCCGATCTGCCGCTGTTGGGCTGGTTGCCCCAGGACCGGGCCATGACCCTGCCGGAGCGGCATCTGGGGTTGATCCAGGCCCGCGAGCATAATGATCTCGACGCCCGCCTCGATGCCGCCGCCGCGGTGGTGGCGGCCCATGTGGATCTGGCCGCCTTCAGCGCCCTGGCCCGCCCCTGCCGCCTGTCCGCCGCCGGGGCGGCGGTGCCGCTGCCGCCGCTGGGCCAGCGCATCGCCGTGGCCGAGGACGACGCCTTCGCCTTCGCCTATCCGGCGCTGCTGCAGGGCTGGCGCCGCGCCGGCGCCGAGGTGCGCAAGTTTTCGCCCCTGGCCGACCAGCCGCCGCCCGCCGATGCCGATTTCATCTATCTGCCGGGCGGCTATCCCGAACTCCATGCCGGGCGCCTGGCCGCCGCCGCCGCTTTCATGGCCGGTTTGCGGCGGGCCGCCGCCAACGGCGTGCCGGTTTTCGGGGAGTGCGGCGGCTACATGACCCTGGGCCGGGGCCTGGTGGACGCCGAAGGCCGGCGTCACGCCATGGCCGGGCTGCTGCCGGTTTCCACCAGTTTCGCCCAGCGCCGCCTGCATCTGGGCTATCGTCAGGCCCGTCTGGCCGCCGCCACGCCGCTGGGCGCCCTCGGCGACGGCTTCCGGGGCCATGAATTTCACTACGCCACCAGTCTCGAGGAGGGCGACGGCGGGCCGCCGCTGTTCCATCTGGCCGACGCCTCGGGCCGCCCGCTGCCGCCGGCCGGACAGGTGCGGGGCGCGGTGATGGGCTCCTTCCTTCACCTTCTGGACCGTAAGGACCCGCCCCTATGACCGCTCAGGATGACGCCGTCCCCTTCTGGAAACGCAAAAGCCTGCAGGAGATGAGCCGCGAGGAATGGGAATCCCTCTGCGACGGCTGCGGCAAATGCTGCCTGCACAAGCTGCAGTACGAGGATTCCGACGAGGTCTATTACACCAATGTGGGCTGCCGCCTGCTGGATCTGTCCAGCTGTCGCTGCAAGCAGTACGAAACCCGGCAGCGCCATGTGCCCGATTGCGTTTCCTTGCGGCCGGATCAGCTGCTGCAACTGAACTGGCTGCCTTCCACCTGCGCCTATCGCCTGCTGGCGCGCGGCGGCGATCTGCCGGCCTGGCATCCGCTGGTGACGGGCGACGCCAATTCGGTGCATACCGCCGGGCAGTCGATTCGCGGCCGCGCCGTGCCGGAACGCAAGGCGCGCTTTCTCGACCATCACATCGTCAGTTGGCCGGAATAAAACGGATCAGCTGCGGCGGTCGGCCTCGTGGCCGAACCACCAGAAGGCGATGAAGCACACCACCATGCCGCCCAGGGCCCACCAGCCCGGCAGGGCGGAGGCGAACAGGGATTGCGCCAGGGCGGCCAGCAGAAAGCACACCCCCATCAACAGCAGAAAAAACAGCTGCAAGAGTCGGAACAGGGCGCGGCGGCGGGCCTGTTCATCGTAGTTATAATCGTTCACCGGCTTAATCCAGCTTATTGCGCCCTAATGCTGAAGCACCGCCAGGCCGCCGGCCCCCTCCACCCTTGTGGTGAGTTTTCCGTCCGCCGCAGCGCTTCCCCCCTTGCAGCAGTGATATACGCAATGTCCGCTGCCGGGCCAAGGCTAAACCGTGCGGTGCGCAAGGATAGTGGCTCTCATACCATCATCCTGGCGGTCTGTTTTTGCCGGGAAGTGTTGGCACTCGGGGCGGCAGAGTGCTAACATCGCGCCGCCATAAGGGGGGCCGAGCGCGATTCCCACCGGACTGCCGGTTGCGCGGGTTCGGCCTTGCCTTATATAACCGCAAGAGATCGGTTCGCCGCCCGTTCGGGGCGCGGGCTCTTAAACCCCTGGGGGATCTTGCGGTTGCTGCATGGATCAGGACCGCGGGAACCAGCCGCAACACAAGAGGAAGAGATGAGCAAAGTCATCGGTATCGACCTGGGCACCACCAATTCCTGCATCGCCATCATGGAAGGCAAGAACGCCAAGGTCATTGAAAACGCCGAGGGCGCGCGCACCACGCCGTCGATGGTTGCCTTCGCGGATTCGGGCGAGCGTCTGGTGGGTCAGGCCGCCAAGCGTCAGGCCGTCACCAACCCGTCGAACACCCTGTTCGCCATCAAGCGTCTGATCGGGCGCCGCTTCAACGATCCGGTGACCAAGAAGGACATCGGCCTGGTCCCCTACCATATCATCGAGGGCGACAACGGCGATGCCTGGGTGGAAGCCGAAGGCAAGAAATACAGCCCCAGCCAGGTGTCGGCCTTCATTCTGCAGAAGATGAAGGAAACCGCCGAAAGCTATCTGGGCGAAAAGGTGACCCAGGCGGTCATCACCGTTCCGGCCTATTTCAACGATTCCCAGCGCCAGGCCACCAAGGACGCCGGCAAGATCGCCGGCCTGGAAGTCCTGCGCATCATCAACGAACCCACCGCGGCCGCTCTGGCCTACGGCATGGAAAAGAAGGGCGCCGGCACCATCGTGGTCTACGACCTGGGTGGCGGCACCTTCGACGTGTCGGTGCTGGAGATCGGCGACGGCGTGTTCGAGGTGAAGTCCACCAACGGCGACACCTTCCTGGGCGGCGAGGACTTCGACGCCCGCATCATCGAATATCTGGCCGACGAATTTAAGCGCGAGCAGGGCATCGACCTGAAGAAGGACCGTCTGGCCCTGCAGCGCCTGAAGGAAGCCGCCGAAAAGGCCAAGATCGAGCTGTCGTCCTCGATGCAGACGGAAGTGAACCTGCCGTTCATCACCGCCGACGCCTCGGGTCCGAAGCATCTCAACATCAAGCTGACCCGCGCCAAGCTGGAAGCCCTGGTGGAAGATCTGGTGCAGCGCACCATCGACCCCTGCCGCGCCGCCCTGAAGGACGCCGGTCTCAAGGCCTCGGAAATCGACGAAGTGATCCTGGTGGGCGGTATGACCCGCATGCCCAAGATCGTCGAGGTGGTGAAGGAGTTCTTCGGCCGCGAGCCCCACAAGGGCGTGAACCCGGACGAAGTGGTGGCCGTGGGCGCCGCCATTCAGGGCGGCGTGCTGAAGGGCGAGGTCAAGGACGTCCTGCTGCTGGACGTGACGCCGCTGAGCCTGGGCATCGAAACCCTGGGCGGCGTGTTCACCCGTCTGATCGACCGCAACACCACCATCCCCACCCGCAAGGGCCAGGTGTTCTCCACCGCCGAGGACAACCAGACCGCCGTGACCATCCGCGTGTTCCAGGGTGAGCGCGAAATGGCCGCCGACAACAAGATGCTGGGGCAGTTCGATCTGGTGGGCCTGCCGCCCGCCCCGCGCGGCATGCCGCAGATCGAGGTGACCTTCGATATCGACGCCAACGGCATCGTCTCGGTCTCGGCCAAGGACAAGGCCACCGGCAAGGAGCAGCAGATCCGCATCCAGGCCTCGGGCGGTCTTTCGGACGCCGACATCGACAAGATGGTGAAGGACGCCGAGGCCCATGCCGCCGACGACAAGAAGCGCAAGGAGGCGGTGGAAGCCCGCAACCACGCCGACGGTCTGATCCATACCACCGAGAAGAACCTCACCGAGTTCGGCGATAAGGTTCCGGCCGACCAGAAGAGCCAGATCGAAACCGATCTGAAGGCCCTGAAGGATGTGCTGGACTCCGGCGACGCCGCCGCCATCAAGGCCAAGACCGACGCCTTGATGCAGTCCTCGATGAAGCTGGGCGAAGCCATGTACAAGGCCCAGCAGGACGGCGCTCCCGCCGACGGCGCCGCTCAGGGCGCCGAGGGCGGACATCAGGCCGACGACGGCGTGGTGGATGCCGACTTCGAGGAAGTGAAGGACAAGTAAAGACGTATTTCAGTCTGTACCGGCCCCTGCCGTGTCCGCCCCGGGCGAACAGGGCGGGGGCCGACTTGCACGGGCGAGCTGATCGGCATGAGCAAACGCGATTTTTATGAAGTGCTGGGGGTGGCCAAGGGCGCCAGCCCCGAGGATTGCAAGAAGGCCTACCGCAAGCTGGCCATGCAGTTCCATCCCGACCGCAATCCCGACGACCCCAAGGCCGAGGAAAAATTCCGCGAGGTCAACGAGGCTTACGACGTCCTGAAGGACGAGCAGAAGCGCGCGGCCTACGATCGTTACGGCCATGCCGCCTTCGAACAGGGCGGCCCCGGCGGCGGTGGCGGGTTCGGATTCGGCGGCGGTGGCGGTTCGCCTTTCGGCGGCGGCTTCGCCGATATCTTCGACGAAATGTTCGGCGAGTTCATGGGCGGGCGCCGCGGCGGCGCCCAGGCGGCGCGCGGCGCCGACCTGCGCTACAACATGGATATCAGCCTGGAAGAGGCCTTCAGCGGCAAATCCGCCGAGATCCGCGTGCCCACCTCGGTGCCCTGCGAGGACTGCAAGGGTACCGGCGGCGCCGGCGGTTCGGCGCCGGTGGATTGCGGCACCTGTCGCGGTGCCGGCAAGGTGCGGGCCACGCAGGGGTTCTTCACCATCGAACGCACCTGCCCCACCTGCCAGGGCATGGGCAAGGTCATCAAGGATCCCTGCAAGAGCTGCGGCGGTTCGGGGCGCACCCGCAAGGACAAGACCCTGTCGGTCACCATTCCGGCCGGGGTCGAGGACGGCACCCGCATCCGTCTGGCCGGCGAGGGCGAGGCCGGCATGCGCGGCGCGCCCAACGGCGATCTTTACATCTTCCTGGCGGTCAACCCGCATCGCCTGTTCCAGCGCGAGGGCGCCAATATTCATTGCCGGGTGCCCATCCCCATGGTGACGGCGGCCCTGGGCGGCACCATCGAGGTGCCCACCATCGACGGCAACCGCGCCAAGATCACCATTCCCACCGGCACACAGACCGGCAACCAGTTCCGTCTGCGCGGCAAGGGCATGAGCGTGCTGCGCAGCCAGGCGCGCGGCGACATGTTCGTGGAGGCGGTGGTGGAAACCCCCGTCAACCTGACCAAACGCCAGGAGGAACTGCTGCGCGAGTTTGAAACCGCCGGCGGCAAGGAAACCAACCCGCAGACCACCGGCTTTTTCGCCAAGGTCAAGGAACTGTGGGACGACCTGAAGGACTGAACAATGTTCAGCGCCAACAACGAGGATAGGCCATCATGACCACCAGGATCGGGATTGTCGGCTGCGCCGGCCGCATGGGCCAGATGCTGATGCGGGAAACGCTGGAGGGCGAGGGGGTTTCCCTGGCCGGCGGCAGCGAATGGTCGGGCAGTGCCGCCCTGGGCCGCGATATCGGCGAGCTTCTGGGCCGCGGCCCTCTGGGGCAGGTGGTGGGCGGTGACGCCCGCGCCCTGTTCGAGGCCTCGGACGTGATCATCGATTTCACCACCCCGGCCGCCACGCTGGAGCATGTGGCCCTGGCCGCCGCGCTGGGCAAGCCGCTGGTGATCGGCACCACGGGGCTGACCCCGGAGCAAAGCGCCCGCATCGATGCCGCCGCCCGCAGTGCCGCCATGGTCTGGGCGCCCAATTTCAGCGTGGGCGTCAACCTCCTGATGGCGCTGACCCGCAAGGTGGCCGCCACCCTGGACGACAGCTACGATATCGAGATCGTGGAAATGCACCACCGCCACAAGGTGGATGCCCCGTCGGGCACCGCTCTGGGCCTGGGCCGCGCCGCCGCCGCAGGACGGCAGGTGGCGCTGGAGGAGGTGTGGGTGAAGGAGCGCGACGGCCAGACCGGTCCGCGACGGAGCGGCAGCATCGGTTTTGCCACCTTGCGCGGCGGCGATGTGGTGGGGGATCATACCGTGCTCTTCGCCGCCGAGGGCGAACGGCTGGAATTGACGCACAAGGCCTCGTCGCGCGCGGTGTTCGCCAAGGGCGCCATCCGCGCCGCCCGCTGGGCGGTGGGCCGCCCCGCCGGCCGCTACGACATGACCGACGTGCTGGGACTCTCGGCCTAATCCCCATGCGCCGCCGCGCCTTTCTGGCCCTGAGCGGCGGTCTTCTCGGCATCCTGGGCGGTGTCGCGGCGGCCGCCCCGCCGCCCGCCCGGCGGCAGCGGAGGGCTGTCGCCGCCCTGGCCGCCCTGGAGCGGCACAGCGGCGGCCGCCTGGGCCTGTTCGCCCGCGATCTGGCGGGGGGCGGTTGCCTGGCCTGGCGCGCCGACGAACGCTTCCCCCTGTGCAGCACCGTCAAGCTGCTCATCGTCGCCGCGCTGCTGCAGCGGGTGGATCAGGGGCGTGAGCGGTTGGCACAGATCCAGCCCTACACGGCCGCCGATCTGTTGTCCTATGCCCCCATCACCCGGGCCCATCTCGCCACCGCCCCGCATGGCGGCATGACGCTGGCCGACCTTGCCGCCGCCGCCCTGCAATGGAGCGACAATACCGCCGCCAATCTGCTGCTGCGGCGCCTGGGCGGTCCCGCCGCCGTAACCGCGTTCAGTCGCGGTCTCGGCGAGAACGTCACCCGGCTCGACCGCTGGGAACCCGATTTGAACAGCGCCCTGCCGGGCGATCGGCGCGATACCTCCAGCCCCCGCGCCATGGCCGATGATCTGGAAACCCTGCTGTTGGGCCCGGTCCTGTCGACAGCCTCGCGCCGACGCCTGCTGGATTGGATGGCCGGCGACCACGTTGGCGATCACCGCCTGCGCGCCGGTCTGCCCGGCGGATGGAGCATGGCCGACAAGACCGGCTCAGGCGAGAACGGCACGGCCAATACGGTGGGATTGATGATGCCGCCGGGCCGCGCCCCCATCGTGGCGGCGGTCTACCTCACGCAATCGACGCTGACAGCCGCCGACCGCGACGGGGTTCACCGTGAGGCCGCCGCGCTGATTGCCGGCCTGTTCACCTGACCGGCGTTCGCGAGCCTTATACCAACCTGCACTGAATGAGACTCACAACGGGGATTCCCAAGACGGTCGGAATGTGAATCACTCTGGCAAACAGCTGGAGGTATGCCGTGGCAGCGCCGATCCCCCTTCGTCCTGATTATGATGG